>NZ_LR134002.1:635714-953571 GCF_900635155.1 Streptococcus sanguinis
AGATCACAATCCAGTGAAAACAGCTTTGATGATTGGCTTGAAAGACGGTCAAGTAGATACTGTAGAAACAGTTAAAGCGGAATAAGAGTTATGAGGCTGGGGCTATCCCAGTCTTTGACTTGTTTTCTATTTCTAGTTGCTTGAGCAAATTAGTAGATGATTTCTTTCTTTATGAATCTGCGGATTTGAAAGAGTATCGTTTTATAATCTATTCTTCTTCGTTTCTCAATCAACTATTATTCGTATTTTGGGAGTGGGATGATAAAATCACGACCTAGTCTGCTGATTTTTCTCCCATTCCTTATTTTATTATAGAAAGAGTGGTGTCTAATGCTCCAACAATTAGTCAACGGTCTAATCCTGGGTAGTGTTTATGCGCTTCTGGCTTTGGGTTATACCATGGTTTATGGGATTATTAAGCTGATTAACTTTGCCCACGGCGATATCTATATGATTGGTGCCTTTATGGGCTATTACTTGATTAATATCCTGAAGTTTAATTTCTTTCTTTCTCTCATTTTAGCGATGATTGGGACAGCGATTCTCGGTGTGATTATTGAGTTTTTAGCCTATCGTCCTCTGCGAAATTCGACTCGGATTGCGGCTTTGATTACAGCCATTGGGGTCTCTTTTCTTCTCGAGTATGGCATGATTTTCTTTGTCGGTGCCAATACCCGTTCCTTCCCGCAGGTTATTAAAACAGTACGCTTTAACTTGGGGCCGATTTCTATCTCAAATATTCAGCTGCTGATTTTGGGAATTTCGATTTTCCTCATGGTGGCTCTGCAGTTTATCGTGCAGAAGACAAAGATGGGTAAGGCTATGCGAGCTGTATCCGTAGATAGTGATGCTGCTCAGCTCATGGGAATCAATGTCAATCGCACGATCAGTTTCACCTTTGCTTTGGGTTCAGCTCTTGCAGGAGCCGCAGGTGTTCTAATTGCTCTTTACTATAATTCATTGGAGCCTCTGATGGGGATGACTCCAGGTATTAAGTCCTTTGTAGCAGCCGTTCTAGGTGGTATTGGAATCATTCCTGGTGCAGCGCTTGGTGGCTTTGTTATTGGTCTTTTGGAAACTTTTGCGACAGCGCTTGGATTATCTGATTTCCGCGATGCCATTGTCTATGCGATTTTGATTGTCATTCTTCTGATCCGTCCAGCTGGTATCCTTGGCAAAAATGTGAAAGAGAAGGTGTAAGGTATGAAAAAGAATTTAAAGGTAAATATTTTCTGGCTTGGCCTTGTCTTAATCGGCTACCTGCTGATGACAGTATTGGTTAGTGCCGGTGTTCTCAATGCTTTTTACATTCAAATCTTAGAGCAAATCGGAATTAATATTATTTTGGCTGTGGGGCTCAATCTCATCGTCGGATTCTCGGGTCAATTCTCTCTTGGGCATGCTGGCTTTATGGCTATAGGTGCCTACGCTGTAGCAATTATTGGCTCTAAATCACCAACTTATGGAGCTTTCTTTATTGCTATGCTGGCGGGAGCTGTCATTGCTGGTATTGTGGCTTTGGCAGTTGGTTTGCCAACACTACGTCTTAAAGGGGACTATCTCGCGATTGCGACTCTTGGTGTCTCAGAGATTATCCGGATTCTGATTATTAATGGCGGTACTTTGACGAATGGCGCAGCTGGTATCCTATCCATTCCGCCGTTTACTTCTTGGCAGATGGTCTATGTCTTTGTTGTTATCACAACTATTTTGACCTTGAATTTCCTGCGCAGTCCTATTGGCCGAAGTACTCTGTCTGTCCGTGAGGATGAGATTGCTGCCGAGTCTGTTGGGGTTAATACTACTAGAATCAAGGTGACAGCCTTTGTCTTGGGAGCTATCACGGCTTCTATTGCTGGCTCTCTTCAAGCTGGCTTCGTTGGTTCAGTTGTTCCTAAGGACTATTCCTTTACCAACACTATCAATATTTTGATTATTGTCGTTTTTGGTGGTCTAGGTTCTATGACTGGAACCATTGTAGCTGCAGTAGTATTGGGTATTCTCAATATGCTGCTGCAGGATGTATCCAGCATTCGGATGATTGTCTATTCTTTGGCCTTGATCTTGGTCATGATTTTCCGTCCAGGCGGACTTTTAGGAACTTGGGAGCTCAGTCTGTCTAAGCTCTTCAAAAAGAATAAGGAGGTCAAAGAATAATGGCACTTCTTGATGTAAAAAATCTAACTAAAAACTTTGGCGGTCTGACTGCTGTCAGCGATGTGACCTTGGAACTCAACGAGGGCGAGCTGGTTGGTCTGATTGGCCCTAATGGTGCAGGAAAAACGACTCTTTTCAATCTCTTAACGGGCGTTTATGAGCCGAGTGAAGGAACAGTGACACTAGATGGTCATTTGCTCAATGGTAAGGTTCCTTACAAGATTGCTGCTTTAGGTCTGGGGCGAACCTTCCAGAACATCCGGCTCTTTAAGGATCTTAGTGTTTTGGATAATGTTTTGATTGCCTTTGGTAATCATCATAAGGCTCATGTGTTGGCTTCCTTCTTCCGCCTGCCAGTCTACTACAAAAACGAAGAAGAACTCAAAGACCAGGCTTTGGAGTTGCTAAAAATTTTTGACTTGGACAAGGAAGCAGAAACCTTGGCTAAGAACCTAGCTTATGGTCAGCAGCGTCGCTTGGAGATTGTTCGGGCATTGGCAACAGAGCCTAAGATCCTCTTCTTGGATGAGCCAGCTGCAGGGATGAACCCTCAGGAGACAGCAGAGCTGACTGCATTGATTCGACGGATTAAAAACGAATTTAACATTACCATCATGCTGATTGAGCATGACATGAGTCTGGTAATGGAAGTCACTGAGCGAATCTATGTGCTGGAGTACGGCCGCTTGATTGCGCACGGAACACCTGATGAAATCAAGAATGACAAACGTGTTATTGAAGCTTATCTAGGAGGTGAAGCCTAATGTCCATGCTTAAAGTTGAGAATCTCTCTGTCCATTATGGCATGATTCAGGCTGTCCGTGATGTCAGCTTTGAAGTAAACGAAGGAGAAGTCGTTTCCCTGATTGGTGCCAATGGCGCTGGGAAAACGACCATTCTCCGGACTATTTCAGGCTTGGTTCGTCCAAGTGCTGGTAAAATTGAATTTGTAGGCAATGAAATTCAAAAAGTTCCTGCTCAAAAAATCGTAGCAGCTGGACTTTCGCAAGTACCAGAAGGCCGTCATGTCTTTCCAGGTTTGACCGTTTTGGAGAATTTGGAAATGGGCGCCTTTCTCAAAACAAATCGCGAAGAAAATCAAGCCAATCTCAAAAAGGTCTTCTCTCGTTTCCCACGCTTGGAAGAGCGTAAAAACCAAGATGCTGCAACCCTTTCAGGTGGTGAGCAGCAGATGCTGGCTATGGGACGGGCTTTGATGTCTACACCTAAGCTTTTGCTCTTGGATGAGCCTTCTATGGGCTTGGCGCCGATCTTTATCCAGGAAATCTTTGATATTATTCAAGATATTCAGCGACAAGGAACGACAGTTCTTTTGATTGAGCAAAATGCAAACAAGGCTCTCTCTATCGCTGACCGCGGTTATGTCCTTGAAACAGGTAAAATCGTTCTGTCCGGAACCGGTCAAGAACTCCTCGCTTCTGACGAAGTCCGCAAAGCATATCTAGGTGGCTAAAAATGTCTGGGAGACATTTTTAGGTTGTGGATAGAAAGTTACGATAGTAACTTAACATTTTGAAAAGGTCCATTGGACCTTTTTTCTTCTCTTAGATGTTAAGCTAGTTTAGTAGACTATTGTCTATCTTCAATTTTTCCAATCGCGGGATTTTTCTAAATTTTGAAAACTTAGGCAAAGGACTTGGAAGCGTTTGAAATCAGCTTCAAAATAAAGTATAATAAGTATAAGAATTATGGATAGGAAGTAGAGGGGACTTTTATGGCAGTTAAAGATTTTATGACGCGTAAGGTGGTTTATATCAGCCCAAATACAACGATTGCTCATGCGGCAGATATGATGCGTGAGCAGAAACTCCACCGTCTGCCGGTGATTGAGAATGACCAACTAGTGGGACTGGTGACAGAAGGAACGATTGCAGAAGCTAGTCCATCTAAGGCAACGAGTCTGTCCATTTATGAGATGAACTATCTTCTCAACAAAACCAAGGTTGGTGATGTTATGATTCGTGATGTGGTTACGATCTCTCAGTTTGCCAGTCTGGAAGATGCGACCTATCTGATGCTGAAAAATAAGATTGGTATCCTGCCTGTCGTGGACAATGAGCAACTTTACGGGGTTATTACTGACCGTGATATTTTCAAAGCCTTCTTAGAAGTGTCTGGCTATGGTGAAGAGGGAGTCCGTCTGCGCTTTGTCACTGAGAATAAGGTGGGGGTTCTTGAGCAGATAATCCGTCTTCTAGTGGAAGAAAATCTCAACATCTCCAATACAGTCAATATCCCACGCAAGGATGGCAAAGTCGTCATTGAAGTACAGTTAGCAGGTGATATAGACATGGAGCTTCTCAAGAAAAAATTTGAAGAGCATGCTATTGAGTTGGCTGAGATTACACATACTGCTGCAAAAGCTTTATAAATAAAATAAAAAAGCCTCATCGCTAGATGAGGTTTTTAACGTACAATAGGTTGTTTATTGGCATCTAAAGTGAAGCCTTCGCCCAAAATCTCATGGGCTTCGGTAATAGTAGTAAAGGCAAATGGATCGACTTGGTTGATGAGTTTTTTCATTTGCTGCATTTCATTACGGGAAACAACACAGTAGACAATTTGCAGATCCTGCTTGCTATAGAAGCCTTGCCCCTTGAGGTAGGTCACTCCACGATCCAGCTTGTCATTGATAGCTTCAGCTAGCTCAGTGGGCTTACTGGTAACAATAAGGAATCCCTTACCAGCAAAACCTCCTTCTGCAATTAGGTCAATGACGCGGGAGGTGATAAAGACAAACATGAGGGTGTAAGATACCATGCGTAAGTCTTTGAAGACTAGGAGAACCAAGGTAATGACTACAAAGTCAACCGTCAGCATAAGTCTGCCCATGGAAATGCTGGTGTATTTATTGAAGATGCGGGCCACAATGTCCGTACCGCCAGTTGTTCCGCCAGCATTAAAGATGGTGCCCAGTCCAATCCCCATAATAATCCCCGTTCCAAGACAGGCTAGTAAGACATCGCCGTCCAGAGCTGAGATAAAATAGTCTTGCAGGTGTTTGGAGGCAGGTAAGATTTCAAAAATTTTGAGCCAGGCTGACACAGAGAAAGTCCCTAGAATACTGAGGTAGAGGGTTCTCGAACCCAGTAGCTTCCATGCAATAATAAAGAGAGGAATGTTAATCACTAGGTTGGTCGTCGAGACAGGGATTTTAAATAGATAGTAGGTAATCAAGGTCAGACCCGTTGCTCCACCCTCATACAAATGAAAGGGAATGACCAAATAATGAATCCCAAAAGAAAAAATTCCAGCCCCAAAAATGATGGCCAGTACGTTTTTTAATTTAAACATAAGATCCTCCTAAATCTCTTTCCAGAAATTTCTTCTGAATATATTTTACCAAAAATTTAGCCTTTGTAAAACACTTTGAAAAAATATTTAAAGTTTTTTCTTATAATGGGCTTTTAGCTTTTTTTTTGGTAAAATAAACAATAGATAAAAAAGAGTGGGATGAAAATAATGAGTTGACGGAGTCAGCTCTTATCAGGCTGCTCAGCAATGTGGACGAACTCTGAAAAGCAGCTTATATCAAGCTTTAGGGCAAGTCTCATCTGCATTTTCTTATAAAGATTAAGAAATTAGAAGTTAGAGATTAAAGGTAAAGATGAAAAATGGTATTTTGATTTCGCTGGAAGGTCCGGAAGGGGCTGGAAAGTCGAGTGCGTTGGAAGCCTTGCTTCCTTTTTTGAAAAATTATGGCACTGGTCTGATTACGACACGGGAGCCGGGCGGTGTCCAGATTGCGGAGGCAATTCGCGAAGTGATTTTGGAGCCTAGTCATACGGCTATGGATGCAAAGACTGAGCTCTTACTGTACATTGCCAGCCGCCGCCAGCACTTGGCTGAGCGGGTTTTGCCGGCTTTGGCGCAAGGGAAAATCGTCTTGATGGACCGTTTTATCGATAGTTCGGTGGCCTATCAGGGCTACGGCCGTGGTCTGGATGTATCTGATATTGAATGGCTCAATCAGTTTGCGACAGATGGTCTCAAACCTGATTTAACCCTCTATTTTGATATTGATGTTGAAGAAGGGCTGGCGCGGATTGCTAGGAGTGAGAGCCGAGAGGTGAATCGGCTTGATTTGGAAGGTTTGGACTTGCATCAGCGGGTTCGGCAGGGCTATTTGGCGATTCTTGATAAGGAGCCCGAGCGCTTTGTAAAGGTAGATGCCAGTCAACCTCTGGATAAGGTAATAGCTGATAGTTTAGCCATCATTCAGGAACGATTTGGGAATCTGTCATGAAGATAAAAGATTTACAGAAAAGCCAGCCCAGCTTGTTTGAGCAGTTTCAGCATATTTTGGAACAGGGACGGCTTAGTCACGCCTACTTGTTTACCGGAGCTTTTGGCAGTTTTGAAATGGCCCAAATCCTGTCTCAGAGTCTCTTTTGCGAGAATAAGCAGGGCGTCTGGCCTTGTCAGTCCTGTCGTTCTTGTCGTTTGATTGCAGAAGAAGATTTTTCTGATGTAACGGTGGTGCGACCAGCTAATAACATTATCAAAACTGACCGAGTTCGAGAGCTGGTCCGAAACTTCTCTCAGAGTGGTCTGGAAGGCAGTCGGCAGGTTTTCATTATCTGCGATGCGGATCGGATGCATGTTAATGCAGCCAATTCCTTGCTCAAAGTCATTGAGGAACCACAGAGCGAGATTTATATCTTTCTCCTGACTGCTGATGAACAGCTGATTCTGCCGACGATTCGAAGTCGGACTCAGGTTTATCATTTTTTGAAAAATACAGCTGCTTTGCAGCACAGCTTGGAGCAGGATGGCTTGATTAAAAGTCGAGCGGAGCTACTAGCTGCCTATAGTCAGACTCAGTCAGAAGCGGAAAGCTTGGCTCATAATAACGCATTTTTTGAATTAGTCAGCGAATGCGAGCGCTTTGTCAAGGATTTTCAGACTCGCTCCAGTCAGGCATTTCTGCAGGTTTCACGTCTGGCAAAGCTGGCTGATGATAAGGATAAGCAGGAACAGGTCTTCAAGCTCTTGGAAGTGTTATTTTATAAGGATATAGCAACAGAAAGCGGTCGACAGGCCTTGGAGCAGCTTTTGCTGGCTCGGAAAATGTGGCAGGCCAATGTATCTTTTCAAAATGCTTTAGAATATATGACTTTGAAAGGAAAGTAAAAAGAGGCAGCACAGGAGTATAAAATGGATAAAAAAGACTTATTTGACGCCTTAGATGATTTTTCACAGACGCTTTTAGTGACCCTTGCTGAGGTAGAAGCTGTTAAGAAGAATCTCAAGAGTGTGGTAGAGGAAAATATTGCTCTGCATCTGGAAAATGACAAGCTGAGGGAGCGCTTGGGAGAGGTGGAGAAGGAAGCTCCGACCAAGACCAAGAAAAATCGGGATAATCTGCGCAAGCTTTACTATGACGGCTTTCATGTCTGTACGGATTTCTATGGCCAGCGCCGGGAGAATGACGCAGAGTGCATGTTCTGCGATGAATTGTTATTTAGGGAGTAGCGATGCAGGTTCAAAAAAGTTTTAAGGGCGAAACTGCCTACGGCAAGCTTTATCTGGTCGCAACTCCTATCGGCAATCTGGATGATATGAGCATCCGTATGGTCAATACCCTGAAAGAGGTTGACAGGATTGCGGCTGAAGATACGAGAAACACCGGCCTGCTGCTTAAGCATTTTGGCATTGAGACTAAACAGATCAGTTTTCACGAGCACAATGCCAAGGAGAAAATCCCAGTTCTCTTGGACATGCTTCAAAGCGGAAATGATATAGCCCAGGTTTCAGATGCTGGTCTGCCCAGCATTTCTGATCCTGGACATGATTTGGTTCAGGTAGCGCTAGAAGCTGGAATTACTGTAGTGCCAATTCCTGGTCCTAGTGCTGGAATAACAGCCTTAATTGCTAGCGGATTGGCTCCCCAACCGCATATTTTCTATGGTTTTCTGCCTAGAAAGGCTGGCCAGCAGAAGGAATTTTTCACTAGCAAAAAATCCTATCCTGAGACCCAGATTTTCTATGAATCGCCTCATCGGGTTCGGGTTACGCTGGAAAATATGTTGGCAGTTTATGGTGACCGCCAAGTTGTCTTGGTGCGCGAGTTGACTAAGATTCATGAAGAGTATCAGCGAGGTTTGATTTCAGACTTGCTGGCCTATACGGCTGAACATCCTCCTAAAGGAGAGTGTCTCTTGATTGTAGCTGGGGCGGCAGAAAATGCTTCACAAGAAATATCTCAGGACCAATTACTCGCTGAGATTGATCTTTTAGTTGAAGCCGGCAGCAAAAAAAATCATGCCATCAAGAACGTCGCCAAGAAATACGGCAGGAACAAGAGCGAGCTCTATGCGGTTTATCATGAACTGATAGAAAGTTGAAGACTTTAAAAATGTGTTTAATCATGCTCCCTGCTGTCAAATTTTTATAGTAGGTTGTTGATGTTTATCGTACTTCGAGGTTCTTATGCAATTACAGTTTAACTTAGCTTTAATTAAAAATTATAAAAGCAACAGTCAAAAGGCTCGTGTTTTGACAGAAGATTGGGCTGCTCGTCATAGCTATTGCCCAAATTGTGGTAAAACCCCTTTGAAACACTTTGAAAATAATCGCCCTGTTGCAGACTTCTTTTGCCAGAGTTGTTCAGAAGAATTTGAACTAAAAAGTAAGAAGGGAAATTTTTCTTCTATTATCAATGACGGTGCTTATGCAACTATGGTTGAGAGAGTACAAGCAGATAATAATCCAAACTTTTTCTTTTTGACCTATTCGGAAACTTATGAAGTTCAAAATTTTATAGTCCTTCCCAAGCAATTTATAACAGTTGACACTATAATTAAGAGGAAGCCACTTGGTCCGACTGCAAGACGCGCGGGTTGGGTAGGCTGCAATATCGATTTGTCACAAGTGTCATCAAAGGGAAGAATATTTCTAGTTAAAAATGGTCAGATTAGAGAGCCTGAACTAGTACATAAAGAATTTAGAGAGACCTTATTTCTTAGAAAGCAATCTTTTGCTACTAGGGGATGGTTGCTGGAAATTCTCAAATGCTTGGATAAAATCAAGGAGAGAGAGTTTACGCTTGAAGATATGTATTCTTTTGAAGAAAGCTTAAAACTCATTTTCCCTAACAACCATCATATTAAGGACAAGATTCGCCAACAATTGCAATTGCTAAGAGATAAAGGGATGATAGAATTTATTGGAAGAGGAAGATATAGGAAGTTATGAACATTGATTGAACACTTTCCATAGAAATTAAATCTTTAATTTTTCTATGTCTTCAGACTTAGTAATCCTGACTTAAAATCAGGATTTTTTTGTTATCTGGATTAGACAGTTGGTTTTGCTTATCTATATTTCAACAACGTTCGGGAATTATCTAAAAAAGAGATGATTTTCTGAAATAAAATAGATATTTTCTAAACTTTGTGATATGATATACAAAATAAATTTTGGAGGTAGGATATGACGATTTACAATTTTTCTGCTGGACCGGCAGTATTGCCCAAGGAAGTCTTGAAAAAAGCTCAGGCTGAGTTTTTAGACTATGCCCAAAGTGGCATGAGTGTGATGGAGCTGTCCCACCGATCCAAGGAATTTGACGATATTATAAAAGAAGCTGAGAGCTTGCTGCGTGAGCTCATGGATATTCCGGACAATTACCGCGTGCTCTTCTTGCAGGGTGGAGCTTCTACTCAGTTTAGCATGATTCCCCTTAATCTAGCCCAAGGCGGCAAGGCCTATTACCTAGTGGCTGGATCTTGGGGAAAGAAAGCTTACACCGAAGCAGTCAAGCTGTCTAAGTTCATTCCATTTGAGACTATTCTTTTAGCTTCGTCAGAGGATTTAAATTACACGGAAATTCCTTCTTTTGATGAAAAGGAGATTGATCCGCAGGCGGCTTATGTGCATCTGACAACCAATAATACTATCGAAGGAACGGCTATTTATGACCTGCCTGCGACCAATGGCGTGCCGATTGTGGCGGACATGTCTTCTAATATCCTGGCTGCTCAATACCGAGTAGAGGATTTTGGTTTGATTTATGCTGGGGCTCAGAAGAATATCGGACCTGCTGGCGTGACAGTTGTTATCATCCGAGAAGACCTGCTGGATGACGAACCAGTTCTATCTAGCATGTTGGATTACCGCATTCATGCGGACAATGGCTCTCTTTACAATACACCACCGACTTTTGCCATCTATATGGCCAAACTGGTCTTTGAGTGGGTCAAGGAGCTGGGTGGCGTAGCAGAAATGGAAAAGCTCAATCGGGAAAAATCTGGCCTTTTGTACGACTTCATTGAGCAGTCTGACTTTTATCGCAGTCCAGTCCGTTATAAGCAGCAACGCTCAGTAGCCAATATTCCCTTTGTGTCTCCTAGCCCAGAGCTGGACGCCAAATTTAACAAAGAGGCTGCAGCAGCGGGATTCAAGAATATCAAGGGGCACCGCAGCGTAGGCGGTATGAGAGCTAGTCTCTACAATGCCTTTCCGCTCCAAGGTGTCAAGGACTTGATTGCCTTTATGCAGAAATTTGAAGAAGAGAATTCTTAGGGGAGGGAATCTATGGTCTTTAGTGTCAAAACCTTTAACAATATCAATCAAATCGGGCTCAAGGAGCTTGGCAATGCTTTTCAGATTGACGGAGACAAGTCTGACAATCCAGATGCTTATATCCTGCGCAGTCAAAACCTGCATGGACAAGATTTTCCAAGCAAGCTCAAAGCCATTGCGCGGGCAGGTGCAGGAACCAATAATATTCCTGTCGACCAGGCAACGGCTCAGGGAATTGTGGTCTTCAACACGCCAGGAGCTAATGCCAATGCGGTGAAAGAAGCGGTCTTGGCTTCCATTCTCCTTTCTGCGCGTGACTATATCGCAGCTAACAGCTGGGCTAATGGACTTTCTGGTGATGATGTTCCCAAGCAAGTGGAAGCTGGTAAGAAGCAGTTTGCTGGGACAGAGATTTCAGAGAAGACTTTGGGAGTCATTGGGCTGGGAGCCATCGGCGGCCGTATTGCCAACGATGCCTATCGTCTGGGAATGAACGTCCTTGGCTATGATCCTTATGTATCCATTGAAACAGCTTGGAATATCTCTAGCCATGTCAAGCGGGTAGCAGATATCAAGGAAATCTTTGAGAAGAGTGACTATATCACTATCCATGTGCCCCTGACTGAGGATACACGTGCTACTTTCGATCAGGAGGCTTTTGGTCTCATGCAAAAGGGAACAACCCTTATCAACTTTGCCCGTGGCGAGCTGGTGGACAATGCTGCCCTCTTTGATGCCTTAGAAGCTGGTGTAGTCAAGCGCTATATCACAGACTTTGGTGTAGAAGAACTGCTCCGTCATCCACAGATTACTGTCTTTCCGCATCTGGGCGGCTCGACCGAAGAAGCTGAGCTAAACTGTGCTATTATGGCTGGGAAAACTATCCGCCGCTTCATGGAAACGGGGGAAATTATCAACTCTGTGAATTTCCCTAATGTCCGTCAGGCTCTCTCAGCACCTTATCGGATTACCCTGATTAACAAAAATGTACCGAATATTGTGGCTCGGATTTCAACAGCGGTCAGTGATTTAAATATCAATATCGACAATATCATCAATCGCTCCAAAGGCGATTATGCCTATACTTTGTTGGATCTGGATGAGTCGGACGAAAGCAAGATTCAGGAGCTGGTTGATAGATTTGAGAATAGTGACAATATTGTGCGAGTGCGTTTAATTAAAAAATAATCGAAAAATAGAGGTGTTTCTTTATGGAATGCGTCTGTACCAGCCGATGAGCCGTTCGCTTGTCGGCTTTTTCTAATGAGTCTCGGCTTGACAAGAAGGAGCTAGCTGGGCTATCATAGGGACGGAGGAAAAACAATGTTACAATTTATCGAATACCCCAAATGCTCTACCTGCCGCAAGGCCAAGGCTGAGCTCAATCAATTAGGAGTGGACTTTGAAGAGGTGGATATTGTCCAAAATACACCTAGCCGGGACCAGCTCCTAGACTGGATCCAGAACTCGGACTTTGAGCTCAAGGCCTTTTTCAATACTAGCGGTCTCAAATACCGTGAGCTGGGTCTAAAAGAAAAAGTTCTGCATTTGTCTGCTCAGGAAGCTGCAGATTTACTGGCTACAGACGGCATGCTGATTAAAAGACCGCTTCTGGTTCGAGATAACCAAATCTTGCAGATTGGCTACCGGAAGGCGTATGAAGAGTTAGGTTTGTAAAGTATTAAGAACAGCTGCATTCTCAATCATGATTTTTGGATGCTTCTTCTTTTCATGATATAATAAATCTATCTCAATCTTAGAAAGAAGAATCATGGTTTTATCAAAAAAACGGGCTCGACATGTCATTGAAGAGATTATTGCCCTCTTTCCTGATGCCAAGCCCAGTCTGGATTTTCGCAATCACTTTGAGCTTTTGGTAGCGGTCATGCTGTCGGCTCAGACGACAGATGCTGCGGTCAATAAGGCAACGCCGGCTTTATTTGAAGCCTATCCAAGTCCTCAAGACATGGCTGCGGCTGGTGAAGCAGACATTGCTAAATACATCTCCCGCCTAGGGCTCTATCGCAACAAGGCCAAGTTTTTGAAGAAATGCGCCCAGCAACTTTTGGACGATTTTGATGGCCAAGTCCCGCAAACGCGAGCTGAGTTGGAAAGTCTGGCAGGTGTCGGTCGCAAGACGGCCAATGTAGTTATGAGTGTTGGCTTTGGTATTCCAGCCTTTGCTGTCGATACCCATGTGGAGCGCATCTGCAAACACCATGATATCGTTAAAAAGTCAGCAACGCCACTAGAAGTAGAAAAGCGAGTTATGGATGTCCTTCCACCGGAACGTTGGCTGCCTGCCCATCAGGCTATGATATACTTTGGCCGAGCCATCTGCCATCCCAAAAATCCCGAGTGCGATCACTATCCACAACTCTATAACTTTAAAGACATTTAAAAAGCGAGGTCTGATGACTTCGCTTTCTTACTCACTAAATCTTAAAAAATAACCATCTGGATCCAAAATCGCAAATTCATGAGGGTAAATAAAGCTATCTCCCACTCGAAATTCTCTTTTTGTCAGGGGACGATGGATGGGATAGTCAGCTTCCAGCAGTTTTTGGTGGAGCTGAGGAACATCCTCAATGCCAAAGGAAATATTGATACCGCGCCCGAAAGGATAGGTTAGTTGGGCTAATTCTTCTGCGCTGCCTTCTTCTAGCATAAGTTGGCAGTCTTCAAGTGAGAGGAAGAGAAATTTCTCCTCTGGACGCTCGTATTCGACAGAGAATCCCAGCAAGTTGCAGTAGAAGTGGCGTGATTTTTCGATGTCAGATACCACAAATTCAGGAATGACAGCTTGATAGTCCATTCGTTTTCTCCTTAGAGTTCAATCTCCATGACAATGGGTGTGTGGTCTTGGCGCGCACCGGAGTCAATCATATCAGACTTGGTCACTTTGTCAGCCACACGGTTGCTGGTCAGCCAGTAGTCGATTCTCCAGCCTGTGTTGTTGATTTTAGAAGTTTTGCTACGTTGCGCCCACCAAGTGTATTGGTCAGGGATATCGCCGTGTAAGTGGCGGAAGGTGTCGGTGAAGCCTTTAGCCAGCAGGTTGGTGAAGCCAGCACGTTCTTCGTCAGTAAAGCCTGGTGAACGGCGGTTGCTTGCTGGATTGGCCAAGTCGATTTCCTTGTGGGCCACATTGTAGTCGCCAGTAGCGAGAACTGGTTTTTGTTCATCTAGTCTTGCCAAGTATTCAGCGTATTTGGCATCCCAGACTTGACGGTCATCCAAGCGTTTGAGGCCATCGCCAGCATTGGGCGTATAAACTTGAGTGACAAAGAAACCATCAAATTCCAGCGTAATGATGCGGCCTTCAACATCCATGGTTGATGGAGCGCCGATTTCTGGGAAGGTTATGGTTGGCGTCAGTTCTTTTTTGTAGAGAAACATGGTTCCGGCATAGCCCTTACGAGCTGGCTCTTGGGAAGAGCGCCAGGTGTTTTCATATTCTGGGAAAAGATTTGTCAAAATCTCCAGGTGCTTTTTAGTCGGACCTGTTGCAGACAGTTTTGTTTCCTGAATGGCGATAATATCTGCATTTTCTGCTTGCAAGGTTTGAAGGACTGCTTGAGAGAGCTGAGCTCGGGCAGAATCACTGGTTAATGCGGCGTTGAGAGAATCAATGTTCCAAGAGATGAGTTTCATAAAATTTCCTTTTCTAGTAAAATTTACTGAGTTTATTATAACAAAATTTAGGAATGATTTATAGCAAAGTGATTGTAAGAAAGCTTGAAAAATAATGAAAATTTTTCTATAATTATCCAAGAAAAATAGAGGGAAGAAACCATGAAATTCTATTCTTATGATTATGTTTTGAGTCAGATCAGCCAGCAAAACTGGGTGACAGTTGCGCTTTCTGTCTTGCTGCTGCTTGTGACAGGATTTTTTGCTTTTAAGGCCTACCGCAATAAGCGTGATTCAAAATTCCGGGAACTAGCCATCATCTCTGTTTTGGCCTTGGTGGCTATGGTCTTGATTGGCATTAGCAATTTTCAGACTGACCAAGACTCTAACAACCAGTTTCAAACCTCTCTGCATTTTATTGAGGTCATTTCAGAAGACTTGGGTGTGGATAAGTCGGAGGTCTATGTCAATACTTCAGCCGCAACTGATGGAGCGATTTTGAAAGTCGGAAAGAACTTTTATCGGGCTATGAGCGGTAGTGAGCCGGATAAATATTTGCTTGAAAAAATTGACTTGCATAAGACGACAGATATCGAAATAGTGGAGGTTGAAAAATGACATTGAATTTTCTTGAAATCCTAATTAAGCTAGCGCTGGGGCTTTTCTCACTGGTTTTTGTCATCAATGTGACGGGAAAAGGCAATCTGGCGCCAAATTCAGCAATCGACCAGATTCAAAACTATGTCCTTGGTGGCATTATCGGTGGGGTGATTTATAATAGCTTCATTAACATTCTTCAGTATGCTGTCATTCTCATCATGTGGACCATCTTGGTCTTGACCCTAAAGTGGCTCAATAACAATGTCCGTGCGGTTAAGCATTTGATTGATGGCAAGCCGACAACGTTGATTCAGCATGGGAAATTGATTCCCGAAGCCTGCCGTTCTGTTGGTCTTTCAGCAGCAGATGTGGCTTTGAAGCTGCGCAGCCAAGGTATTTTCCAGCTCAAGCAGGTCAAACGGGCGGTTATAGAACAAAACGGCCAGCTGATTATTGTACAGGCTGGTGAAGAGAATCCTAAATATCCCCTTATCACAGATGGTGTTGTCCAAATTGATATTCTGGAGTCTATTGATAAAACAGAAGAGTGGCTGGTGGAGAGACTGGCTAAAGACGGCTATAATGATATTTCTAATATCTTCATCGCTGAGTATGAAAGCGGCAACTTGAATGTTGTGACCTATTGAGAAAATCTTGCAAAGAGAAAGCCATTCCAGAAGCGGAATGGCTTTTGCTTTATTCAAATGGACTTTGCTCGTTTTCAGGTGATGCAAAGTTTTGTTGAGGATTAGGCTGATTTTGATAGGGGTTCTGATCAAATTGCTGTCCTGAATAATTTTGCTGATTTTGATAGGAGTTCTGACCAAATTGCTGCCCTTGATAATTTTGCTGGTTTTGATAAGAATTTTGGGCAAATTGTTGTTCTTGATAATTCTGATTGTTATAGAAATTATTAACAGCAGGTTCATATTTAGTAGGCTGGCAATAAAACACCAACAGAATTAAACGACCCACTAATGGGACTAAGTACAATAAGATAAGTGCCCAATGATAGCCACCATCCCGCAAGCGACGGACTTGAATAGCGAGAGAGGGAAGAAGAATTGCAATAAAATAGACCACAATTAGACCTGCTAAGGTGTTAGATAAGGCTCCTCCAGTCTCAGAGTTCAAAACTGTTTCAATCACAAGAGCAATGCAAAGTATTAGAATCATTACTAAAAAATGGCAGAGAATGGGCCACCAAAAATCTGGGCGAGTTGAGCGACCGGTGAAGTCTACATAGCCCTTCCAAAATTTTTTATATGCATCAATCATATTAAAATTCCTTTTATTATTTTTTTATTTAGTGTACTATATTTGCCCTATGATTGCAAGTTTTCAGAAAATACTAGGTATTATACTAGGTGTTTTAATGTAATATTGCAAGATAAAAACCAACCCGTTTGGATTGGTCCTACCATTAGAAAGTGATGAAACTTGATTTTTTAGTATTCTGAGGGTTGACAGAGGAAGAAAAGTAGAATGAAATTACCAATAACTGGAATAAAAGACACGAAGATAAAAGCCCAATGGTAACCAGCATCTCTCAGACGGCGAATAGACAGAGATAGATTAGGAATGATATTAAAGAAACCATAAATCTGAATTAGCGATAGAAGAGGAGCTGCATCCTCTCCAACCGTAAGTAAGAAAATTATAGATAAGATAGTTATCAACATATTGGCAAATATAGCCCACCAATAATCTGGGCGATCTGACCGCCCGGCGAAGTCAAAAGCTCTCCGCCAAAAATCAAGATATGCATAAATCATAATAATCTCCTAATTAATTTATTTATCTTATTATATTATAAATCACTAAATATTGCAATTTAATTTTTGTTTTTAGCAGTACATCCCTCTTCACCCTCGTTGAGCAGATACATCTAAGTTGGCAATCCATTGTTTTATTTTTCAAATGGTGATAAAATAAAGTGTTGAAGTTTGCGGTTTATCTGCGTGATAAATGGCAATTTCCGAATAAAAAGAGGTCTCATTTGCCTCCTAAGGAGAAATCATGTCTGAAAAGAACTTTTATATTACAACCCCTATTTACTATCCGAGCGGTAAGCTCCACATCGGTTCTGCCTATACGACCATTGCTTGTGATGTTCTGGCTCGTTACAAGCGTCTCATGGGCTACGATGTTTTCTATCTGACTGGTCTTGACGAGCATGGACAGAAGATTCAGGCCAAGGCAGAGGAGGCTGGCATTAGTCCTCAAGCTTATGTCGATAGTATGGCAGTTGGGGTCAAGGAACTCTGGAAATTGTTAAACATTTCTTATGATAAATTTATCCGGACGACCGATGACTACCATGAAAAGGTTGTAGCCGATGTCTTTGAACGCCTCTTGGCCCAAGATGATATTTACTTGGGTGAATATTCAGGTTGGTATTCGGTTTCAGATGAGGAATTCTTTACTGAAAGCCAGCTGGCAGAAGTCTTCCGTGATGAAAATGGAAAGGTAACCGGCGGAATTGCACCGTCAGGACACGAAGTGGAGTGGGTATCAGAAGAGTCTTACTTCCTCCGCCTCAGCAAGTACCAAGACCGCTTGGTAGAATTTTTCAAATCTCATCCAGACTTTATTACGCCAGATGGTCGCCTTAATGAAATGCTGAGAAACTTCATTGAGCCAGGTCTGGAAGACTTGGCCGTATCTCGGACGACCTTTACTTGGGGCGTGCCGGTGCCATCTAATCCTAAACACGTTGTCTATGTCTGGATTGATGCTCTGCTCAACTATGCGACTGCTCTTGGCTACGGTCAGGATGATCATGCTAACTACGATAAATTCTGGAATGGAACAGTCTTCCACATGGTGGGCAAGGACATTCTGCGTTTCCACTCTATCTACTGGCCAATCCTGCTCATGATGCTGGATATTAAGCTGCCCGACCGCTTGATTGCCCACGGTTGGTTTGTCATGAAGGATGGCAAGATGTCCAAGTCTAAGGGCAATGTGGTCTATCCTGAAATGCTGGTAGAACGCTATGGCTTGGATGCCCTGCGTTATTACCTCATGCGCAGTCTTCCGGTGGGATCTGATGGAACATTCACACCTGAGGACTATGTGGGTCGTATCAACTATGAGTTAGCTAATGACCTAGGCAACTTGCTCAACCGTACGGTTTCTATGATTAACAAGTACTTTGACGGTCAGGTGCCAGCCTATGAAGAAAATGTGACAGACTTTGACGGAGCTCTGGCTCAGGTGGCATCTGAATCCATCTCTGACTACTACAAACACATGGATGCAGTTGACTACCCACGTGCCCTGGAAGCAGTCTGGACGCTCATCTCCCGCACTAATAAATATATTGATGAAACAGCTCCCTGGGTTCTGGCTAAGGATGATTCCAAGGTCAAAGAACTGGCAGCAGTTATGAGCCATTTGGCAGCTAGCCTCCGTGTTGTTGCCCACATGATTGAGCCTTTCATGATGGAAACCAGCAAGGCTGTCCTTAGCCAACTTGGCTTGCCTCAAGCGGATTCACTGGAAAACCTAGCAATTGACCAGCTCCCAGCAGGTCTGACAGTTGTAGGGGAAGGAACACCAATCTTCCCGCGTCTGGATATGGAAGAAGAAATTGCCTATATCAAAGAACAAATGGAAGGCAACAAACCTACGGTTGAAAAAGAATGGAATCCAGAAGAAGTCGAGCTCAAACTCAACCGCAAGGAAATCAAATTTGATGATTTCGATAAGGTGGAAATTCGTGTCGCAGAAGTCAAAGAGGTTTCTAAAGTTGAAGGCTCGGATAAGCTTCTTCAGTTCCGCTTGGATGCAGGAGACGGTGAGGACCGCCAAATCCTCTCTGGTATTGCTAGATACTATCCAAACGAGCAAGAACTGGTCGGTAAGAAAGTCCAAATCGTAGCCAACCTCAAACCACGTAAAATGATGGGCCGCATCAGCCAAGGTATGATTCTATCAGCCGAGCACGGCGACCAACTGACTCTCCTTACTGTGGACGAGAAAGTCCCCAATGGAAGTTTGATTGGATAACAATCTTTGATCTAATGACAATCCCCCAGCAAGAGGTTGCTGGGGGATTTTTGATGTAAATATTCTCTTTGAAACCGCTTAACAAAAGGTATATATATTTATATAATTTTTATTGAAAAAGTTTTAGGAGTTATATTATGAAAATAGTAAAAATTGCATCACTTGTTTTGTTGTTGCTTTTAATTGTCATTCTCTTTCCGCTGAATCCTTATTTAGCAGCTTTTCTAGCTATTATTAGCCTTGGAACAGCATTTTTGATTCGGAGGAAGTAGTATAATGAAAATAGTTAAGGATTTCATAAAAAAAGTTTTGGGGGCTAAGATTTACGTTTGGATTGTGGTAGCCGTTCTTGCTATCTTTTTTGTTGTTGCGAAAACTTATAATATCATTGGATTTTTCCAAGGTAAAAACGCTTCAGATGAACGAAGCCAAATCTATACGCAAATCACTCGCTTGGAGAAAGTCAACGAAAGTGTTTTTTTGGATGTTGGCATTCAAAAGGTTGAAGTGATTGAGAAAGATAAGAAATTACCTGGTACCAATTTCAGAATTCCATTGTCTGTTAAGAAAGCAATCATCATTCTTAACTATACAGCTAAATTTGGGATTAAAGAAGGAGTCAAGGTTAAGAAAATTGCTGATCATGAATATGAGTTGACTATCCCTAAATATGAAGTTATAGGAGTTAAGGTTTCAGATGATCCCAAAGAGCGATACAAACTATATGACACGAGTGGTCAGCTGCTGAGTGGTGCAACAGAAAATATTGATACTGGAGAGCATGTTGCTAAATCTCTTAGCAATAAAGAACAGGAAGAATATCTTAAGCAATATAAAAATCTCATTACAGAATCCGCAGAACATTATTATAAAACTATTGTTACTAGTATTGACCCAGAAGCTAAAGTGACCTTTAAAAATGTAAATCAATAGGTATTAAAATTTCTTTATAGTGATACAGTTTGGCATATTGTGAAATATATCGTTCTATCAACTGGAGAAAGCATCTTGCACATCATTGCGAGGTGCTTTTTTATGTCCTATACCATATCGCAAACCCTCATTTTTGTTTAAAACAAACAAAAAATATGGAAAAAAACAGAAAAATGAGTTATAATAAACAAAACTAGAGTGTAGAGAGGCTAAAGTATGGGAAAAAATCAGAGACAAGATGAAATAATTAGGCTGGTTGATCGAGCTGGGACAGTGACGGTTGCTGAGATTGTAGAGAGTATGAAGGTCTCCGACATGACGGTTCGGCGGGACTTGATTGAGTTGGAAAGTAAAGGACTGCTGACTCGTGTTCACGGTGGGGCTAAAAGTAATCAGCACCTCAAGTATAGAGAAATCCCTCATGAAGAGAAGCTTTATCAGAATATTGAGGCCAAGCGGACTGTGGCCAAAAAGGCTGTGGAGCTGATTGAAGATGGCGATACTATTTTTCTTGGGCCGGGGACTTCAGTGGAAGTACTGGCTGAGGAAATCAGCAATCAGCATCTGCGCGTGATTACCAACTGTCTGCCGATTTTTCACGATCTTCTGAAGAAGAAGTCGGATACCTTCAAAGTATTTCTCCTTGGTGGGGAGATGCGGGAAGCGACTCAAGCCTTTGTCGGCGAGATGACCAATGCCATCATGGACAAGATGTATTTTACCAAGATGTTTTTCAGTGGCAATGGTATCAAAAACGGGCAGATTATGACCTCTTCTTTTGAAGAGGCCTATACTCAGAAGTTAGCTTTGGAGCGCTCGACAGAGACCTACCTATTGATTGATTCTTCTAAGATTGGCAAGGAAGATTTCACCTCTATCTGTCCTTTGGCTGATATTACAGCTGTTATCACAGACCAGATGTCTGAAAATGCTCAAGAAGAACTGGAGGTTTATACCAAGATTATTTCCTAGTTTATTTTAAATGGATGAAAAAATTATCAAAAGGCTCTTTTTAGGGCTTTTTTTGTTTATTTTAATCATCTTTAAAAAATATTTTGATTAAAATAAACAAAAAATCTGTTGACAAATAACTTTTAAAGGAGTATAGTATGATTATAGGAAACAGAAAATGTTTTTTATAAACAATATTCTGTGCAAAAAATCAAACAAAGGAGAATGCTCATGGCAATTATTATTGGAGCAGATGCTGCTGGAAGCAAGCTGAAAGATGTGGTCAAGGATTTTCTCGTCGGAGAAAACTTTGAAGTAATGGATGTGACGAAAGAAGGTCAAGATTTTGTTGATGTGACCCTTGCAGTTGCGGCTGAGGTGAATAAACAAGAGGAAAATCTTGGTATTGTCATTGACGCTTATGGTGCTGGTCCATTTATGGTAGCGACCAAAATCAAAGGGATGGTAGCGGCGGAAGTCTCAGATGAACGCTCTGCCTACATGACTCGCGGCCATAACAACTCTCGCATGATTACGATGGGAGCTGAAATCGTTGGTGAAGGGCTGGCTAAGAACATTGCCAAAGGCTTTGTCAATGGTAAATACGACGGCGGCCGCCACCAAATCCGGGTCGACATGCTCAACAAAATGTGCTAAGAAAAGGAGAAGTCAAATGAAAATTGCAATTGGATGTGACCATATCGTTACCAATGAAAAAATGGCAGTCGTAGATTTCTTGAAATCAAAAGGCTACGAAGTACTGGACTACGGAACTTATGACCATGTGCGGACCCACTACCCTATCTACGGAAAAAAGGTAGGAGAAGCTGTGGCCAGTGGCAAGGCGGATCTGGGAATCTGTATTTGCGGTACTGGTGTCGGGATTAACAATGCGGTTAATAAGGTGCCGGGCATCCGCTCAGCTCTGGTGCGCGATATGACCTCGGCTCTCTATGCTAAGGAAGAACTCAACGCCAATGTTATCGGTTTTGGTGGAAAAATCACTGGTGAGCTCCTCATGTGCGACATCATCGAAGCTTTCATTCATGCGGAGTACAAGCCGACTGAAGAAAACAAGAAGTTGATTGCTAAGATTGAGCACGTTGAAAGTCATAATGCTCACCAAGCAGATGATAATTTCTTTACAGAATTTCTTGAAAAATGGGATCGTGGAGAGTACCACGATTAGAGAGGTAGCTAGATGATTCTTACAGTGACCATGAATCCTTCTATTGATATTTCCTATCCCTTAGAAGAATTGAAAATTGATACTGTTAATCGTGTTTCGGAAGTCAGTAAAACAGCAGGCGGCAAGGGTCTCAACGTAACTAGGGTCTTGGCGGAAATTGGAGACCATGTCGCTGCGACGGGACTGATTGGTGGGAATAATGGGGAATTTTTATTACAAAATCTCCACGCAAATGTTCAACCTTCCTTCTACAATATTTCTGGAGCGACGAGAAACTGCATTGCCATTCTGCACGAAGGCAAGCAAACAGAAATACTGGAAGCCGGTCCGACTATTACAGCGGATGAGGCAAATGGTTTTTTACATCATTTTAAATCATTAATGGAATCAGCTGAGGTAGTTAGTATCTCGGGCAGTCTGCCAGCGGGCCTGCCGACAGAATACTATATCCAGCTGATTGAAATGGCTAATCAAGCTGGCAATAAGGTGGTGCTGGATTGCTCCGGAGCAGCTCTGGAAGCTGTACTCAAATCAGATGTCAAACCAACTGCCATCAAACCAAATAACGAGGAACTTTCTCAGTTATTGGGTCGCGAAGTTTCCAAAGATTTGGATGAGTTAAAAGCTGTCCTTTCAGAACCGCTCTTTGATGGAATCGAGTGGATCATCGTATCACTCGGTGAAGATGGAGCTTTTGCTAAGCACTGGGATACTTTCTATAAAGTAGATATTCCTAAAATCCAAGTGGTCAATCCAGTTGGCTCTGGAGACTCAACTGTTGCAGGGATCTCTTCAGCCTTGAGTCATCAAGAAGATGATGTCTCTCTGCTCAAAAAAGCAAATGTTCTGGGCATGCTCAATGCCCAAGAAAAAATGACTGGTCATGTCAACGTTGAAAACTACGATGGCCTATACAATCAAATCACAGTAAAAGAGGTATAAAGAATGGTATTAACAGAACAAAAACGCAAGTACATGGAAAAACTTTCTGACGAGAATGGCATCATTTCTGCCTTGGCATTTGACCAACGCGGTGCTTTGAAACGCCTTATGGCTCAACACCAGGAAGCAGAACCAACAGTAGCTCAAATGGAAGAACTGAAGGTTTTGGTTGCAGAAGAGCTAACTCCTTATGCTTCATCTATGCTTCTGGATCCTGAGTATGGACTGCCTGCTACTAAGGCTTTGGACAAGAATGCTGGCTTGCTATTGGCCTATGAAAAGACAGGTTATGATACTTCTAGTACCAAGCGCCTGCCAGACTGTCTGGATGTTTGGTCAGCAAAACGCATCAAAGAACAAGGTGCGGATGCGGTGAAATTCCTCCTTTACTATGATGTAGATAGCTCTGACGAACTCAACCAGCAAAAGCAGGCTTATATCGAGCGTGTGGGGTCAGAGTGTGTGGCAGAAGATATTCCTTTCTTCCTTGAAATCTTGGCTTACGATGAAAAGATTGCGGATGCTTCCAGCGCTGAGTACGCTAAAGTAAAGCCACACAAGGTTATCGGTGCTATGAAGGTCTTCTCAGACCCACGTTTCAACATTGATGTCTTGAAAGTGGAAGTACCAGTCAATGTTAAATACGTTGAAGGCTTTGGCGATGGTGAAGTAGTGCATACTAAAGAACAAGCTGCTGCCTTCTTCAAGGAACAAGATGAGGCGACTAACCTGCCATACATCTACTTGAGTGCTGGTGTATCAGCGAAACTCTTCCAAGAAACACTTGTTTTCGCTCATGAGTCAGGTGCTAACTTCAACGGCGTTCTCTGCGGACGTGCGACTTGGGCTGGCAGTGTCAAAGACTACATTGAGCAAGGTGAAGAAGCAGCTCGCAAGTGGCTTCGTACAACAGGATTTGAAAATATTGATGAGCTCAACAAGGTTCTTCAAAAAACAGCTACCTCTTGGAAAGAAAGAGCCTAAAATTTGTTAAAAAATAAATAAAGTAAGGGTTTACATTCTGAGACTGGTATGCTATAATGAAATCAGAAATTGAATAGGGTGAGCGTTACTAAGTTGGATTAGGCGTGACCGCAAATAAATTGAGGGAAGATATAGCCTCGGTTTGTTTGTGGTCTTTTTCTTTTGCCAGAACCCTAGAAAATGAAGAGGAGGAGATATGTATCGAATCATACATCCTATGAACAACAATGTTGCTCTAGCCAAACATGAAAATGGTGAAGAGGTTGTTCTGATTGGCAGTGGCATAGCTTTTAATAAAAAGAAGGGTGACATCGTTCTGGAAAGTAAGATTGAGAAAATCTTTCGCCTAAGAACGGAAGAGTCTAAAGAAAACTTTGTGGCCTTGCTCAAAGATGTTCCACTGGACTTTATCACAGTGACCTATGATGTGATTGACACCCTTTCTAAGAAGTATGATTACCCAGTCCAGGAGTATATCTATGTCACGCTGACGGATCACACCTACTGTTCATATCAGGCTGTGCAGCAGGGGCGGTACAAGGAGAGTGATCTGCCGGATGCTTCGGACAAATACCCTGTCCCTTATCAGATTGCTCAGGAAGCAGTAGCGATATACCGCGAGCGGTTGTTGGATCATTTCCCTAGCGACGAGGTCAATCGCATTGCATATCACTTTATCAATGCTGAAGGGGAGACCAATCCTGAGGGGCAAAGTCACTTGGGCAGGCGAAAAGATATTCTGGCTGCTGTTGAAGCAGAGCTGAAGAAAAATGGTATTAAAAGAAGTGCAGAAAACAGCAACTTTTATGACCGTTTTATGATTCACTTGAACTACTTTTTGGACTATCTGGACAGAAGCCGTGATGACAATGTTTCCCTGCTGGAAATGGAAAGTCAGATCCAGATGACCTATCCTCAAGCCTATCAGGTCGGAAGTGATATTTACCACATCATTGCCCAGAAGACGGGAATTGATATCTACCGCAGCGAACGGGTCTACCTGGTGTTGCATATTCAACGTCTTTTATAAATAGAAAACAATAATAACATTTTACATAAGAATACAAGGAGGAACTCTCATGAATAGAGAAGAAGTAACATTGCTCGGTTTTGAAATTGTGGCCTACGCTGGTGACGCTCGCTCCAAGCTCCTGGAAGCTTTGAAAGCCGCAGAAGCTGGGGATTTTGCTAAGGCAGACGCCTTGGTAGAAGAAGCCAATGGTTGCATCGCTGAAGCTCACCATGCTCAGACCAGTCTCTTGACAAAAGAAGCGGCTGGTGAGGACTTGGCTTACAGTGTGACCATGATGCACGGCCAAGACCACCTAATGACTACCATCTTGCTAAAAGACATGATGCACCATTTGATTGAACTATACAAAAGAGGAGTAAAATAATGAACAAACTCATCGGACTTATTGAGAAAGGGAAGCCTTTCTTTGAGAAGATTTCTCGGAATATTTATCTTCGTGCTATTCGGGATGGCTTTATCGCTGGTATGCCAGTTATCCTCTTCTCATCTATCTTTATCTTGATTGCCTATGTGCCAAATGCTTGGGGCTTCCACTGGTCTAAGGACATTGAAACTTTCCTAATGACCCCCTATAGCTATTCGATGGGGATTCTGGCTTTCTTTGTGGGTGGGACTACTGCCAAGGCTCTGACTGACTCTGTCAACCGCGACCTGCCTGCGACAAACCAGATTAACTTCTTGTCTACTATGCTGGCTTCTATGGTCGGCTTCCTCCTCATGGCAGCTGAGCCTGCCAAGGAAGGTGGCTTCCTGACTGCCTTCATGGGAACCAAAGGTCTTTTGACAGCTTTCATCGCAGCTTTTGTTACGGTTAATGTCTACAAGGTTTGTGTAAAAAATAATGTCACCATTCGCATGCCAGAAGAAGTTCCACCAAATATCTCGCAAGTATTTAAAGACTTGATTCCATTTACTGTATCAGTTGTTCTGCTCTACGGTTTGGAACTGCTTGTTAAAGCAAGTCTAGGAGTAACCGTTGCTGAATCCATCGGAACACTTCTCGCTCCGCTCTTCTCAGCGGCAGATGGCTATCTGGGAATCACTCTTATCTTTGGTGCTTACGCTTTCTTCTGGTTCGTGGGAATTCACGGTCCGTCTATCGTTGAGCCTGCCATTGCTGCCATTACTTATGCCAATATCGATGCTAACTTGGCTCTGGTTCAAGCTGGTCAGCATGCGGATAAGGTCATCACTTCTGGTACGCAAATGTTTATCGTTACTATGGGTGGTACTGGTGCGACCTTGATTGTTCCATTCCTCTTCATGTGGATCTGTAAGTCCGAGCGTAACCGTGCAATTGGACGGGCATCTGTTGTCCCAACTTTCTTTGGTGTCAATGAGCCCATTCTCTTTGGTGCTCCAATCGTACTGAATCCGATTTTCTTTATTCCATTTATCTTTGCTCCTATCGCAAACGTATGGATTTTTAAATTCTTTGTTGATACCTTAAACATGAACTCCTTCTCAGCCAACCTTCCTTGGGTGACACCTGGACCTCTGGGAATTGTGCTGGGTACGAACTTCCAGCTTCTGTCCTTTGTTCTTGCAGCCCTTCTTGTCGTAGTGGATGTGATTATTTATTATCCATTTGTCAAGGTTTATGACGAACAAATCCTAGAAGAAGAACGTTCTGGCAAAGCTAATGATGCTCTTAAAGAAAAAGTAGCAGCTAACTTTAACACTGCTAAAGCAGACGCTATCCTTGAAAAAGCAGGAGTGGATGAAGAAGCTCCAGCGCAAAACAATATTAGCGAAGAAACCAATGTTCTGGTGCTCTGTGCAGGAGGTGGTACTAGCGGATTGCTGGCCAACTCTTTGAATAAAGCAGCAGCTGAATACAATGTTCCTGTCAAAGCAGCAGCGGGCGGCTACGGTGCTCACCGTGAAATGCTGCCTGAGTTTGACCTGGTTATCCTGGCTCCTCAAGTTGCCTCCAACTTTGAAGACATGAAGGCGGAAACTGATAAGTTGGGTATCAAGCTAGCTAAGACTGAAGGCGGCCAATACATCAAATTAACCCGTGATGGTAAAGGAGCACTGGCCTTCGTGCAGGAACAATTTAACAACTAATTTGTTAGTTCATTTGAGGTGAAGCAAAGTTCAATTCCTCTGTTACTTACCTATTTACTTATTTGTTTCACCTCAAATGCTATTGAAAGGAAAATAAGATGACAAAAAGCTTACCTAAAGATTTTATTTTCGGTGGTGCAACAGCGGCCTATCAAGCTGAGGGAGCAACCCACACAGATGGAAAAGGACCTGTTGCCTGGGATAAGTACCTAGAGGATAACTACTGGTACACGGCAGAACCTGCCAGTGACTTTTACCATAAATACCCTGTGGATCTGAAATTGGCTGAAGAGTATGGCGTCAATGGGATTCGGATTTCCATTGCTTGGTCACGGATTTTCCCGACAGGCTATGGCGAGGTCAATCCAAAAGGTGTTGAATTTTACCATAATCTTTTCGCAGAATGCCACAAGCGTCATGTAGAACCTTTTGTGACCCTTCACCACTTTGATACACCAGAGGCTCTTCATTCAAATGGCGATTTCCTCAATCGGGACAACATTGAGCACTTTGTGGACTATGCGGCTTTCTGTTTTGAAGAATTTCCAGAAGTTCGCTATTGGACGACTTTTAATGAAATTGGACCCATTGGAGACGGCCAGTACTTAGTTGGAAAATTCCCCCCAGGTATCCAGTATGACTTGGCCAAGGTTTTCCAATCCCATCACAACATGATGGTCTCTCATGCCCGTGCCGTTAAGCTATATAAGGATAAGGGCTACAAGGGTGAAATCGGTGTCGTTCATGCACTTCCGACAAAATATCCTTATGATCCAGAAAATCCAGCAGATGTCAGAGCGGCAGAATTGGAAGATATTATTCATAACAAATTTATCCTAGATGCAACTTATCTGGGACACTATTCAGATGTGACTCTGGCAGGTGTAAATCACATCCTTAAGGTCAATGGTGGCCAGCTGGATCTGCGAGATGAAGACTTTGCGGCTTTAGAAGCAGCTAAAGATCTTAATGACTTCCTTGGCATCAACTACTATATGAGTGACTGGATGCGCGACTTTGACGGTGAAACAGAAATTATCCATAACGGAAAAGGCGAAAAGGGAAGCTCCAAGTACCAGATTAAGGGTGTAGGGCGCAGAGAATCTCCAACCCATATACCAAAAACTGATTGGGATTGGATTATCTATCCGCAAGGTCTTTATGATCAGATCATGAGGATTAAGAAAGAATATCCAAACTACAAGAAGATTTATATCACAGAAAATGGTCTGGGTTATAAAGATGAATTTGTGGACAATACAGTTTACGACGATGCTCGCATTGACTACGTCAAGCAGCATCTGGAAGTTTTATCCGATGCGATTGCGGATGGGGCTAATGTCAAGGGATACTTTATCTGGTCTCTGATGGATGTCTTTTCTTGGTCTAACGGTTATGAAAAACGCTACGGTTTATTCTACGTAGACTTCGAAACGCAGGAACGCTATCCGAAGAAATCCGCTCACTGGTATAAGAAACTAGCCGAAACACAAATGATTGAATAGAAAAGCAAAACTCCCATCCTTAGCTAAATGAAATTGGCTAGGACGGGAGTTTTTTTATTCTTCATCATCTGTAAATTCTAGAATGTCTCCGGGCTGGCAATCAAGGGCCTGACAGATAGCATTGAGGGTGCTAAAACGGATAGCCTTAGCCTTGCCCGTTTTGAGAATGGAAAGGTTGGCGTTGGTGATACCGATGATATCGGCCAGTTCTCCCAGTTTCATCTTTTTCTTGGCCAGCTGGACATCAAGATTAACGAT
Organism: Streptococcus sanguinis; assembly: GCF_900635155.1. NCBI lineage: Bacteria > Bacillati > Bacillota > Bacilli > Lactobacillales > Streptococcaceae > Streptococcus > Streptococcus sanguinis. Next base: position 664,531 of record NZ_LR134002.1, read on the forward strand.
AATCATGATAGCAGCCTCCTAGATGGTAAATTCATTTTCTTCAGCTATATCAATCCCCTTTTCTAGAATTTTCATCATCAGCCAAATAATCAGAGCGCCCAAGAGAGGTGTAAAGCTCACACTGGCGTTAAAAGAGAAGGGGAGGGTGATGGGATTGCCTGATGCAGCAACTTTAACGGAAAGAAAGGTCAGAGCCAGAAAGACTTTCCATGCCCGATTGGCTAGTTGGGTATTCGATGAATCAAAAATCTTTCCACCAATCAAATTTTTGATGAAATTACGAGCAAGATAGATGAGATAAATAGTCAAAGAAGCTGTGAGAAGATTTATAACAAAGGCTAGAATACTCCACCAATTTGAAAAATCAACTGAGGGCAGAAATTGAACATTGAGCTTTATTCCCAACCTGTCGGAAAGACCGGTGTAAGAAATCACACTTAGGATAGTAAGAAACACCAGAATAGCAGCATAACCCACTATGATAAGGTTTAATAGAGTAACAATATCTTTGAGTAAAGAGTTATTTTTTAATTCAATCTTTTTCATGATGCTTACCTCTATCGAAAATCAGCCGGCAGTAGATTTTCTTTTCCTTTTATTCTTATTATAATCTATTTTTTATTGTATTTCAAGAAAAATATATCGAAAAACGATAAAAAGCAAAAACAAATTTCCTTCTATCATAAAAGTAATTCCTTATTTTTTATGCTATACTGTTTTCAAATTAATTCAAGGAGGAAAAAATGGGAATTTTTGATTTCTTTAAAAAATAGTCGGATTTTTGACAGCTCATTAGTTTTATTCTATAATGAAATTACTTATTATTTAAGGAGATAAAAATGAAAAAGATTTTTTCAGCCAGCGTGGTTTTTTTAGCAGCAGTTACCTTAGCAGCATGTTCAAATAATCATTCATCCGTTACTTCTAAATCTTCAGAAAGCAAGGCTGCTTCTAGCTCAGTTAAAAAGTCTTCAAAATCAAGCAGTAAAGAAAGTAACTCAAGCAGCTCAAGTACTTCGTCAAGTGCCAATCTAGAAACACCTGACTTTGTCTTGGTTACAGACGAAGAAATCGCTAACGCAACAACAATTGGTGATTTAAAAACCGTCTATAATAAGCTTGCGGATAATTACATCAAATATAGTGGAGAAATTAGAGAAAAACTCCCTGAGTCTGAAAGAGCTGATTTTGACAAAGAAGCGGAAACAGCTTTGAAAGCTTTTGAAGAATCAAAACAGACTCTTAGTGATCAATTATCTCAGTTTGGTCCAGATGATTTAGAAGTTCCGACAGAAGTACGGGACCCGTTCCTGCAAAGCGTAAAAGAAAAACGCGATAAACTGGTAAATGTTTTGAAAATGTCTTATCTGTTTGTTTCAAACATGCCTAAAAAACAGTAAGATTGATGATTGAAATTAGTCCTTATTCTCTGGAGAAGATTCTTCCGAATTAGGTAGACTTTCGAAGCTGTATCTTGATTCCGCTCCATCCATTACTAGACAATAAAACATCAGGAGCAACCTTATTGTTGCTCCTGATGTTTTATACTCTTTATTTAAATTTAAAGCCTTCATAGACCAGATCTGCTTTAGGATTGGTCTTTTTAAATTCGTTGGCTAGTTTATCCATCATCTTGACAGGTCCGCACATGAAGACGGTAGTTTTGTCGTCCAAAGGATAATTCTTGAAGTCCAAATAGCCAGAGACCTTGCTATCGACCAAATGAAGGTCAAACTGCGGATTCTTGGCCGCATAGTCTTTGAGGAGATCTAGGTAAACAGCATTTTCAGCTCCAGTATAAGCGTAGTAGAAGCTGACTGGACGATTCAGATTAGGATTTTCACGGATATAGGAGATGAAGGGAGTAATGCCAATCCCACCAGCAATCCAGATTTGCTTTTCCTGGCCTTGCTCAAGAATCATATGGCCGTATGCTCGGTCAATAGTGACCTTGGTTCCCTCTTGGATCTTGTCATAAAGTTTCTTAGTGTGATCGCCAGATTTCTTAATAGTAAAGTAGACGATATTGTCATGACCACCAGAGATAGAGAAGGGATGTGGCGCTTTTTCAAATCCTTCTTGGAAAATCTTGACGAAGGCAAACTGACCGTACTGGTAGTCTAACTTTTGACTGAGTTGAATCTTCAACTCCACGGTATCGTGGTTCAGTCGCTTGACTTGCAGAATTTTTCCCAGATGGCGAAAGGCCAAACTTTGATAGAGGAAGATGATGTAAAAGCCAGAAGCTAAACCGATGATAGCGTAGAATCCGACTACGAAACCTAGCAAGGTCGGTGTTAGGAGTCGACCGCCCATCAGCATATAGGCGTGGAAGAGACCAAAGATATAGGCCAAATAAACAAAGCGATGAATCCAGCGCCAAGCCTCATATTTGATGTGCTTGCCAAGATAGGCCACCAGAACAATGCTGACAAATAGATAGATGCCGACGTTCCCAAGTTGGGCTGCCAGATGAGAGCCCCAGAGACTGCCACCCATAGCAACATTGTGGAGAGCAAGTAGGACGACGGAAAAGATAGCTGTAAACTTATGATAGACGTACATCTTTTCGATGCCATGGAACCAATTTTCCAAAAGGGCGTTCCGAGTCGCAAGTAAAAAGGTCAGCGAAAGGGTGGTCAAGGCCAGACCGGGTACAATAAAGTTGGTCATTCCAGCTGAAGCCCAAGCATAGATGGTCAGGATTATGCTAACAGCGATAAGGGCGATTCCTTTGATAGATTTCATGATGGTGTCCTTTCTGATTTTTATCACTACTTAGTTGTAAATGAATTTGTTACATTCTAACAAAGAAAAAACAAGCTGTCAAGATAAGAGCTTGTTTTGTTTTTGGTATGGATATGTCAAGTCTTCCCTTAGCCAAGCTATAGAAGAGATTTGTGATTTTACTCTTGAACCTCTGCGGCAGTGTCTTCCTTTTTGTCAGTCTCAGACTGGCCGAAAGGCAACTGCTTGCTCCAGCGTGATAGGTTTTCTCGGATATCCTTGCCAATAGCAGAAGGCTTAGGCAAGTTAATGGAGTCTTTCCAGCTTTGGACACGCATATCCAGTAGAAGTTTGGACAAGCGTAGTAGCATGTCACGTTCTTGGTCTGTTAGAGATTGAGCATTTTTCAGGATTTCGAGAACTTTGTTAAAGTTTTCAACATTGGACAGTTCGTCGACAGACTGGATACCAGCATCCAAAATCAGTCCGAAAAAGAGATCGAAAAAGTCTTTAAGTTCTTCATCTGAAACGGTGCTCACCCAATTTTTAAAGGTTTTGTCTATCTGCAGGCTCTCTGCATCTAGTGTATCCAGCAATAGGAAAGAGTTCCCCTTGATCTTCCACGAAAAGGTGTCGTGCTGGGCAAAGCCGCCGATGCCACTGCTTTTGACAATCCTAGCTTCCTTAGGTGTTTCCAGCATCATGCCAATGATGGAGTTTTGAGGCAGGTATCGCTTCATCTTTTCTACCATGGCCTGATAGCCATCGCTTTCGGTGACAGAGTGATTGAGGCCGGGAGAGTCATAACTGTATATGGCTTCAATGCGGTCTTGGAGCGACGCAACCATCTGACTGGCCGCATAAGAAGCCAGGTTTCCCCCTTTGGAATGACCGGTTAGGATAAAGTTGCCGGGTAGATTTTCTAAGGCCTTCTGCAGGTAGCGGGCGGCCATTTTCTGAGCAGGGATTTGATCCATATAGGTCATGTGGAAGTCTTCCTTCCAGCCGACAATGGAGTCGTCCGTACCCCGAAAGACCAGGACATAGGTATCAGGCTTGATTTTGAAAATCAAGGCAGCGAATTGCTTCTGGATATCTTGGTCAACGTCATTGACATAGCCCATCAGTTTTAGATTTTTAAAGCGGGTAGAGGCTGCGGCCGAATCTAGCAGTTTTAGTCGGTTTTTGCTGACCATCATGGAGAGGTCGCGCGGTACTTGATTGGCCAAATCCAGCAATCGGCAGTCGCAGTAGGGGGACATGTCCTCGTGCACCAGTTGCTCAAAAGGCAAGTAGGTCAGCTCTGTCAGAATTAGCAGGTCCAACTCATTAAATGGTCTATCATAAATGCTGTCATGCTGAACTTCTTCAAGGTAAGTAAAAATATTGCTCATGGTTTATCTCCAATTTCTACTAGTTAGTATAGCATATTTTTCTAAGAGATTTTGACTTTTCCAGAAAAATCCTACCTCAGACTGAGGATGATAAACAAGCAATCGTATTTTTTGGTATAATGTTACTAGCAAGAAATCGGGAGGGAAAGATGCACAAGATTTTACTAGTAGAAGATGATCCAGTCATCCGTCAAATGATTAAAAAAATGCTAGAACAATGGGGCTTTCAGGTGGTAGCAGTCGAAGACTTTATGGATGTGCTGACTATCTTTGTCCGTGAGGAGCCGCATCTGGTGCTGATGGATATTGGCCTGCCCTTATTTAACGGTTATCACTGGTGCCAGGAAATCCGCAAGATTTCAACAGTGCCCATCATGTTTTTGTCTTCCCGCGATCAGTCTATGGACATTGTCATGGCTATCAATATGGGGGCAGATGACTATGTGACCAAACCTTTTGACAATAATGTCTTTCTGGCTAAGGTTCAGGGCTTGCTGCGTCGTTCCTATGAGTTTGGAAACGACCAGAGTCTCCTGGAACACCAGGGTGTCATTCTCAATCTCAAGTCGACAGATCTGGTCTTTGATGGGAAAGTGGTGACCTTGACCAAGAACGAATTTCAGATTTTGCGGGTTCTTTTCGAGCATTCGGATGGTATCGTGGCGCGTGATGATCTGATGAAGGAACTCTGGAATAGTGACTTTTTCATCGATGACAATACCCTATCGGTCAATGTCGCTCGCCTGCGTAAGAAGCTTGAAGAGCACGGACTGAAGAATTTCATCGAAACCAAAAAAGGAATAGGATACGGTCTCATCAATGGACACACAGGATAAATTTTTCTTTCTTAAATCTTACCTTTATTCGCGGCGATTTTTTCTAGCTCTGCTGATTCTGCTGCTAGGCTTTATTCTGCTCTTTGCCTTTGTCTTTGATACTTACCGCAGTCTGCTCGAATATGTCGCGCTCTTGTTAGCTTTTCTGTCTTTCTTGTTTATCGGAGCAGATGCTTGGACGGCCTTTAAGAGCTATCGCAGCCAGAAGCTACAGGTCTCCGCTCAGGCTCAGACTCCTCTAGAAAAGCTCTTGCAGGAAAGAGTGGAAGAGCTGGAGTACGAACAGAAGAATCAGCTCTTGGTTGAGCAGGAAAAATACAATGATTTGCTGGACTACTATACTCTTTGGGTTCATCAAGTCAAGACACCTATTGCTGCCAGCTCGCTCTTGATTGGAGACTTGAAGGATAAGGAAACCAAGTCTCAGTTGGAGCAGGAGCTCTTTAAGATTGAGTCCTACGTTCATCTGGTGCTCCAGTACCTCCGTTTGGAAAGCTTCCATGATGATCTAGTTCTGAAGCAGGAAAATCTGGCTGATTTGGTCAGGGAAGTGGTCAAGAAATACGCTCTTTTCTTTATTCAGCAAGGACTCAGTCTCAATCTTCATGATCTAGACCACACGATTGTCACTGATAAAAAGTGGTTTCTAGTGATTTTAGAGCAGGTCCTGTCTAATAGTCTTAAATACACCAAAGAAGGCAGCATAGAGATTTATTTTCATGAAGGCAGCCTCTATATCAAGGACACGGGTCTGGGGATTCAAAATGCTGATTTGCTGCGGGTTTTTGAGCGCGGTTTCTCAGGCTACAATGGTCGTCTGACCCAGCAGTCATCAGGCTTAGGTCTTTATCTGTCCAAGAAAATTGCTGATCAGCTGGGACACAAGATTGCTATAGACTCTCAAGTTGGTCAGGGAACGACGGTTTCCATCGCCTTTCCTGAGAAGAAATTGATCTTTGAGTAGGAGGAAGAAAGTTGCTAGTAGTGGTTTATGATAGTCTGACTGGTTTGGGCAAAAAGTTTGCTAAAAGTCTGGGACTGCCTAGCCAGTCAGTCTGGAAAAAGCTGGAGGAGCCCTGTATTTTAGTCAGCAGAAATAGCGGAGCAGGGCAGATTCCGTGGACGACCAAGCGCTTCATCAGAAAGTACAGACATCTAATCAAAGGCTTTGTCATCAATGGCAATCAGAAGCGTTATCCGCGGACCTTTTGCGGGGCGACGGATAAGATAGTGGAGCAGTATGGTCTTCGCCATATTCGTAACATAGAGGGCTCTGGAACGGAAGCAGACAGAAAGGCAGTCAAAGGCTTTCTAGGACAGTTGCAGACCGCTGAAAGTGTGCATAAAAGCCACTAGGTTTTGTGCTATTTTTGACGGATGCTCCTGCATGATTTTTAAAAGTGACAAAATTGTAAGAATAAAACTAGCAAATGAAAGGTTAGGTTATGGTACCGGCCTTTCTTTTTTATTATCATAGAGGCAAGAAATAAGAAGGAGACAGAAAAATGAAATCAAAAGGTTTGAATGCTTTTCAGTTGAAGCTCTTCATGGCATTTCTTATGATTTTTGACCATATCAGCCAGATACCAGGGCTGGTGCCGGACGGCTGGGATGGCATCTTGCATGCCCTAACCCGCTGTGTCGGAGTAGCATTTGCCTTCATGGCAGTGGAAGGTTTTCTCCACACTCGCAACCGCCTGGCTTATAATATGCGGCTCTTCTTTTGGGCAGCCCTGATGCAGACAGGAAACTGTATCCTGACGCTCCTCTTTCAGGAAAAGGGCATCTACCTCACTCACAATATCTTCCTGACCTTGGCCTGCGGGGTCCTCATGCTGAGTCTTTTCTTTGGCTTTTCTGACAATGGCCGAGCTGCTAAGGAGCAGAAGCGTGGTTTGCGGATAGCGGCAGGAGTATTGGTCTTGCTGGCGGGACTTCTCTTTAGCGAAGGCGGCATGGCTTTGCTTCCTTTCATGCTCTTGACCTACCTTTTTAGAAATCAAGTCTTTTTCAGAAACTTGTCCTATGTAGTTTGGGCGGGAGTTCTCTTTGCCATGAGTATTCAAATTTATCCAACCTTGCAGGACACGCTATCGATGCTGCTCTATAATTCAGACTGGCTCTTTATCAGTGTTCTTCCTCTCTTGCACTTCTATAATGGTGAGCGAGGATCCAGCAGCAAGTGGAGCAAATATTTCTTCTATATTTTCTATCCAGCCCACCTTTGGCTAATTGCTTTGATTGCCTTTTGGGTAAAATAAAGCCCATCTCATCTTACAAAAGTGTAAGATTGCACTTTAAAATGTAAGCTTAGGTTATGGCTGGGCGTTTGGTATTGAGATAAAATAGACTTATCAATTAGGAGGCAGTTCATAAATACTGCTAAAAGCAGGGCTTTGATAGGTGCCTGCTAGACAGAAAGGAAGCAAGATGACATTATTAGACGTACAGCATGTGAAAAAAATTTATAAAACCCGCTTTCAGGGCAGCCAAGTAGAGGCACTGAAAGACATTCACTTTACGGTAGAAAAAGGTGAATATGTCGCCATCATGGGGGAGTCAGGCTCTGGGAAATCCACCCTGCTCAACATCCTAGCCATGCTGGACAAGCCGACTGAGGGCCGCGTCTTTCTCAACGGAACTGACACAGCAACCATCAAAAACAGCCAAGCTTCCAGCTTCCGCCGGGAGAAATTAGGCTTTGTCTTTCAGGATTTCAATCTGCTGGATACTCTGTCGGTCAAGGATAATATTCTCCTGCCTCTGGTTCTCTCTCGTCGTCCCATTACCGAGATGATGCAAAAGCTGGTTACGACTTGCAACGAGCTGGGGATTAACAAGCTGCAAGAGAAGTTTCCTTATGAGATTTCCGGTGGTCAGAAGCAGCGGGTTGCAGTAGCTCGGGCCATCATCACAGACCCTGAGATTCTGCTGGCGGATGAGCCGACGGGAGCCTTGGATTCCAAGTCTTCGGCTGCGTTGCTGGATGTCTTTGACGACATCAATGCCCGCGGTCAGACCATTCTCATGGTGACCCACTCAACGGCAGCGGCTAGCCGCGCCAAGCGGGTGCTCTTTATCAAGGATGGGATTCTCTATAATCAAATCTTCCGCGGTGACAAAACCGAGCGGCAGATGTTCCAAGAGATTTCTGATACTCTGACAGTTATGGCAAGTGAGGTGGGCAATTATGTTCAAACTAACGAGTAAACTGGCTTTGTCCAATCTGGTTAAAAATCGCAGTTTGTATTATCCATTTGCTTTGGCGACGGTACTTGCAACAGCGATTTTGTATAGTTTTATCTCACTGGCTCATAGCCCCAACATGGAGACCTCTTATGGCGGTGCAGCTGCTCGCATGACCTTGCAGTTTGGTATCCATGTCATTCAGATTGCCGTCCTTATCCTTATCACCTATGCTAATAGCTTCGTTATGAAAAACCGCTCCCGAGAGTTGGGAGTCTATAGTCTACTGGGCATGGAGAAAAAGCATCTGCTAGTCATGACCTTCTTTGAACTCTGTGTCTTTTATCTACTTACAGTTGGTCTGGGTATCTTGTCTGGCCTAGCTTTAGATAAGATGCTCTACGCAGTCCTTTTGAAATTGATGGGAATGCCGGCAGTTCTTGCCTCGACCTTCCAATGGAAGAACGCCTGGATGACTCTAGCTAGTCTGGGTGTCGCTTTTGCGGTGATTTTGTTGCTCAACTCTACGCGTCTTCTACGCTATAGCTCTCTTAACCTAATGAAGGAAAAGAAAGCAGGCGAGAAGAAAGGACGCTTCCTTTTTCTGCAAACCTTGCTGGGTCTCCTGCTCATGGGTGTGGCTTATTATATGGCTTTGACCGTTACCAAGCCTGTCGCTGCTATCGGCAATTTCTTTATAGCCGTGATCATGGTTATCCTAGCAACCTATCTGCTTTTTAATGCAGGTTCAATTACACTATTGAAATTTCTCAAAAAGCGCAAAGGTTACTACTATAAAACGCAGAATTTCATTTCTGTTTCCAATCTTATCTCGCGGATGCGTAAAAATGCAGCAGGATTGGCAACTATCTCCATTCTATCTACCATGCTCTTAGTGACTCTGGTTGGTACAATCAATATCTATGTTGGAGGTCAGGATTATATTACTACCTTGCATCCAAAGGATTACAATGTCAGCGTCGTCTTGCCGAAATCGACCGATCAGAAGGAGGCTCTGTTGGACAAGGTCCAGCAAGTAGCTCAGGACTCAGGTCTGAAGAAGCCAAGCTATACTACCTATCTCTACCAATCAGCCTTCGTCACGAAACTGGCTGGTAATGATGTGACAGTTCCAATGCAAAGAGAGCTAGAGTCAGATACAAGTATCTTGACCAAGTCTGCCGGCACGATTACAGTTATCAATCGTCAGGATTATGAAAAAATGACAGGGGAAAAGATAGACCTGGCAGACGATGAAACTCTTGTCTATGGAAAAAATATTTCCTTAAATAAGGACAAGCCACTCCGAGTGAATGGTAAGGACTGGAAGATTAAGCAGCTTTTATCGTCGAATTTCACGCATGGGGAAATCCCTAATCCGAACGATGTGACCATGGAACAGGGGCTCTATATGGTGGTCAATGATGTCAAAGAGGTTAATCTCGATGTGGATCATTACTACTACATTGGAGTTGCTTCAGAGACTAAGGGCAGTAAAAAGTTTGTAGAGCAAGTCCAACTGGGGTTGAGGGACACTTTGGATCAGGAACAAGCTCAAGATGGTAGCTTCGCAATGGCTAGTGACCGTTATAGTGCAGAAAAGAGCTATCAAGAACTTACTGGAACCTTGCTCTTCATCGGTGTCTTCCTCTCCGTTATCTTCCTTCTAGGAGCTGTTCTCGTGATTTACTACAAGCAAATCTCTGAAGGATATGAAGATCGCGATGGCTTTATCATCTTGCAAAAAGTTGGTTTAGATGAAAAGCAGACTAGAAGTACCATTCGCAAGCAGATTTTGACTGTTTTCTTCCTACCTCTCATCTTTGCTTTTCTACATGTAGCAGCGGTCTTTCACATGTTGCGCTTGATAGTTGCCCTACTAGGTGTGACCAATCTTCCTCTTTTGATTCAGACAACACTTGCAACTTGCGGTGTCTTCCTCCTGACCTATATTCTGGTCTTTCTTCTGACTTCACGCAGTTACCGCAAGATTGTCGCCGCTAATAAACTTCCCTGACCGAATGGTCGGGGATTTTTTGACGTCTGGATTTTCACCTCTCATCTCCTTGATTTTACCGCTTGTCCAAAAAGCTGAGATTTTTCAAAAAAGACTTGCTATCATAGTCTCAGAAGTTAAGGACAGGAGAAAAGATCATGTTAGTAGAAACAAAAAATCTAAGCAAGGTTTATGGCGATAAGGTGGCTGTCAATGATCTGAATATTCAGATTGAGAGAGGCAGTTTTACAGCTATTCTAGGCCCTAATGGTGCAGGAAAATCGACAACTATTCAGATGCTGATAGGGCTCTTGCAGCCGACATCCGGGCAGATTTGCTATGCTGAAAAGCCTAGGCTGGGTGTGGTTTTCCAAAACAGTGTATTGGACGACCGGCTGACGGTTTTGGAAAATCTGACCATCAGAGCCAAGCAGTACAAGGAGATGCCGGCAGGTAGAATCGATCGCTTGGTCTCTCAGCTGGGATTATCAGCCTTTGCCAAGCAGCCTTATGGGACACTGTCCGGTGGTCAAAAGCGTCGGGTGGACATTGCGCGAGCCCTACTCAATAGTCCCGACCTGCTCTTTCTGGATGAGCCGACCACAGGCTTGGACATTCAGACTCGGGAGAGTATTTGGAGTTTGCTCAAGCAAATTCAGAAAGAAGAGCAGATGACCATTGTCTTGACAACCCACTATCTCAATGAAGCTGATGATGCGGATAAGATCTATATCGTAGACCATGGTCAGGTCATTGCCCAAGGCTCTGCAGACCAGATTAAGGGAAACTATGCCCGTAATGCCTTACGGATTTTGAGTCAAGACTCAGTAGGTTTAGAGAAAAGTTTGCCAAGAGGCTGCGCTTGGGAGCAAGTCAAGGTGGGAGAATTTATCCTCCACCCTAAAACGACTCAAGAAGCACTGACCTTATTGGCTCAGGCTGGTCCCTATATCGAACAATTTGAATTTCAACCCGGAACCATGGACGATGCCTTTATGGCACTGACAGGAAGAGAGGTACGCTAATATGCTCGCTTTGATAAAACGTAATTTTTTACTTTATTTCCGAAACCGCAGTGGGGTAATTTTGTCCCTCTTCGGAGCGATTATTCCCTTTGTGCTTTATATCGTTTTTTTGAAAAATAATTACAAAGCTCATTCCAGCCAGCTGATGGACTTGTGGCTGATTGGCGGTGTATTGGCAGTTACAGGATTAACGACCACATTGGCAGCTTTCTCTCGGCAGGTCGAAGACCGGGAGCGGAAGGTGACAGACGACCTCTTTATCACAGACTTGGGACCATGGGGATTGCAGCTTAGTTATCTTGTCAGCTCTGTTATTATCGGCTTTTTGATGCAGGTCATTATGTTTGCCTTTATGCTCAGCTATTTTACGCTGGAGGATAAAGTTTCCTTTGAATGGGGGAGTCTTCCTTACCTGATGTTTCTGATGCTCTTGAACAGTCTCTTAGCCACACTGATAAATGCTCTGATTGTTCAATGTTTCAAATCAGTGGATAGTCTGGGGAAATTGGCGACAGTAGTCGGAGCTACATCTGGTTTTCTAGTGGGAACCTATATCCCCATTGGAACCTTGCCGAATATGGCACAAAATCTAATGAAGCTTACGCCTTCTAACTATATGGCCTCTCTTTTCAGACAGGTTCTCATGAAGGAAAGTCTAGCAGATACTTTTGCCAATAACAGCCAGCCGCAAGCAGCTTTCGAAAAAACAATGGGAATTCGCATTGAATGGCAGGAGCTCTTGACAAGGACAGAAACTTTCTATATAGTTGGAATAGTTTTAGTTGCAATAGCGCTTATTTGGATGGTGCAAAATATGATTGCCATCCGCCGGCTGAAACTACAATAGAATGTGAATAGGGAGCTTCCTCTTGCAAGCAAAATTTGAAACAGATCCAACCATTTCATCTCAGGATCCGCTGGTTGTGGTCAAGGCAGACCAGCTAGCGGCTGAAGCCAAGGCTATCTTAGATTATTTAGAGCAGTACAAGGCTGGGCCAAGTGGTGTCCTGCCTATCAAGTCGGACGATAAGCTTATCATGCTGAAGACTGAAGATATTATCCTAGCAGACATCAACCAGACAACTTTGATGATTTACAGCAGAGAAGGCATTTACCAGACGACAGAGACCTTGACTCGCTTTCAGCAGCGGATTAGCAGCTCGAACTTTATCCAGGTTTCCCGGCATGCTGTCATCAATATTGACCATCTGGAGTCTTTGTCTGACAGTTTTTCTGGCAATATGACGGCCAAGCTGACCAATCAAATCAAGACCGAAGTCAGCCGTCGTTATGTCAAACTCTTGATGGAATATCTGGGAATCTAGGAGGTAAGTGATGAGTATAAAAAAATGTCTACACGCTATATTAATGGGCATCCAGACAGGGAGTGCAGTCTATCTGATTGTCCTTGCCCTCTCTATTCAAAAAAATCCGCCCACAACAAGTAATATCATCAGTGTCATGGTGATGAGCGGTTTGATTGGGATCATCAGCTCAATGTTAAAAACTCTTGAAGACCGATTCTCTTTTTCAGTCTCGGTTTTGCTGCATTTTGCTGCGGTCGCAGTCTTGGCATGCTGCTTCATGGTCTACAATAACTGGGGATTTTTAATTGCCAACTGGCATTTCTGGCTGGATTTTATTCTGATTTATCTCTTTTTATGGCTCTTTCATTACTTGGATACAAATCTTAAGACCAAGAAGATTAACAGCGCCTTGGCTAAGCGCAGAAAGGAAAAAGAAGGCAAGTAACTTGCTGAAAAACGTTCTGACAAGCATATCATAAAAATAAATGGAGCTGGATTGTATCCTGCTCCTGTCTTTTTGTATCTAAAAAACTCAAGCTAGATTTTCTAGCTTGAGTTTTATGTGCTATTACACTCCCAATCGGATATGAGGGAAGTGGTTGTAAAGATAGTCAAAGGTTGACTGGAGTTTAGTGTCTGTTGTTTTACCAATGTTCTTAATGGGCATTTGGTATTTCTTTTGATTGTTTCTAACAGCAACTAAGGTTGAGTTTCTGTTTGAAGCAACGAAGCCGCGATGCATGGTGAGAATGTGGTGGTAGAGATGGACGACCTGTTTGAGATCAATTGCCTTGAAACCTCGATAGTAGGTAATGAGATGGTCTTTATAAACAGCAATTTTCAGCACATCATCGTGGAAAGATGCTTGCTCCAGCAGGATATTGAGATTGTCCTTGGCCTCTGGATAGGCTGCATAGATTTCTTCGTAGGCAGCGATATTTTTCTTGCGGCCGATAATTCCTATAACGACAAAGAAAACACAGAGTCCAATCAAAAACAGAATGTAGAACATGAATGCAAGATTGTCAGATTCAAATTCAGTGATAGAGATATAGGAGCTGCTTGACATTACTGTGATGACTTCGGGATTGTCTGCTAGGAGACCGCGAACGAGGCTGCCATAATTAGAGATATATCCCTGATTTTTTTTAGGGGAGTTAGCATTAACATAGGAGCCAACGATTCGGACAGGATTTTTTTCCAGCTCGCCCTTTTTCTCTTTTTCCAAGAGCTGGGCAATCTGCTTGTCCCCTTTTTTAGCCTGCAGACCAACATATCCGTCTTGGTAGGCAACCAGCCAAACTTGAGTATTATCTTCTACTTCAATCAGGGCCTCTGGGAAAATATATGACACTTCAGCATAGACTGCTGAATCTGCTCCCGACTCGCTATTTCGGTCATAGGCGGTCTTGGTGTTGACCTTTTGGTATTGGATAAAGCCCATTACTGCAGCAACAACTAGAAAAATAAGAGAAATTACCAGTAGGGCGATGATACCCTGGTTTCGTCTTTCCTTGAGCATAGCTCAACCTCCAAAATATAATCTAAAAAAATAATTTGATTAGCAAACTATCTTTTTTGTATAGTATAGCATAAATGCTTGACAAGTGGCAAGATTGTGTTAAAATATGAATGAACACAAAATATAATTCATTCACAAAAGAGGCGTGGAAATGGATAAAAAAAATGAGCTCCTGGCTGCGGCTAGAGAAGTCTTTGCAGAAAAAGGCTATAAGGCAGCTGGAATTTCTGATATTGCCAAGAGAAGCCAGATGGCTGTCGGATCTTTTTACAAGTATTATGAGTCCAAGGAAGCTATCTTCTTGGAGGTTTATGTAACTGAAAATAGCCGTATACGTGAGGGAATCATGCAAAGCGTAGACTGGCAGGGCGAGCCCGAGGCAATCATTGAACAGCTTTTTGCAGTCACTTTTGAATTGATTTCGCCCAATAAAATTCTGGCTGAGTGGAACAAGCCGGGCATTTCTCAGATTCTGCACGATTACTATAATCAGGATTCCGGCCGAGCGTCCAATGCCTTTCATCAGTTTCTGATTCAGACCTTCAGCCAGCGCTTGCAGGAAGAGGGCTTTTCGAAAGAGAAAATAGCTGAGATCATGAAGGTTTATGACTTGATTTACTACATAGACATGCATGTCACGGAGCAGGAATTTTCAGGCTACTTCGATAGTCTTGAGACTTTAGTGAAATATTTTGTTAAGGGGATTTTTTCCAAATAGAGGAAATTCCTTTTCTTAGAAATAGGTGTGAATGAATTTTTGAAGTTATTCATTCATAAACGAAGGAGGTGATGGGTTATGTCCTGTGATTCGGAAATGGAAAGCAACTTAATTAGATAAAGTGGAATATTTTTTAGAAGGCTTTGAATGAATATTTGGAAATGTTCATTCAAAAGCAGAAAGTGAGGAAAAGAATGAATAAGCAAGGAGGATTTGCCATGAGCGGATTGGCTATTTTGGGTATCTGTATGGTGCTGATTGGTCTTTTGACCATTGGCTATGGCGGTGTAACAGTTGGTTTTAGTTTGAGTGTGGATTTTCAGTCATTTTTAGTCGGAGGTCTCATCATTGTCCTAATCGGAGCAGCTTTGATTCCGGGCTTGCCGGCAGTTGCTAAGCTGACGGCACTGGCTTTGACAACTTTGTCATTGCTGATGTACATTCACATGATGCCAGATTTAGAGTTCATGCTTATGCTCATCTCAGATGTCGTGGTTTTAGGCTTTGTGGCTTGGTTTGCTATCCTTTTTTTAAGAAAATAGGTGATGAAAATGATTGTAGTTTATGATTCAAATACTGGTGTTGGAAAACGATTTGCAGAATCACTGGGCTATCCGACCCAGACCATCAAGGAGAAACTTGAAGAGCCCTGTATTCTCATTACTCGAAATGCTGGTGCTGGGAAAATTCCATGGTCTACCAAACGCTTTATCAAGAAACATCCTGGGCTGATTAAAGGTTTTGTTAACAATGGTGACTCTGTTAAACATGGTCGGACTTTCTGCGGGGCGACTGCCTTGATTATCGAAAAATATGGGCTCCAGCATATCTGCGATATTGACCAAGGCGGTAGTCCAGAAGATGTCAAGACTGTGCAGGCATTTTTGGCGGAGTGCTAGTCTCATCAAGTTTCGCATAAATGGAGGACTCGTATGTCTAGGTTCAAGAAAATTGGGAGCTTGTTTCTGGCTCTGATTTCTGTCTTTATCTTAACGGCCTGCGGGCATACACAGAAAGAGCCCGACACTTCAGATGAGACGGAAAGAAATTCTTCCAAACAAGAAGAAATACATCAGAATCAAGTAGATGCAACTTCCAGTGCGTCACAGAAAGATTGACTTTTTGGTCAAAATAGAAGAGCTGAATTTGTTCAATTATTTCAGCTTATCTATTCATTATTTGGCCTGTTTTGCTTACCATAAAGGAGAGAGAAGACTAACATCTTCTTTCTCCTTTTTATGATAAAACCCTGTGAGCATTCCTATAGTTTTTTAATAGCCAATATGGTACAATGAATTAGTATTGTCTTTCCAGTGTTTGTCAAAAAGGCAGAAGAACATGAAAAGAGCGTGTTCAACTGGCTTGTCAATACGCTGTACTTTTAAACAAATTTTACTTGTGAGAAAGGAAGATTGCATGAATAAAAAACTGAGAGTATGGTTTCAGCTAATCATTCTCTGTCTAGGTGTGTTCCTGCCTTTCCTAGCCGGAACCCTTAAGGCTCAGGCGGCGGAACTCAATGATGTTATCACTGAGATGCACCTCACCACTAACTCTGGTGAGCAGCTGACCAATGGTGTGGATATCTGGCAGACCTTCCGTGTCTATGCTAAGTTTGCCCTGCCAGACAACCAAGCCCATGCGGGTGATACAACGGTGATTCATTTACCGAATGAATTTACCTTTGGGAATTCTTCAGCTATTGAGCTAAAGGATGAAAACGGAGCTCTGGTAGCTAATGGAGTCCTGGATAGCGATGCCAAGACCATCACACTGACATACACTGACTATGTGGAGCAGAAGTCTGGTGTCAGAGGCGAGTTTTTCTTCTATTCGCGGATTGACCATGTGGTCGTCACAGAGGAAAGGGATATTCCAACTACTTTCACGGTGGGCAATAATAGGATTCCGGCCGGTAGCATTCACTATAATGGGCCGCCGAAAAAGTATGAATCTCTGCTAGAAAAGAGTGCTTTTCAGTGGGATGCCGATGCTAAAAATGAAATCCGCTACAATGTAGCCATTAACCGTAACATGGGCAACTACAAAAATGTCTCTGTGACGGACAAGCTGGGTGATACAAACGCTAAGATTGTTCAAGACTCTGTACGAGTTTATAAGGTTTCTTGGCGCTGGAATAATGGAGATTGGGCGCGTGATTCGACTGAAGATGTAACAGCAGACTTCCAGTCTAAGATGACCTTTGGCGCTGAAGGTGATAGCTTGACAATCAACTTCGGTGATGTAGAAGGATTCGGCTACCTAGTTGAGTACAAGACACTAGCTGACTACGATTTGGCTGATGGAGAAGTTGTAGGAAATAAGGCTACCATGAACTACAACAATACCGAGACAGTGTCTGTCACCAACGAGTACTCTTATCAAATTGCTGGCGGAAAGTCAGAAGGCTATAACTTCAAGGTGAAGGTTCACAAAACAGATGAGTCTAATGCTTCTCTGAGCGGTGCAGTCTTTGAAGTGGTGCGGAAAGCGACCAATAAGGTGGTTGGCACAATCACGACAGATGCGGATGGGAATGCGGAAGTTGGTAATCTTCTACGCGACACTTATATCCTGCGTGAAACGACTGCTCCGGCTGGTTATGACCGTCTGACAGAGGATATTACGATCAGTCCAGCAGACTTTGGTAAAACGCTGAATGTCGGCAGTCCTGCTTCTGGAGATTCTGGAGACAGTAGAATGGTTGCAGTCAATGTCGTTAACAAGCAAATGCCAACTCCTGGGGACAAAAAGGTAACCTTCAGCAAGGTCAACCTAGCTGGTGAGGAAATTGCCGGTGCTCAGATTCAGATTTTCAAGGGACGGGAAAGCAAGGGCAGTCCTGTCGCATCTTGGACTTCAGAAGCTGACAAATCTAAAGAAATCAACTTAGAGCCGGGTATTTACACCTTCCATGAAGAAGCGGCTCCGACAGGTTATCTGGCTGTGACAGATATTATCTTCCAAGTTAATGAAGATGGCACTGTAACAGTTCTAGACGCTAATAGCAATGCTGTAGAATATACAGACGGTAAGTTGTTCATTACTGACCAAGCGGCACCAGCTGAACCTGGTACCCCTGATAAAGCAGTTCAAGGCGGTATTAAGCCAAATCAATCATCTGATTCTGATAAAGCAGCAGACGGTCAAGGAAAATCTAAAAAAGTTCTTCCTGCGACTGGCTCTGCCGAAAATATTGAATTGGTTCTTGGCGGTCTAGTAGTTCTAACCCTTTTAGGACTTTACCGAAAGATTCGACTGAGCAAATAAAGAAAAAGAGGATAGAGCAGAATGCTTTATCTTCTTTTTGTTTGCTTATTTTGGACTAGCTTTTTTGCAGCTTACTGAGCAATTTCTTCCAGTTACTCATGCAGGGCAGCCACTTACGGAAAAACTCTTGTTTTTAGCTCAGAATCCTCTATAATAAATGGCAAATAGAAAAAGGAGACAGAAGATATGACAGATACAAAAATTCAAGAGAAGCTGAAGCCAGGTTTGAAGTTAGAGGATTTTCAAAAAGATGGGGACATCTATCTGGCGCTGAATCCGGACTATGTCTCAGGGGACAATGCCAAGTATATGACCATGTACAATCGCTTGGCTCGCTGGTATGATTTTGGTGAAAAATGGATAGGGCCACTTCTCCATGGCAAGGCAATTGACAAGCTGAGAAAGAACCAGATGGCAGAAATAGAATGGAAGGATCATTTATCCGTCCTTTATGTCTCTATCGGGACTGGTCAAGACCTGCGCTACATTCCTGAGAATATTGACCTGAAAAGCCTAGACTTTGTTGGGGCAGATATTTCCATAGGCATGCTGAAAAAATGTCAGAAATCCTGTGCCAAGAAGACCAATCTGCAACTCTTTCATGCTTGTGCAGAGGACCTGCCTTTTGCAGATAATAGCTTTGACATCGTCTATCATATCGGTGGAATTAATTTCTTTAGTGATAAGGCCAAGGCCATGCAGGAAATGCTGCGGGTGGCTAAGCCAGGAACTAAGATTATGATTTCAGACGAGACAGCAGACTATGTGGACCAGCAATATAAGAAGAACCACTTCAGCAAGGACTATTTTAAGGACGCTACTGTTGATTTAGGAGAAATTGAGGCCGCTATACCGACAGGAGTCAAAGAGAAGGAGTTGAAACTCCTCTGGGACGGAAAATTTTATGTCCTGACGTTTAGGAAATAAATCAGAAGAACTGGACTTTGTTTCCGGTTTTTTTGATTCTGAATAAAAGAAACATTCGACACAGTTTAATTGTTAGAAAAATATTCCTTCATGCTAAGTGATAAAAATGTAAGTTTAAAAGCTGAAATGACAGGTTAGGTTACAGAAAGGTTATCTTTCTTTTTGCATAATAGGGGGTGCCCTTTTGATGTTCTTCAAATAGAGAAATGATTTTAGGGCTAATATCATACTTTTTAGAAAGGAATATTGTATGAAAAAAATAACTGCAAATTTTTTGAAAAATAATTGATGTTTGTATTCTAGAATATTTAATATGAGGGATTAAAGAAAGTTTAAACTTTTTACAATAAATTGACACCGGAAATGAAATGACAGATTATATTAGAATTACTTATGTTTGCAATCTTACAATATTGTAAGATTATAAGTTTGGAACGTAAGATTTATGTAAGATTAAAATTTTAATATTTTGCTAGAATGAAGTTAGTAAGATGTTTTACTATTTCATTCAAAAATTTTTGACGGTTGATTTTAAGAATCTGATCTACAAGCAGTCAACTACATTATTTTCAAGAGGATAAATTCGATGAATTTTAAGCAAAAAAATGATAATCATTCGTTTTCGAATAAGTCTTTTTGTAGTTTTTCTTGAAAAGGAGGCTTTTTATGAGGAAAAATATTGTCTTATTTAGCTACCTATCCTTGATTTGTCTTGGGTTAGGATTATCTATGAATCCTTACTTATCTTATAGTTTGTCTGCAAAAGATTATGGGATTGTTGGTGTAGTGAGTCTGCTTGAACTCTTCTATATTGTTCCTATTATAATATTATTGGCCTATTTGGCTCGCAAATGGCGAACACCTTCTGTTGCTCTTTGGCTAGCTTTTGTAGGTGGCTTATTTTTATCCAGTTTTTTTGCTATAGTTGGTGATGAGAGCATTTTTGCTTGGTTAAAGTCAACTTTTCCTAGCCACTCATTCTTTAATATCTTTAAAGATTCTTTAGTAGCCCCATTTATTGAGGAGCCAGTCAAGTTATTAGCTGTTGTTTGGGCAATATATTTTATGCCTGTGAAAAATATAAAATCTATACTGTTGCTAGGCTATGCGGCAGGGACAGGATTCGAGATTAGGGAGCAGTTCACTTTTATTGCTAAAAATTTAGATAAAGGATTGGCTTATTCCATTTCTCAGGCTCTGGGGAGAATTTTCGCAGCTTTGACTTCTCACGGGCTTTATACAGCTTTAACGGCTTTTGGCTTAATACTCATGCTACTTTATTATAAGAAGAATCAATCAGTATTTTATAAAGGAATATTTTGTTTCATTTTGCCTTTTGTTTTGCATTTTCTATGGAATTTGCCAAACGGTCAATTATCCTTCAGTCCCCTTATGATTGCTTTTGAAGTTTCTTTCAGTTTAGTTGTTCTTTACGAAGCTTTTCATTTTGCCAAAAAATTTGATCGAAAACAAGACTTAAACATTGGTAACAACCATTTCCTTGATTTCAGAATGGGGGTAAAGGAATGAAGAAAAGACTTATTCTTTTTATTTACTTTTTTCTAGTGATACTTGGACTAGGAGTCGTTACAGAACCTTATATCTCCTATAGTTTGTCAGGTACTGATTATGGGATAGTGGGAGTAGCTAGTTTATTAGAAATTTTCTATATTGTTCCAGTCTTTCTTTTGCTCTTTCTTTTGGCTAAAAAATGGCAGACCCCCTTGGCAGCTATTTTATTAGCACTGATAGGCGGACTTTTCCTGTCGAAGTTTCTATCTAGTACGGCTGATAGGGGACTGACTTATTTATTAGAAAGTAACTTTCCTAAGACTTCCTGGGTGAATATCATTCAGGACTCTGTTGTTGCTCCGCCTATTGAGGAGCCTGCCAAACTTCTAGCAGTAGTCTTCGCCTATTACTTTGTTCCAGTAAAAAATCTAAAATCAATATTGCTGCTGGGCTATGCTGCGGGTACAGGATTTGAAATTCAAGAACAATTTGTTTGGATTGCTAATAATGTAGACCGTGGTTTGGCTGATTCTCTATCACAAGTCATAAGCCGTTTAGTTCCGGCTTTTATGTCTCACGGGCTATATACATCTTTGCTTACTTTCGGTCTTGCACTGATATTACATTATCATAAGAAGAATCAATCTGTATTTGCTTATGGCCTATTTTGTGTTATGCTGCCTTTTGTTTTACATTTCTTGTGGAATCTGCCAGCGAATCAGACTTATTGGGGTCGGATAATTCTAGCTTTTGAGCTTGCTTTTAGTCTTTTAGTCCTCTATAAAGCCTATGGTTTAGCAAAAGATATAGATAGGCAGTCAGGTGAATTACGATTGAAAAATTCTCATCTTTTTAGAGGCCGTTATACCGGCAGGGGTTAAGGAGAAGGAGTTGAAACTCCTCTGGGACGGAAAATTTTATGTCCTGACGTTTAGGAAATAAATCAGAAGAACCGGACTTTGTTTCCGGTTTTTTTGATTCTGAATAAAAGAAACATTCGTTACAGTTTAATTGTTAGAAAAATATTCCTTCATGCTAAGTGACAAAAAGCTAAACAAATGTTAAAAAAATCTCCTTTTGTGTATAGCCATTTTTCTTATAGTATGATAAAATGTAGATGTAATGTATCTATAAATGTTCGCTTTTTAGAAAGTGGGCACTGACAAGATGGGGAAGCTCAGTTAGTATACAATTACATTGTACATTTAAAACTGAATATTGTGAGAAAGGAAAATTGCATGAACAAAAGGATTAGAGCATTGCTCCACCTTATTATTCTTTTTTTAGGAGTAATTCTGCCATCTTTGGCGCCACTGACTCAGGTACAAGCAGCTGAGATTGGTAATGCTATCACGGAGATGAGTCTGAAGAATTCTTCAGGTGGTGATTTGACGCAGGGGGTTGATATTTGGGAAACTTTTCGAGTTTACGCAAAGTTTGTCTTGCCGGATAACCAAGTACATCAAGGTGATACGACAACAATCACCTTGCCTTCTGAGTATGCTTTTGGGAACTCTTCAGCTATTGAACTTAAGGACAGCTCGGATAACGTTGTGGCAAATGGATTTTTGGATTCAACCAACAAGACCATTACTTTGACCTATACAAATTATGTTGAGCAAAAGTCTGGTGTCCAAGGAGAATTCTTCTTCTATGCACGAGTTGACCATGATGTTGTGAGACAAGAAGGTGACTTGAATGGTGGATTTACCGTAGGAGGTCGGATGTTGTATCCGGGAATCGTCCATTATAATGGACCGCCCAAAAGATATGACTCAAAAATTGAAAAGAGCTCTTATCAGGCAGCAGAAGACGGTAAGAATGAAGTTCATTATAATATTGCGATTAACCGCAATATGGAGCATTATACCGATGTAACGATAACTGACAAGATTACCTCGCCTAATTTTAAAATCATGAGAGACTCAATTCGGGTCTATAAAATTGCTTGGCGCTGGAATAATGGAGATTGGGTGCGGGATTCAACAGAAGACGTGACAGCTAATTTCCAATCAAAAATCACGGAAAATGCTGCTGGTGATGGATTCACGATCGACCTTGGCGACATGGATGGTTTCGGGTATTTGCTGGACTATAAGACAAAAGCAGATTACGATCTTGTTGATGGTGAGCGTGTTTCCAATAGTGCTACAATGACCTATAACGGTGGTCAAACAACGACATCAGCTGAAAATCGCTCTTATCAGATTGCTGGCGGTGTTGGAGAAGGCTATGTTTTCACCATTAAGCTCCATAAGGTCAATGAAAATGGTGAAAATCTGCAAGGTGCTGAATTTGAAGTTGTTCGTGATCGGACCGGTGCAGTTGTCGGAAAATTAACCACAGATTCTAACGGGAATGCCAACTTGGGTGACTTGTTGCGCGATGATTATACCATCCGTGAAGTGACTCCTCCTACAGGATATGATAAATTAACTGAGGAAATTAAGATTGGGTCCCAGGATTTTGGAACAGACAAATCTGTATCGCGTGAAATCGTCAATAAGAAGACGGTAACTGAGCAGGATATAACCTTCAAAAAAGTAGATCCAAACGGGAAAGAAATTCCTGGTGCGCAACTGAAAATCTATAAAGGTGATCATGTTGATCAGGAAGAAGCTCCCGTTGCAGACTGGACTTCAGAAGAAAATACTTCTAAAGTCATAAAACTGTCTCCAGGAACCTATACATTGACTGAAGCTAACGCTCCTGCTGGTTATCAATATGTTGAAGATATCACATTTACTGTAGGTGCTAATGGCACTGTTACTCTTGTGAAAAAAGGAGCAGAAGATACCGTTCAAGCAGCGGGTTCAATTCTGACGATTACCGACAAGGAGGACAATAGTCCTAAAGCCATTACCTTCAGCAAGGTTAACCTAGGCGGTACTGAAATTGCTGGTGCTCAAATTAAGATTTTCAAAGGCAACAAAGCGCAGGGTCAAGCTCTTGAAAGCTGGACATCCGAAGCTAATCAGTCTAAAGAAATCAATTTGGAGCCTGGTACTTACACCTTCCATGAGGAAGCCGCGCCAACTAGTTACCTCAAAGTAACTGACATCACATTCCAAGTCAAACATGACGGTACGGTGGAAGTGACTAATGTCGGAGAAAAAGACTCCAAAGGTGAAAACAACAAGGTTGTGACTGAAGGAGCAACTTTGAAGGTAACAGACAAGGATGACGACACAGAACGTGATGTGACTATCAAAAAAGTAGATCCAAACGGGAAGGAGATTCCTGGTGCGGAACTGAAACTTTACAAAGGCAGTCGGATTCGTCCTGAAGCTAAACCTGTTGCAGAGTGGACATCCGAAGCCAACGCATCTAAAGTAGTAAAATTAGCTCCAGGGACATATTCTCTGAAAGAAAGTCATGCTCCTGCTGGGTTTGTAGCTGTAGAAGATATTAAATTCACAGTTCATTCCGATGGTACTATTACAGTTGATGCTAAAGGAGCAACAGATTCTGTTGAAGCAAATGGCTTGGTTCTTACTGTAACTGATAAAGAGGACAATAGTCTGAAAGCCATTACTTTCAGTAAAGTCAACCTTGGCGGAACTGAAATCGCTGGTGCGGAAATCAAGATCTTCAAGGGCGAGAAAGCTGAAGGAAACGCAGTCGAAAGCTGGACATCCGAAGCTGGCAAGTCTAAGGAAATCAACTTGACTCCAGGTACCTACACCTTCCATGAGGAAGCAGCCCCAACCGGTTACCTCAAAGTGACCGATATCACTTTCCAAGTCAAGCATGACGGTACAGTGGAAGTGACAAACGTTGGTGAGAAAGATGCTAAGGGTGAATCTAACACCGTTGCGACCAATGGTGGAACTCTGACTATTACTGATAAGGATGATAATCTTCCACGTAAGATTACCTTCAGCAAGGTCAACCTCGGTGGTACAGAAATCGCGGGAGCTCAAATCAAGATCTACAAGGGCGATAAGGCAGAAGGCAATCCAGTAGAAAGCTGGACATCTGAAGCAGGTAAGTCTAAGGACATCAACTTGACTCCGGGCACTTACACTTTCCATGAAGAAGCGGCTCCAACCGGTTACCTCAAAGTTACTGACATCACTTTCCAAGTGAAAACGGATGGAACAGTAGAAGTAACCAATGTCGGTGAAAAGGACTCTAAGGGTGAAGACAACAAGGTTGTGACCGCTGGTTCTAAAGTGACCGTAACGGATAAAGACGATGACCTCCCGCGTAAGATTACTTTTAGCAAGGTCAACCTCGGTGGTACAGAAATCGCCGGTGCTCAGATTAAGATTTACAAGGGCGATAAAGCTGAAGGCACAGCTGTTGAAAGCTGGACTTCAGAAGCTGGTCAGTCTAAAGAGTTGAACTTGACTCCGGGCACTTACACTTTCCATGAGGAAGCAGCACCGACCGGTTACCTCAAAGTAACCGACATCACTTTCAAAGTTAACCATGCCGGCACAGTAGAAGTGACAAATGTTGGCGAGAAGGACGCTAAGGGCGAAGCTAACACCGTTGCGACCAATGGTTCAACTGTTACGGTGACTGACAAAGATGACGACCTCCCGCGTAAGGTGACTTTCAGTAAGGTCAACCTTGGCGGTACAGAAATCGCAGGAGCTCAGATCAAGATCTACAAGGGCGACAAGGCAGAAGGTGCAGCCGTTGAAAGCTGGACATCCGAAGCTGGTAAGTCTAAGGACATCAACTTGACTCCGGGCACTTACACTTTCCATGAAGAAGCGGCTCCAACCGGTTACCTCAAAGTGACCGACATCACATTCCAAGTCAAGCATGACGGCACAGTGGAAGTGATAAACGTTGGCGAGAAAGACGCTAAGGGTGAAGAGAACAAGGTCATAACTAACGGCTCAACTGTTACAGTAACCGATAAGGATGATGATCTTCCACGTAAGGTGACCTTCAGTAAGGTAAACCTCGGTGGAGAAGAAATCGCCGGAGCTCAGATTAAAATCTACAAAGGCGACAAGGCAGAAGGTGCAGCCGTTGAAAGCTGGACATCCGAGGTTAATCAGTCTAAGGACATTAACTTAGCACCGGGAACTTACACCTTCCATGAGGAAGCAGCCCCAACCGGTTACCTCAAAGTAACGGACATCACATTCCAAGTCAAACATGACGGCACAGTGGAAGTGACAAATGTTGGCGAGAAGGACTCTAAGGGTGAAGCTAACACAGTTGCAACCAATGGTTCAACTGTTACGGTGACTGACAAAGATGATGACCTTCCACGTAAGGTTACCTTCAGTAAGGTCAACCTAGGCGGTATAGAAATCGCTGGTGCTGAAATCAAGATCTACAAGGGCGAGAAAGCTGAAGGTACAGCCGTAGAAAGCTGGACATCCGAAGCTAACCAGTCTAAGGACATCAACTTAGTACCTGGCACTTATACCTTCCATGAGGAAGCTGCACCAACAGGTTACCTCAAAGTGACCGATATCACATTCCAAGTCAAACATGACGGCACAGTGGAAGTGACGAACGTTGGCGAAAAAGACTCTAAGGGTGAAGACAACAAGGTTGTGACTGCTGGTTCTAAAGTCACCGTGACCGATAAGGATGATGATCTTCCACGTAAGGTGACCTTCAGTAAGGTTAGCCTTGGTGGCGAGGAAATCGCTGGTGCGGAAATCAAGATTTTCAAAGGCGATAAAGCAGAAGGTCAAGCTGTTGAAAGCTGGACATCTGAAGCTAACAAGTCTAAGGACATCAACTTAGCCCCAGGAACTTACACTTTCCATGAGGAAGCGGCTCCAACGGGTTACCTCAAAGTGACCGACATCACATTCCAAGTCAAGCATGATGGCACAGTGGAAATGACAAACGTTGGTGAGAAAGACGCTAAGGGCGAATCTAACACCGTTGCGATCAATGGTTCAGCTGTTACAGTGACTGACAAAGATGATGACCTTCCACGTAAGGTGATCTTCAGTAAGGTTAACCTTGGCGGTATTGAGATTGCCGGTGCAGAGATTCAAATTTTCCAAGGCAAAGAGGCAACTGGTAATCCTGTAGCGAAATGGACTTCAGAAGCAAATACATCGCATGAGCTTGGATTAGCTCCTGGAGTATATACCTTCCATGAAGCTGCAGCCCCAACCGGTTACCTAGCTGTTACTGACATTGTGTTCCAAGTGAATCTCGATGGTACAGTAACAGTTGTAAATGCCAATGGAAATACAGTTGAATACAAGGATGGGAAGTTAGTCGTAACTGACCAAACGAAACCGACTGGCCCAGACAAGGATCCGTCTAAAAAAACAGATGAACCAGATCCGAAAAAATCAAATCAAGATAAACCAATAGAAAAAGACCAAGATAAACCTGGAGATAAGGGGAAGACGAAGAAAATTCTGCCTTTCACAGGTACAGAAATCAGCTTTACGCTACTTGCTTTCGGTCTGATTCTGATAGTTGGTTGTGGGGTTTATTTCGGGATCCGTTTCAAAAAATAAAACAGAAAACAAGTGTCAATGAACATTGGCGCTTGTTTTTTTATGCGCTTGATGAAAGAAGCCGATAGGTATCGGTGAATTTATGCCTATTGACGCAGTTTAAGGACAATTAAAAACTATTTTTTCTAAGTGACAAAAATGTAAGTTTAAAGGCTAAAATGAAAGGTTATCTTATGGCAGCTAGTCTGGGAATCCGGTATCCTATAAATGTAAAGAAAAAGAAGATAAACGTCTTCCAAACTAATAATCAGATTTCAAGAAGGAGGCCCGCTATGAAAATCAATCTTTTTAACCATCGCCAAAGTAAACCTAAAGCTCAAAAGATTTCCAAGGAAGAAATCGAGAAGACTCGTCTAGGCTGTGCTTCCAGTCAATATTATTTCTGGCTGCAGTACAGTCACTGAGAGTTTCCAGTATTCAAGGATGAGAGAAAGGTCAGTTGACTTTTCTCTTTATCCGACTTGGAGCACAAGATGACAAAAATGTAAGATTGGCAGGCAAAATGAAAGATTAGGTTATGGAAACTTGTCTGTCTTTCCGGTATGATAGTAGTATCAATTTAAATAAAGAAGAGGTTCGAGTATGACATTATTAGACGTACAGCACGTGAAAAAGATTTATAAAACTCGCTTTCAGGGTAGTCAAGTAGAGGCATTGAAGGACATTCACTTTACGGTAGAAAAAGGCGAATATGTCGCCATCATGGGGGAGTCGGGCTCCGGGAAATCCACCCTGCTCAATATCCTAGCCATGCTGGACAAGCCGACTGAGGGCCGCGTCTTTCTAAACGGAACTGACACAGCAACCATCAAAAACAGCCAGGCTTCCAGCTTCCGCCGAGAGAAATTAGGCTTTGTCTTTCAGGACTTTAATCTGTTGGACACCCTATCAGTCAAGGATAATATTCTCCTGCCACTGGTCCTATCTCGCCGTCCCATTACCGAGATGATGCAAAAGCTGGTTACGACCTGCAATGAGCTGGGGATTAACAAGTTGCAAGAGAAGTTTCCTTATGAGATTTCCGGTGGCCAGAAGCAGCGGGTTGCAGTGGCTCGGGCCATCATCACAGACCCTGAGATTCTGCTGGCGGACGAGCCGACGGGAGCCTTGGATTCCAAGTCTTCAGCAGCCCTGCTAGATGTTTTTGACGACATCAATGCCCGCGGTCAAACCATTCTCATGGTAACCCACTCAACGGCAGCAGCTAGCCGCGCCAAGCGGGTGCTCTTTATCAAGGATGGGATTCTTTATAATCAAATCTTCCGCGGTGACAAGACCGAGCGGCAAATGTTCCAAGAGATTTCCGATACTCTGACAGTTATGGCAAGTGAGGTGAAAGACTAGTGTTTCGATTAGCAGCAAAATTGGCGGTATCCAATCTGATTAAGAACCGCCGTCTCTATTATCCTTTTGCATTGGCTACCTGTGTGGCTGTAGCCATTTCTTATATTTTCAACTCCTTGGCTTTTAATCCCAATCTATCCAAAATGACAGGGGCCAGCTCTGTTATCCTCGTTTTGGTTCTAGGGGTCGTTATTGTGAACATCACAGCTGGAATTATTGTCTTTTATGCCAATCAATTTGTCATGAAGAATCGCTCCAAAGAGCTAGGACTTTACGGCATGTTGGGGCTCAATAAACGCCATCTCTTTGTTATGACTTTTATTGAGCTTCTGATTTTTGGGCTAGTGGCTGTAAGCTTGGGGCTGACTATTGGTGTTCTCTTTGACCAGCTGATTTATGCCTTTCTGCTCAAGCTCATGGGTACCAAGGTGGTTCTAGTTTCGACATTTCAACCTTTTGTATTGGTATTGATTATCATTTTCTATGCTTTTGTATTTTTCTGCTTGCTGATTAAAAACGGCTTTTACTTAAGAAAGTTTGATGCTCTGCAATTAGTCAAAGAAAAAAATAGCGGGGAGAAAAAGAGTCGCTTTTTACTCTTGCAAACTATTATTGGTATGTCTTCTCTCGCTTTTGGCTATTATCTTGCTTTAGGTGTATCTAATCCGATGGCAGCCATTATCATTTTCTTCGTAGCTGTACTTTTTGTTATTCTAGGGACTTATCTACTTTTCAATGCAGGAACGACTGTTTTCTTACAATTTTTGAAAAAGAAGAAGACATTTTATTATCAGCCTGATAACATGATTTCGGTATCTAATCTAATTTTTCGAATGAAGAAAAATGCAATCGGTTTAGCGACGATTTCTATTTTGTCGACAATGGTTTTGGTTACCTTATCTGGTGGAGCTAACATTTATGCTGGCGGTGATTATATGCAGAATGCCATGTTCCCGCATGATTTCAGTATCCAAGGAAAAGAAATAACAGGTGAGGTGCTGGACCAAGCTTTGACAGAGTTTGTTCAAGAGCAGCAGCTACAGATTAGTAAAAAAGTTATTTACCAGTATTATACGATAGGAGTTAGCGGTCGAACTGGTAATCAGCTAGATATTTATTCTAAGGGACAGAAATCATTCACTCCAAATCTTTATATTTTGGCCATTTCTGAGAGTGATTATCAAGGAATGACGGGTCAAAATCTTCAGCTTAAAGATGATGAAGTAGCCATATTTGAGCAAGGACTGGAACTAGACAGCAAAAAAGATTTACAGCTAGCTGATAAAAATTTAAAAATCAAGAGAAAATTAAAAGAAGATTTCGTTTTCGGTAATATACCCGATCCGATGAATATGATAGTGCCTGAAAAAATCTATATGGTAGCTAAAAATCCGAGTCAAATCTTTTCTTCATTTATGAACGATTACGCTGTCAATGTTAACTATTATGGAGGATTAAATCTCAAGCTTCCAAAAGAAGAACAGAGAAAACTAAAAGAAGCATACCAAGAAAAGTTAAGCAGTTTTAATACCACCTTACCTGAAAATCAAGGTATTTATGGTTCGGTGACAGCCTTCGATAAGCAAGAAATAAAAGGAATGCTAGGTGGTATGTTCTTTATTGGAATTTTCCTATCAATCGTTTTTATGCTTGGAACTGTTCTTATCATCTACTACAAGCAGATTTCTGAAGGCTATGAAGATCGAGAAGGCTTTGTTATTTTACAAAAGGTTGGATTGGACGAAAAACAAATTAAGAAAACGATTCGTAGGCAAATTCTGATAGTCTTTTTCCTACCACTAATCTTTGCTTTTCTTCATTTGGCATTTGCCTATCACATGCTGAGCTTGATTTTATCTGCTTTAGGGGTGCTGAATGCCACACTCATGTTAGTGATGACTCTGGGTGTTTGTGCTCTGTTTATTGCAGTATATGTCGGTGTCTTTCTCATTACTTCTCGCAGCTATCGCAAAATTGTGGCTATGTGATAGTAGAGACAGGCTTCATATAGCTTTCATCTATTTTAAAGACTTAGGCTGAGATTTCTCTCAGCCTTTCTTTTCGGTAAATTTCTGAGAAAGATTCCTAAAAGCGTGGAAATATGATAAAATAGGACGTTAATGCAATTAGGAGAATAAAAATAGATGAATATATTTAGAAAAAAAGATGCTAGCAAGGATAGAACGGGCATGCGCCGTCACTTGAAAATTCCTGATTTAATTTTGCTTGGTATTGGAGCAATGGTAGGAACTGGGATTTTTACCATCACAGGGACCGGGGCAGCCAAATATGCTGGGCCTGCTCTGACCGTTTCGATTGTCATTTCAGCTCTTTGTGTGAGTATTTCAGCTCTTTTTTACGCTGAGTTTGCCTCACGGATTCCGGCCAATGGCGGAGCCTATAGTTATATTTATGCGGTTCTGGGAGAATTTCCTGCTTGGCTGGCTGGCTGGCTGACCATCATGGAGTTCATGACCGCTATTTCAGGTGTTGCCTCTGGCTGGGGTTCTTATCTGAAGGGCTTGCTGAGCGGCTTTGGCATCCAACTGCCGGCAGCTCTGAATGGCACCTTCAATCCAAAAGCAGGTACTTATGTGGACTTGCTGCCTATTCTGGTCTTGGCCTTTGTTACGGGAGTTGTCCTTCTGAACTCCAAGGCAGCCCTGCGCTTCAACTCAGCCTTGGTGGTCTTGAAATTCTCAGCCTTGGCACTTTTTATCATTGCAGGATTTTTCTTCATCAAACCAGAAAATTGGTCTAACTTTGCACCTTTTGGCTTTGGAGAAATTTATGGCGGCAAGATCGGCATCATGGCTGGGGCTTCACTCATGTTCTTTGCTTTTCTGGGCTTTGAGTCCATTTCCATGGCGGTCGATGAAATCAAAGAGCCTCAAAAGAATGTTCCGCGTGGGATTGTCTTATCCTTGAGCATCGTGACCATTCTCTATATTTTGGTGACCTTGGTCTTGACTGGGGTTGTCCACTATAGCAAGCTGGATGTCTCAGATGCGGTGGCCTTTGCCTTGCGCAGCATCGGACTTGGCTGGGCAGCCAACTATATCTCTGTCGTCGCTATTTTGACTCTGATTACGGTCTGTATCTCCATGACCTATGCTCTGTCGCGGATGATTTACAGTATTGCGCGTGATGGTCTCTTGCCCCGCTCTTTCAAAAAATTGACAGAGAACAGTCGGGTTCCAAAGAATGCAACGATTTTAGTAGGGATTGCCTCAGCTGTCTGTGCGGGTATCTTTCCCTTGGCTAGCATTGCCTCTTTCCTAAATATCTGTACCTTGGCCTATCTGATTTTATTGGCACTGGCTGTCTTGAAATTGCGGAAAGATCAAGGAATGCCAAAAGCTGGAGAATTCAAAACGCCTTTAGTACCTCTGACACCAATTTTATCCATTATCATCTGCCTGTCCTTCATGACCCAGTATACCAAGGAAACCTGGCAGGCCTTTGGAATTACCCTAGCGCTGGGAAGTCTCATCTATGCCTTCTATGGCTATCGAAACTCTGAAATCGCTGTAAAAGAGAAGTAGGATGAGGTATTGCTATTAAGCAGAAAGTAGAAGGAGAAAAGAATGAAGAAACTTAACCTAAGCCAAAAGAAGAAAATCTGGCTCTTTGCCGTTGCTTTTATCGCCCTGATCTTATTGGCGATTGTGATTAATATTCAGCTGAACCAGCCCGAAGATATGAATGCTGAGTATGTTCGGCTTTGGAAGACAACTTGGCATGAGAAAAATAAAGACTGGCTCTATCCACTGAAAAATATCTGTCTTGTTATTCTGGCAGTTCTGGCTGGGTCTGGTTTAATGATTGCATTCTCCAAGAGTGAGAGATGGAAATAAGCTTCTGTAGATGTAAATAAAATCATCTTACAAAAATGTAAGATTGACGATGATAAATGTAAGGTAGAGACATGGAAAACAGGTCTCTATTTTGCTATAATCAGCTCAGGAATCCTCACAAGAAAGGTTGTGCGATTGTGAAAAAAGTTCTTTTAGGTTGCTTGGGAACAGTACTGGTTTTGCTTGCTCTTTTAATAGGTTTTCTGGCCTACTTTGGTCCAGACTACGGCATTTTTCTTTTTCCGCCTAGTCCGCAGGACTACGCTCGCTCGGTTGTGAAAAAGCTTGATTTTGGTCTTTATACGGACAAAGATTGGGAAAATGAGAAAAAGAAAGCTTTAGAGAAGCTTGAATCAGCCAAGACTTATCAAGACACCTATCCTGTCTTGGAAAAATTAACCAAAGAGGCTGGCGGGAAGCATTCTTATTTTTTAAGCCCACAGGATAATCCCGAAAATAGTCCAGAAAGCAAAAATCAGCCTGAAGTGCAGAATCGGGAGGGTATTCTCTATGTAAAAGTTCCTGCTTTCACTGGTGGCGCACAGGCAGCGAAGGCTTATGCCAACAAGCTGTCAGCAGCTCTTAAAAAGGGTGACTATCAGGCGGTTCTTGTGGATTTGAGAGATAATACCGGCGGGAATATGTATCCGATGATTGCGGGCCTGTCCTCTCTTTTGCCTGATGAAGATCTCTTCCAATTCGTTGAAAAAAATGGAAGCAAGAGCGCGGTTTCGCGATCAGATGTTCTGAAGCAGCTTGGTCTGGAGCAGACTAATGAGAAAGCAAAAAAAGTGCCAATAACCGTCCTTACCAATGAACGTACAGGAAGCTCAGGAGAAATGACTGTTTTAGCTTTTAAGGGACTGGCAAACGTTAAAATATTTGGTCAGCCAACGGCAAGCTATACTACGGGAAATAATTATTATCAACTGTATGATGGAGCGGTTTTGCTCTTGACTACCTCGAGTATCCTAGATCGCACGGGCAAGCTTTATGAGAATGAGGCAATTCAGCCCGATGTCCTAACAGACCATCCTTTAGAAGAGGCGGAGTCTTGGTTGAAGGGACAGATAGGAGAATAGTTCATTGAAAGCAGTCAAAGAGACTGCTTTTCTGCTATAATAAAGAGAAGAACGAGGTGACAAATGATTCGTAAAGTAAAACTAAGTGACGCCGCAGCCATTCAGCGACTTAATGCTGAGTGTCTGGGCTATGACTTCGATAGGAAAGCGACGGAGGCTCAACTGAAGAGGCTGCTAGAGAATGACCAGCATTTGATTTTGGTAGTTGAAGAAGATGGTCAGGTCATAGGTTACGCTCATGCGGCTAGATACGACTGTCTCTATTTCCCGTCCTTGCTCAATCTCTTGGCTTTGGCCGTCGCTCAGGATTTTCAAGGGCAGGGACATGGCAGAGCGCTGATGCAAGCTTTGCGTGAAGAGGCAAAAGCGGTAGGATACACAGGAATTCGGATTAATTCAGGCATTTCCCGCTCCGCAGCCCATGCATTTTACCGCAGCCTCGGCTGCAGCGAAAAAGCAGACCAGAAACGCTTTTATTGGGATTTTTAGAGAAAAGAGGAGTAGATGATGATTGAACCACTAACCCAGCAGCATGCTTTGGAAATTGCCAATACTTGGCATTATGAGGCGCCTTATGATTTTTATGATATGAAAAATGACCTGGAGGATTATGAAGAAATGGTCTCCCCAGAAGCGCGCGGAGACCGTTATTATCAAGTACTGAGTGAAGGGGAACTCTATGGATTTTTCTGCTTGGAGCAGAAAGGAGAGCGCATTTTGGAGCTTGGTTTGGGGATGAAGCCGGAGCACTGCGGAAAAGGTCAAGGCGCGGCATTTTTGCAGGAAATTCTGGACTTTATCATGGAAAATTTTGCACCCCAAGTCCTAAGGCTATCCGTGGCAGACTTCAATCACCGAGCCCAGCAGCTTTATCTCAACATGGGCTTTGAAGTGGTGAGGCGCATCCCGCAGGAAAGCAATGGTGATATTCATCTCTTTGTGGAGATGAAGAAGAAGGTCTAATTTTAGACTTTATTGCAAAGCAGCAGATAAAATTGTTGACAATCAAGCAAAAGTCGTTCAATATACTTATGACTACTGGCGGCTAGTAGGGAATTTGTCAAAGATTACCAATAAACAAAGGAGAAAACCATGACATTTGAAGAAATTTTACCAGGTCTTAAGGCCAAGAAAAAATATGTGCGTACAGGCTGGGGTGGGGCAGAGAACTACGTCCAGCTCTTTGACACGATTGAGCAGAATGGGGTGGCTCTCGAGGTAACACCTTATTTCCTCATTAATGTTTCAGGTGAGGGGGAGGGCTTCTCCATGTGGAGTCCGACTCCTTGTGATGTCCTCGCGACAGATTGGGTGGAAGTAGATGACTAAGACGGTACTGGTGACGGGAGCTAGCTCTGGCATCGGCCGAGCTCAGGCTCTGACCTTTTTGGAAAATGGCTACCGGGTTTATGGGGTGGACAAGGATGAAAATCCTGGTTTTCTAAATGAGCTGCGTTTTGTCAAGCTGGATTTGGCAGGGGATTTGACACCGCTTTTCACTAGCTTGCCTGAGGTGGATATCCTCTGTAATACAGCAGGTGTCTTGGATGACTATCGTCCCCTGCACGAGACCAGAGACGAGGACTGGGAGCAGCTTTTTGCGCTCAATCTGACCGCGACTATGAAAATCACTCGCTTTTACCTGCAGAAAATGCTGGAGAAAAAGTCTGGTATCATCATTAATATGTGCTCGATTGCTAGCTTTCTGGCTGGTGGTGGCGGTGTTGCCTATACAGCCTCTAAGCATGCTCTGGCTGGTCTGACCAAGCAGATAGCCTTAGACTATGCGGATAAAAATATCCAAGTGTTTGGCTTAGCACCAGGCGCAGTCAAGACAGCCATGACTGCCACAGATTTTGAGCCAGGCGGACTAGCAGACTGGGTTGCTGAGGAAACGCCGATAAAGCGCTGGCTGGATCCTCAGGAAGTGGCAGACATAAGCCTCTTTCTAGCCAGTGGTAAGGCAGCTGCTATGCAGGGCGAGATTATCAAAATCGACGGTGGCTGGAGTTTAAAGTAAGGAGAAAGAACATGTCAGACAATATTCTTATTTTGGGAAATGGTTTTGATATAGCAATGGGTAGAAAAACTAGTTATGAAGATTTTTTGATGTTTTCAGACTATATTTATATTTGCCTGAATTATCCAATTAGATATCCAGAATATGATTCAGAAGAAGTTGAAAGAGTAAATCTAAATAAACTTGAAAGGGGAGATATAAGTGAAATAGAAACGGATTTAAAAAGGAAAGTAAGTGATTTTTCATCTACTCAAGAATATGAAAGTTTGATTTTTGAAACTTTAAAAGAGTTCAATTTTGACGAACTGCTACAAATTTTTTCTACTGATCTGATAAAAATGTTAAAAGAATACCAAGTAGTATGTAAACAGCAGACTGCTATTGGAATTTCGCCAGACTATTTGGAAGAATTTAATATTATTTTCAACAAATTTTTGTTTGATTTAAAGAAAAATAAATACTCCCTTAACCAATTTTCTGATAAAGCTACTTCCATTAAGCGATCTAAAAGATTTGATTTTTTTGATATTGATTTGATAGAGGGGGTTATCAATTCTAAAATTGACTCGTCAAGAAATCTAAAATGGTTGGGTGAGATAAATAATAATATATTTATTAAATTTATGAAGGATTATAGAGAAGAATTGGGAGCAAATTGGTCTAGTATCGAATCAATAATCTCAGATATTGCCGAAGCAGTTTACGACTTGAAAGAAAATATTGAAGAAAACTTGGAGTTATTCAATATTTACAAAGAATATTTACCTAATCAAGCTTTAGTAAAATTTAAAGAAAGATTTAGGCATAAGAAAAACTTTGTAGCATACAAATTTGTTGTTAAGTGTATCTATCAAGAAACAGTAACAAATTCTAATCAATTAACAAATATGGCTGTCGTTGAAAAAACGAACGAAAGTTTTATTAATGCTTTGGAGGAATTAACAAATTATTTAGAATTTTATCTTACTTATCTTGATAGGTTAGACTTTGACAAAAATAAAATTAGTAAAAAAGAATCGGTATTGGACGTTATTCCAGAGATTCAAAAATCGAAGGTTATTAATTTCAACTATACTGATACAGCATTGAAATTATTTAATATTCCGTTAATGAGTACTCACTTTATTCATGGGAAAATAGATTTTAATCGTATTAATAATGGTATTAATACAATGGTATTTGGTATAGAAGATAAAGAAGATGATATTGAAGCTATTAATCTGGATTTAATTCCTTATCAAAAATATTATCAACGAACAATTAAAGAAACTGGTAATGATTTTGAAATTTTTTTCAAAAGTAGTAACATAAAAAACATTATTGTTTTTGGACATTCTGTCAATCCACTTGACAAAGAAATCTTTAGGAAATGTTTTGAACTTGCTGAATATAATCGAGTACCATATCAGTTTATTTTTGTTTATCATAACGAACAGTCAAAACGGTCTATCGTAAAGAATCTTGCTATTATTCTAGGAAAAAATAAAATAATTGAGCTAACTGGAAAGAATAAAATAAAGTTTGTTAAGAGTGACAATCTTGATAAGATGAAAAAAAATTTATATTAGTATAAAAAACGACATATACTGGAGTTTGAAGTAAGTGAATGAAGAATGCGAACAATGAAAAAGTTAAGAATCTTTTCCAAACCTGGACTAAAAATATGGTACTTTACGGTTTGGATGCTGGCCTAGGGCAGTTCTTCATGAATGCGCCTGAGACATCCTGCCTTTACCAACTAGGAAATTTCATCTTTCCGGCTGGTCAGGTGGATCCGAATTTGTGGCAGGAATTTAGCAAAAAATATAGTTTAGCTGACAAGGTCATTATCTCCGAGGAGTCCAGCTGGCAAGAGTTTCTCGATAGTCAGAGTGATCTGGGCCAGTTTACTCGTTATGCTTTTGCGGACAAGGTTGCCTTTGACACAGAGGCTTTGGAGAAATGGCAGAGCAGGCTACCTGCAAACTACTACCTCTGTCCGATTGATGTGATGAGTTATGAGCGTTTGGCTGAGGAAGCTTGGTCTCAGGATTTGCAGGGTGATTTTTCCGATTTTGACCATTTTCAAGCGGCGGGTGGCTTTGGTTTTTTACTCTATTCAGGAGAGGAAATCATCGCTGGCGTATCGACAGGATTGGTCTATCATGGAGCTCTTGAGATTGAAATTGCTACCAAGCCAGCCTACCAAAGGCAGGGCTTGGCCAAAATCTTGGGTGCCCAGATGATTTTAGAAGCTCAAAAACGCTCACTCTTTCCTCTCTGGGATGCGCACAATGAAGCCTCCAAAAAAGTCGCAGAAAGCTTGGGCTATCAGTGTCTAGGAGTTTATCCGGCTTATGAATGGAAAGGGACTTTTGACCAATGAAGAAAAACCAAACCTATTTCTTAAAAGACATCATTGAGGCTGTGAAATCGGAAGAGCTAGATGATGATTTCTGTTTGTATGCTAAGGAAAATGGAGAACTGAATTTTCAGGACAGCTACTTGCTTACTGATTATCCTAAAGTGGTGGATAATAGGGATGTTTACCCTAGACAGGTAAGGGAGCAAGAGCTGGAGCTGATTTATTACGGTGAAGATTTTGCGGATGTTCTCTTGTCAGTCATGGAGCAGAAAGCAGAAGCGACTGATCAAGAGTGTCTACAGGCTCTACTTTACTATTATGAGCATGATGACTTTATGGATTTTGATAAAGATCCAGTTTTGAAGGAAGATGCTTATAAACAATAATTATCATTTTAGAAAGACAGGAGAGATGATGACCCCAAAAGAAATGTGGCAGGCCTACAAGAAAATCAATCCGGTGATTGGTGACGAGATTAATGCCTGGGCCTTCGGTACCTTGGCAGATCAGCTTGCCGACTTAGTGCTTCGTGGTGAAAAGACAGCGACAGCTTCGGCCTATGAGCTCTATAAGCTTGAAAATGAGCCCTTGCCGCAAGTAGGAAGCTTTGATGTCATTTTAGACAGTCAGGATCAGGCCGTCTGTATCGTTGAAATCACCAAAGTCTCTGTGCTGCCTTTTAATGAGGTTTCAGCCGAACACGCCTTTAAGGAAGGAGAAGGAGATAAATCCTTGGCCTACTGGCAGCAAGTCCATGAGGAATTTTTCACGGAGTGTCTGGCGGAAGCCGGTTTGGAATTTTCCCAAGAAACGGGTGTCGTCCTAGAAGAATTTCGCAAGGTCTATCCGCTGGAACAAGCTTAAGTCTATTTTTGAATAGGCTTTTTGTTTATTCTTGATAAATTGAAGCAAAAGTGTTACTATTAGGTATACAAATAAATCGTGATTTGGAGGAGAAATGGACAAATTAATTTTAGGCTTACTCATGATAAAGCATTTTACAGTTTATGAAATTCGTCAGGTGATGCGGCAAAATTTCAGCTCTATGTGCAGCGACAGTCTAGGAAGTATCCAAGCAGCCTTAAAAAAACTGTCCCAGCAAGGGGCGGTGACTTATTCGGAGTATGTAGAAAAAGGAAAAATGAAGAAGGAATATGCCATTACTGCTTCGGGACGAATCTTGTTTTTGGAGTGGCTTAAAACACCTATCGACATGAGCAAGAACAAGAATATGGACTTGGGGAAATTCCTTTTTACGGGTTATCTGCCAAAGAAAGAGCAGCTTCAGATGCTGGATTTAACCATTGAGGGACTGGAAGTTGAAGTCCAAGAGTTTGAAGCTGTCAAAAACGCGATTCGTTATACAGAGGAGCAGGAAAAAGTAAAAGCCTATCTAGAGCAGAACAGCCATCTGGCTACAGAGCTGATAGAGACCAGTCAGGCGGCTGATTTAGCTGAAAGTATTTCTCGGATTGGCTATTTTGAGATGAAGACGCTCGAATTTGGGCTGGATTCGGCCCGCTTTCAGTTGGACTGGTTTAGCAAGCTTCGCCAGCAGTTGGCTGAAAATGAGAAAGAGGGCTGAGATACTAAGTATTCAAAAAGCAGGGGCACCTTGCCTTGTAGATACATTTGGCAATGACTTTGAGAGTTTGAAAAACCAATTAGCATTTCTTCCGCTACAGTCTTTTAGAGACCGTTTCTGAGAAAAGATTGAAAATAGATCTAAAAAAGCTTATAATAAAAGCTATAAAACGACAGAAGGCTTCTAGGAGGATTGATTTTGAAGAAGGTTCATTTTTTTATCATTTACGGCTGTGTCTGCTTTGTACTGATTGGCGGAACCTTTCTCTATACTTACTTTAAACCAGGAGGCATAGCGGAAGCAATCGAGTCCCGCTTTAAGCTATCTGCTGTAGTGGATGCATCCTTGAAAAAATTCGATCAGGATAGTTTCTACATGGATCGGCTGTCTGAGTCGACCTATCTAGAAGGCTACAAAAGAAGAAAAGCTGAGACCGTTAAACAGCTGACTGTTTCAGATTCACCTTATTTAGCCAAGCTTTACGAAACCTATGATGATCAAGAACTGACCCATTATTTCAGCGAAGATCGGATGTACTTGGAAGAGAAGGATGGATTTGAGACCATTGATGACACGGAGTCACGCAAACATATTGATGGCTATTCGGGCATGTCCTCCTTTAAGGCTTTGCTGCAGGTCATGGTAGATAATGAGTCAGAACTGACTAAGAAAAAAGTGGACGGCGGCTATGAGTTTTCGGTGACAGCAGAAGGTGATTTGGCCTATGACCTTATTGATGCCTTCTACTATGCTTATAATGATGAGCATTATGATACGACTATCGACATTGAGAAGTGTAAGGTTGCCTTTGTGGTTGACCCTAAGACTCGGACCATCCGCTCTATTGATATGACCATGGATTTGGACGAAGATGCAGCTTTAGATGGAGAATTAATTTACTTCAAGCAGCGGGCGGTCTTCAAGGACTATGGCAAAGCAAAAGTTCATCTTCCAAAGAAAATCAAAGAAAAAAAAGCAAAATCAGCTGTTTAAAGGCTGATTTTTTGTGCGAAAGGCTTTTATTGTAGCATTTTCTCTGGTATATTGATTTTAATTTTTAAAAATTACCTTTTAGTGATATAATAAAGGTGATATCCTACAGAAAAGAGATAATTGATGACAAATTACGCGATTATTTTGGCTGCGGGTAAAGGGACTCGCATGAAGTCAGATTTACCAAAGGTTCTGCATAAGGTTGCAGGAATTTCCATGTTGGAACATGTTTTTCGCAGTGTCAATGCTATTGATCCAGAGAAGACCGTGACAGTTGTTGGCCATAAGGCAGAGCTGGTCGAGCAAGTCTTGGCAGGTCAGACAGAGTTTGTTCGTCAGACCGAGCAGCTAGGAACGGGTCATGCCGTTATGATGGCAGAGCCTGTTTTGGAAAATCTGACAGGTCAGACGCTGGTTATTGCTGGCGATACTCCCCTGATTACAGGAGAAAGCCTGAAAAATCTGATTGACTTTCATATCAACCACAAGAATGTTGCGACTATCCTGACAGCAGAAGCGGACAATCCTTTCGGCTATGGCCGTATCGTTCGCAATCAGCACGACGAAGTCTTGAAAATTGTTGAGCAGAAGGATGCTTCTGACTTTGAGCAGCAAATCAAGGAAATCAATACAGGGACTTACGTCTTTGACAATGCTCGTCTCTTTGAAGCCCTCAAAAATATCAATACCAATAATGCTCAAGGCGAATACTATATCACAGATGTGATTGGTATTTTCCGCGAGAATGGTGAAAAAGTCGGTGCTTATACGCTGAAAGACTTTGATGAGAGTCTGGGAGTTAATGACCGCGTGGCTTTGGCTACAGCTGAGAGTGTCATGCGCCGCCGGATTAACCAGCAGCATATGGTCAACGGTGTCAGCTTTGTCAATCCAGATGCGACCTATATTGATATTGATGTAGAAATCGCGCCTGAAGTCCAAGTCGAAGCAAATGTAACCCTGAAAGGTCAGACCAAGATTGGGGCAGAGACTATCCTGACCAATGGTAGCTACATCGTGGACTCTGTCATTGGAGAGCGGACGGTCATCACCAACTCCATGATTGAGGAGTCTAGTGTAGCAGACGGTGTGACAGTTGGACCTTACGCTCATATTCGTCCGGGTTCTAGTCTGGCCAAGGATGCTCATGTCGGAAACTTTGTTGAAGTTAAAGGATCGTCAATTGGCGAAAATACCAAGGCTGGTCATTTGACCTACATTGGAAACTCTGAAGTTGGCGCTAATGTCAACTTTGGTGCGGGTACGATTACGGTTAATTATGATGGCCAGAAGAAGTACAAGACTATCATTGGTGACAATGTCTTTGTTGGTTCCAACTCGACCATTATTGCCCCAGTTGAGCTGGGTGACAACTCACTGGTCGGTGCGGGTTCTACTATTACCAAGGACGTACCAGCAGATGCCATTGCTCTGGGACGTGGTCGTCAGATTAACAAGGAAGATTACGCTAAGCGACTTCCTCATCATCCTCAAAATAAGTAGGTTCAGTCATGGAATTTGAAGAAAAAACCGTCCAACGGACAGAGATTTATCAGGGACCGATTTTTAAAGTGGTTCAGGACCAGGTAGAGCTGCCAGATGGCAAAGGTCAAGCCCAAAGGGATTTGATTTTCCATAATGGCGCGGTGGCTGTGATTGCTATCACACCGGAAAACAAGATGATTCTAGTCAAGCAGTACCGCAAGGCGATTGAATCAACTTCTTATGAGATTCCAGCTGGCAAGCTTGAGCTAGGAGAGAATGCAGATCCCCAAGCGGCTGCCCTCCGAGAATTAGAAGAAGAGACCGGCTACACTGGACAGCTGGAGTTGGTCTATGATTTCTACTCTGCTATCGGTTTTTGCAATGAAAAAATCAAGCTCTACAGCGCCAGCCATTTAACAAAGGTCGAAAACCCTCGTCCCCAAGACGAGGATGAAACATTGGAACTTTTTGAAGTCAGTCTGGAGGAGGCACATCAGTTGCTGCAAAACGGTGACATCTGCGATGCCAAGACCATCATGGCCCTTCAGTACTGGGAACAAAAAAATCTGAATAAATAGGAACGTAGATCAATGGGAAAAGCTTTATTAACAGATGAAATCATTGAGCGGGCTAACCGCGGTGAGGATATTTCGGGGCCGCCTCTCATGGATGACGAGGAAACCAAGATTCTTTCAACTGGCAGAAGCTCCTTTAGCGCGCAGCAGTCTAGCCGACAGGATACTCAGTTTGGTTATCAAAGCCCTCAAAACCGCTTTGGTTATGAAGAAGCTCGGTCTCAGCAGAATCAGAGTCGTTTTGGCTATCAGACTGCTCAAAACCAAGAGGAGTTTACAGATGAGACTCTGCACATTGAGGTAGATCCGACCGTGACTAAGAGCCGTCGGATTGAAAACCAAAAGCGGAGCCTCTTTCAAGCCAAACTCAATAAGATCCTCCTTTGGGTGGTTATCCTCTTGATTGGTTTGATTGCTGCTATTATTTGGTGGCCTTAAAAACCAGCTCTATTGCACTTAAAAGGAAGCCTAGCCTGTCTAAGCTTCTTTTTCATCAGATGATTTGAGGTATTATATGAAAATTGGAATTATCGCAGCCATGCCTGAGGAGTTGAAGATTCTGCTGGAGCATTTGAAAAATCCGCAAAAGCACCTGCGTTTGGGACATGTCTATCATACGG
This sequence comes from Streptococcus sanguinis, assembly GCF_900635155.1. Taxonomy (NCBI): domain Bacteria; kingdom Bacillati; phylum Bacillota; class Bacilli; order Lactobacillales; family Streptococcaceae; genus Streptococcus; species Streptococcus sanguinis. The sequence continues at coordinate 707,314 of NZ_LR134002.1, forward strand.
GTTCCATCGGCTACCATGAAGTGGTGTTGGTCGAAAGCGGGATTGGCAAGGTTATGTCCGCTATGAGTGTGGCTGTTTTGGTCAATGACTTCAAGGTTACAGCCGTGATTAACACAGGCTCAGCTGGAGCAGTGGCAGAAGGTCTGGCTATCGGAGACGTGGTGGTCGCAGATCGTCTGGTCTACCATGATGTGGACGTAACAGCCTTCGGCTATGATTACGGTCAGATGGCACGGCAGCCACTCTATTTTGAAGCGAGCCGCTATCTGGTTGCTGAAATGAAGAAAATTTTGGAAAAGACCCATCAAAATGCAAGAGTAGGGTTGATTGCGACAGGTGACAGCTTTGTTGCTGGTCAAGACAAGATTGATCGCATTAAGGAGCATTTCCCAGATGTCCTGGCTGTCGAGATGGAGGGCGCAGCTATTGCTCAAGCCACACATTCGATCGGCCTGCCTTTTATGGTTATTCGCGCCATGAGCGATACGGCAAGTCATGATGCTAATGTCACTTTTGATGAATTCATTCTTGAAGCTGGTAAACGCTCGGCAGAAACCCTGATTCAGTTTCTGAAAGAGTTAGTTTAAGGGAGAGATAGTATGTACAAAGAGTCTTATTTTGATGGTGGTCTCTTTTCTTACATCGGTCATGTGATTTTAGCTACCTTGATTACCGTTTTTACACTGGGAATTTGTGCACCTTGGGGCATGTGTATTCTGTATAATTGGAAGATAAAACATACAGTTATTGACGGGCACCGTCTTTATTTTGACGGTACTGCTATGCAGCTTTTTGGGAATTGGATCAAGTGGTGGCTCCTGACCATTGTTACCTTTGGTATTTATGGCTTTTGGCTGAAGATCAAACTGACCCAGTGGATTACCAAGCATACACATCATGCGAATTGAGAACAAGCAAGCGAGACTTAAGTGGCTCGCTTTTCCTTTTCTTCTGTCTTGCCAAAAAATCCCTTTTGATGGTATAATCAAGGAACTGCAATCAATGATAGAGGAGAAAAAATGAGTATCTTAGAAGTGAAAAATCTCAGCCACGGTTTCGGAGACCGGGCTATTTTTGAGGATGTATCCTTCCGACTCCTTAAGGGTGAGCATATCGGCCTAGTCGGTGCCAATGGTGAGGGAAAGTCAACCTTTATGAGTATTGTGACGGGTAAAATGCTGCCGGATGAAGGTAAGGTTGAGTGGTCCAAGTATGTGACGGCTGGCTATCTGGACCAGCATGCTGTTTTGGAGCAAGGGCAATCTGTCCGCGATGTCTTGCGCACGGCCTTTGACGAGCTTTTCAAGACCGAGGCTCGTATCAATGAAATCTATATGAGCATGGCTGAGGAAGGAGTCGATGTTGATGCCCTGATGGAAGAAGTGGGCGAGCTGCAGGACCGCTTGGAGAGCCGAGATTTTTATACTTTAGATGCCAAGATTGACGAGGTTGCACGGGCTCTGGGCGTCATGGACTACGGTATGGAGAGTGATGTGACGGAGCTATCTGGTGGGCAGCGGACCAAGGTTCTCTTGGCAAAGCTGCTTCTTGAAAAACCAGATATCCTGCTCTTAGACGAGCCAACCAACTATCTGGATGCGGAGCATATTGACTGGCTCAAGCGCTACCTACAGAACTATGAAAATGCCTTTGTTCTGATCTCGCACGATATTCCTTTCCTGAATGATGTGATCAATATCGTCTACCATGTGGAAAATCAGCACTTGACTCGTTATTCTGGCGACTACTATCAGTTTCAGGAAGTTTATGAGATGAAAAAATCTCAGCTAGAAGCGGCCTATGAGCGTCAACAGAAAGAAATTGCGGACCTCAAGGACTTTGTAGCTCGCAACAAAGCCCGTGTGGCTACCCGTAATATGGCTATGTCCCGTCAGAAAAAACTGGATAAGATGGACATTATTGAGCTGCAGAGTGAGAAGCCAAAGCCTACCTTTGACTTCAAGCCTGCCCGCACACCTGGCCGCTTTATCTTCCAAGCCAAGGATTTGCAGATTGGTTACGACCGACCGCTGACCCAGCCCTTTAACCTGACCTTTGAGCGCAATCAGAAGGTGGCTATCATCGGGGCAAATGGGATTGGAAAAACAACCCTGCTCAAGAGTTTGCTGGGGATTATCCCGCCTATCGCAGGTCAAGTCGAGCGTGGGGACTATCTGGAGCTTGGCTATTTCGAGCAGGAAGTCGAAGGCGGCAATCGTCAGACACCGCTGGAAGCAGTCTGGAACGCCTTTCCGGCTCTTAATCAGGCGGAAGTCCGAGCGGCTCTGGCCAGATGTGGTCTGACTTCCAAGCACATCGAGAGCCAGATCCAGGTCCTTTCAGGTGGAGAGCAGGCCAAGGTCCGTCTGTGCCTCCTCATGAACCGAGAAAATAATGTCCTAGTTCTGGACGAGCCAACCAATCACCTGGATGTCGATGCCAAGGAGGAGCTCAAACGAGCTCTGAAAGAATACAAGGGCAGCATCCTTATGGTCTGCCACGAGCCTGATTTCTATGAAGGCTGGATGGATCAAATCTGGGATTTTAACCAGTTGACTTGATAAAATTTAATAAAAGAAAAGAGACGGTTCATTGAGAATCGTCTCTTTCTGTTGCTAATAATTCAAAAACTGCTCGATTTCCTGCTTTTCAATCTGTTTACCGTGCTGGCAGACAGGGCAGGTGAGGTAATGTTTTCTACCATAAGGAAAGGTAGGAATCCAATAAAGTGTAAACTTTCGGCCGGTTTCAATAATGTCCCAAGGTGCGACGTTGTGGCAGTTGGCACACTCGATACTGCTTTGGGTCTGTCCTACGTTTTTCTGATAACCTTTATATCCCCAGATAATCATATTGATTTCCCTCCTTTATTGGTTGGGCACTCAGCTTATTTACTGAAGTCATAGTCCTTGATAATCTCGATTTTTTCAATCTTGATATCTTTTTTAGGCTTGTCGTTGTCGTCTGTTTCTGCGGCAGCGATTTTGTCCACCACATCCATCCCTTCCAGCACTTGGCCAAAGACGGTATAAGCTCCGCCATCTAAAGTAGGATTTCCACCGTTTTTATAGGCTTCGATGATCTTATCTGGGAAAGAATCCGTAGACATTTGGCTGGACAGGTCTTTCTTGCTTTGGTTGATAAAGAACTGACTGCCATTGGTATCAGGGCCTGCATTGGCCATGGATAGGGCGCCTCGAATATTATAGAGATATGGAGAATACTCATTTTTAAAGCCGTTTCCAGAGTCTTTAGACTTGTCTTTGCCCTTCCAGATAGACTCACCCCCAGTGCCGTCACCTTTAGGGTCTCCGGTCTGAATCATAAATTCATTGATAACGCGGTGGAATAAAACGCCGTCATAGTAGCCTTCCTTAGCATGGGTCAGGAAGTTTTCAACGGCTAGTGGGGCTTGTTTTGGAAAGAGCTTGATGCGGATATCGCCTTCAGTCGTTATCAACTTGACTTCCGCTTCATCTTCAGCAACTTCTGTAGATAGCTGCGGAAAATTGGCATTTTCGTTGGTCATGGCATCCTTGAATTGCTCACGGAGTTTGCTGGTTTCCTCTGGATCAGAGCTAGAGCTCACTAGTGAGGAACTGCTGGACGGGTCGGAGGAGCTAGTAGCCTCCTTTTCCTTGCCTTTGCCAGAGCAGCCAGCCAAGACAAGTCCTGATAAGAGGCTGATAAGAAGAATTTTTTTCATATAAAACCTTTCTCACATTTGATTGTAAACTACTGATATTTTACTACAATTAGGCTAGTTTTTCAAATCCTCCTGTGTCAGACAATCCAGGAGCAGATTTTTAAGTCCTGCTGGCCGTAAGTTCAGGCCGCAAATTGCTTCTATGTCTAACCATTCGGGTTGATAGATATTCTGGGCATGACTGCGAAGGGCTTCCTCGCCCTGAATCATTGGGGCTGATGTATGGCTGATAGTGGCACGAAAATAGATTTCTAAGCGTTGGCCATTTCTGAAAGTAAAGGCTGGCTGCAGTTGCTTTTCAGACAAGCTCCAACCCAGCTCTTCCTGAATTTCTCGCTGAGCTACTTTGACTGCAGTTTCACCTGACTCGGCTCCGCCGCCTGGTATCACAAAATACTCTTCTCCATTTTTCCAGCGGTGGATGAGCAGTATTTGCTTGGTTTGGGGATTGTAAAGAATGACTCCGGCTCGCATTATATTACTCCTGAAATGTTTTTACTGTTAATTAGAATTCCCTCTATTCTAACACAAGAACAAGAGTTTTGCTGGGACTTGTTAAAAGTATGGTAGAGTGAACAAATTCATCTTGATCTAATTAAATTTTATCTGAAGAGAGATCTTAATAGCAGGCGAACTTGTGCATTGAGAGATGTTATGATAAAATAAACAGAGTAAAAATAATAAGGAGTGTTTTCCATGGAGAAAAGACTGACAAGAGATGTCAACAACAAGAAAATCGCTGGTGTATGTGCTGGTATCGCAAACTACTTTGATTTAGATCCAACCTTGGTTCGTGTTATTTGGATTCTTTTGGTCTGTGTGGCAGGTACAGGTGTCTTGGCTTACTTGATTGCTTGGGCGGTTATGCCAGAGGCTTAAAAAATTAAATGGTAGAAAATTGAGAACTGGCTAGTCCAGTTCTTTTTGCGTGGATAAATAAGTTTTTTTGCTTCTGATTTAGATAAAAGATTTCTCATCTAAGGCTCAAATATGGTATAATAAGGGTTATGGCAACTAAGAAAAACACGAAAAAAGGCCGGACAACTCGCCGGCCGACAAAAGCAGAATTAGAAAGACAAAAAGCAATAAAGAGAATGATTGCCACCTTTGTGCTGGCTCTTATTCTTTTGTTTGCAGCAATTAAGCTGGGTGCCTTTGGGGTTACTATTTATAATATGATTCGCCTCTTGGTGGGAAGCTTGGCCTATCTGGCTATTCTGGCCAGCTTTGGCTATCTCTTTTTTTTCAAGTGGCTGCACAAGCACGAGGGGACGGTTTCAGGATTTCTCAGCCTCTTTTTGGGACTGGAGTTAATCTTCCAAGCTTATTTCGTCAGTGTGTTGAAGCTAGAAGGGGCAGCTGTCTTATCCACAACTCTAGGCAGGGTCTTGACTGATCTGACAGCCTTTAAGGTCAGCTCCTTCGCGGGTGGCGGCCTGCTGGGCTCTCTCCTGTACGCACCAATCTCTTTCCTTTTTTCAAATATCGGTTCTTATTTCTTCGGCCTGCTGCTCATTCTTTTGGGCGGTCTGCTTATGAGCCCTTGGTCTATCTATGATATTTCAGAAAAGGCTATGGCAGCCTTTCAAAATTGGAGAGAAAAGCAAGAAGAAAAGCGTCAGCTCCGTTTCCTGGAGCAGGAAGAAAAAGCTGCACAGGCAGCTATGCAAGCCATTGAAGTAGAGCAAGAGGAAGCTGAAGTTGATCCTGAAACAGGAGAGATTTTAGATGACGAGGACTTGTCAGAAACAGCTGTGGACTTTGACGAAGCAGACTATGAGGAACTAGGAGAGTATGACCCTCATGAGCCTCTGGACTTTGGTCGCGAAGAAGAGATGGAGGAGGCAGACGCGGACGTGGACGTAGAAGTGGACTTCACCACCAAGGAAAGTCTGGACTACAAGCTGCCGACCATCAACCTCTTTGCGCCTGACAAGCCTAAAAACCAGTCTAAAGAAAAGCGCATTGTCCGAGACAATATTAAGATTTTGGAAGAAACCTTTGCTAGTTTTGGCATCAAGGCTGCTGTTGAGCGGGCTGAAATCGGACCTTCCGTCACTAAGTACGAGGTCAAGCCAGCTGTTGGTGTTCGGGTCAATCGGATTTCCAATCTGGCTGATGACTTGGCTCTTGCCCTAGCTGCTAAGGATGTGCGGATTGAAGCGCCGATTCCTGGGAAATCTCTTGTCGGGATTGAAGTACCCAACTCTGAAGTTGCGACCGTGACCTTCCGAGAACTCTGGGAGCAGTCGAAGACGGATGCCAGCAAGCTCCTAGAAATCCCACTTGGTAAGGCTGTCAACGGCTCTGTCCGTTCCTTTGACTTGGCTAAGATGCCCCATCTCTTGGTAGCGGGCTCTACTGGCTCTGGTAAATCTGTGGCCGTCAACGGTATTATTGCCAGCATTCTCATGAAGGCCAGACCGGATGAAGTCAAGTTTATGATGGTGGATCCAAAGATGGTGGAACTGTCCGTTTATAATGACATTCCTCACTTGCTTATCCCAGTCGTGACCAATCCACGTAAGGCTAGCCGCGCCCTCCAGAAGGTTGTAGACGAGATGGAAAACCGCTATGAACTCTTCTCCAAGGTCGGTGCCCGTAACATTGCTGGCTATAATGCTAAAGTAGCCGAGTACAATGCCCAATCAGAGTACAAGCAAGTTCCCCTGCCTTTAATCGTTGTCATCGTGGACGAGCTGGCTGACCTTATGATGGTGGCCAGCAAGGAAGTGGAAGACGCCATTATTCGGTTGGGACAAAAAGCGCGTGCGGCTGGGATTCACATGATTCTGGCTACCCAGCGACCATCTGTAGATGTTATCTCCGGTCTGATTAAGGCCAATGTACCCTCTCGGATTGCCTTTGCTGTGTCCAGCGGGACAGACAGTCGGACCATTCTGGATGAAAATGGGGCAGAAAAGCTCTTGGGTCGAGGAGACATGCTCTTTAAGCCTATTGATGAAAACCATCCGGTTCGTTTGCAGGGCTCCTTTATCTCAGATGAAGATGTGGAGCGAATTGTTGCCTTTGTCAAGAACCAAGCTGAAGCTGATTATGACGATAGCTTTGATCCTGGTGAAGTATCTGAAAGTGATTTGGATACTGGCGGGGGCGACGATGAAGGTGATCCTCTCTTTGAAGAAGCCAAGGCCTTGGTTATCGAGACTCAGAAAGCCAGCGCATCTATGATTCAACGGCGACTCTCGGTCGGCTTTAATCGGGCCACTCGTCTTATGGAAGAACTCGAAGCGGCTGGCGTTATCGGACCAGCCGAAGGAACAAAGCCAAGAAAAGTTTTGCAGACTAATTGATTCTAATTTCACTAGTCTGCCAGTAAGATAATTATTTGATAAAAACAAATCTGCCAGCAGTCAGCCAGCAGATTTTCTCTACTTACACATTGCCATGGGAAGGAAAAGAAGGTATGAAACTAGACACTATTCACCATATAGCTATCATCGGTCATGATTATGCTAAGACCAGGGAGTTTTATGTGGACAAGCTGGGCTTTGACATGCTAGATGAGCACCATCGGCCGGACAAGCAGGATATTCTCTTTAATGTCCGCAAGGGAAATCTGACTCTGGAAATTTTCATCAAGGAAGAAGCTCCTAAGCGGCCAGCCCTGCCGTATCCTGAGCATACTGGTCTGAGGCATCTGGCCTTTCGAGTGACAAATGTCAAAGAAACGCTGGAGGAATTTGACCGTTTGGAGATTCCCCATACTGAGCTGCGTTATGACGACTTTGACGGGCGTAAGATGGCTTTCTTCTTTGATCCGGATGGCCTGCCTCTGGAGATTCACGAATAAGACTAGGAGCATCGGAAGGTCCCTTTTTCTTGGTAAAAGAATGACTTGTAAATCTCACATATGAAAAACCCATCGGCTATCTAATAACCGATGGATTTTGTTTTACATTGTTACAAAAAGAGTCCGATGACCATGGCTAGGTACATGAAGAAGGTCAAAAGAAATCCAGCCCGCCAGAAGAACTTAAAGAACTTAGGATAGTAGAAACTCCGTTTTTTCTTTAGAAAATAGATGGTGATGGCGATAGCGAGAACTGAGAGAGCTAGGGTTAGCTGGGGCAGCAAGCTGTGGTAGTAGGCCTTGTCTGAAATGATATAAAATTCCACAACAAAAAGCGGAAAAGCCAAGTCCGCAAAGTTTAAACCGTATTTTCTTAATTGAAAAACTCGCACAGTAATAGTGGTTAAAATCAAAGTTAAAAAGATAAATAAAATCGAAGCAATCTTTAATAGTGTCATAAGATTATTTTACCACAAAAAATTCAAAAAAGAAGATAAAATTCCTTGCATTTAACAAAGTTTAGTGTATAATAGAAAGGTATGCGAAAAGCATACTTGTGGGAGGTAAAAATCTTTATTTACCGCCAAAACCACAAAGGAGGATTTAAAAATGGCTAAAAAAGTCGAAAAACTTGTAAAATTGCAAATCCCTGCTGGTAAAGCTACTCCAGCTCCACCAGTTGGTCCTGCGCTTGGTCAAGCCGGTATCAACATCATGGGATTCACTAAGGAGTTCAACGCTCGTACAGCTGATCAAGCTGGTATGATTATTCCAGTTGTTATCTCAGTTTACGAAGACAAATCATTCACTTTCGTGACTAAGACTCCGCCAGCTGCTGTTCTTCTGAAGAAAGCTGCAGGTGTTGAAAAAGGTTCTGGTGAGCCAAACAAAACGAAAGTTGCAACAGTTACTCGTGCGCAAGTACAAGAAATTGCTGAAACTAAGATGCCAGATTTGAACGCTGCAAACATCGAGTCTGCAATGCGTATGATTGAAGGTACTGCTCGTTCTATGGGATTCACTGTTGTTGACTAATCAATAACTTACATCCCATTTGCCCGCACTACACTTGATCAGATTGACGAGTGACGTGGGAGATGAAAATCGATTGAACCACTTACAAGGAGAAAGATAAAATGGCTAAAAAAAGCAAACAACTTCGTGCTGCTCTTGAAAAAATCGACAGCACAAAAGCATACAGCGTAGAAGAAGCTGTAGCACTTGCAAAAGAAACTAACTTTGCAAAATTCGACGCAACTGTAGAAGTTGCTTACAACTTGAACATCGACGTTAAAAAAGCTGACCAACAAATCCGTGGCGCAATGGTATTGCCAAACGGAACTGGTAAAACTTCACGCGTTCTTGTTTTCGCACGTGGTGCTAAAGCAGAAGAAGCGAAAGCTGCTGGTGCAGACTTCGTTGGTGAAGATGACCTCGTTGCAAAAATCAACGACGGTTGGTTGGACTTTGACGTAGTAATCGCTACACCTGACATGATGGCTCTTGTAGGTCGCCTTGGACGTGTCCTTGGACCTCGTAACTTGATGCCAAACCCTAAGACTGGTACTGTAACAATGGACGTTGCAAAAGCAGTTGAAGAGTCTAAAGGTGGTAAGATTACTTACCGTGCAGACCGTGCAGGTAACGTACAAGCTATCATTGGTAAAGTTTCATTTGAAGCTGACAAGTTGGTTGAAAACTTCAAAGCTTTTAACGACACAATCCAAAAAGCAAAACCAGCTACTGCTAAAGGTACTTACGTAACTAACCTGACTATCACTACTACACAAGGTGTTGGTATCAAGGTTGACGTAAACTCACTTTAAAAATTAATTGAACTGCCTTCGGGTAGTTCTTTTTTTGAAATAAAAATGATGATGGCGATTACAAACTCATAGAAACATGTTATAATGTTATAGAATCAATTTATTTTATAACAAAAGGAGACGGTGTCATGAAAAAAGATCAGAACCAGCTAACCTGGCTGATGGTATCTCTGATTGCTTTTAATATGGTCTGGGGTCTGGGAAATGTGGTCAACAACTATTCCCAGCAGGGCATTTCAGTAATTGTTTCTTGGATTCTTATCCTAGCTATTTACTTTATTCCCTATGCCCTCATCGTGGGGCAGCTAGGCTCGACTTTCAAGGAGAGCGGAGGCGGTGTCAGTGACTGGGTGGAGAAAACCTCTACCAAGCGGCTGGCTTATTTTGCGGCCTGGACTTACTGGGTGGTGCATATTCCTTATCTGGCTCAAAAGCCACAGGGAGTTTTGATTCCGCTGGGCTGGGCTCTTCAGGGAAATGGTGACTTTTTGAGCAGTCTTGATATTCACTGGATCGTTATTCTTAGCTTGCTGATTTTCGGTGCCTTTCTCTATTTGTCCACCAAAGGCCTGTCCACGCTCAAGGTGATTGGGGGACTGGCTGGCAGTGCCATGCTCATTATGTCCTTCCTCTTCGTTCTCTTAGCGGTTGGGGCGCCTTTTATCAAGCCTGACATGCAGTTTGCGACGGCCAATATGGATAAGCTCAGCACTTACATTCCCAACTTTGATTTTTCTTATTTTACGACTATCTCCCTCTTAGTCTTTGCGGTCGGCGGGGCTGAGAAAATCTCGCCTTACGTTAATCAAACACGCAATCCAGCCAAGGAATTTCCAAAGGGAATGATTGTCATGGCTGTCATGGTTGGTGCATCTGCTATCCTAGGCTCTCTAGCTATGGGCATGCTTTTTGATGGCAGCAATATTCCTGAGGACCTGATGCGAAACGGCGCTTACCAAGCCTTCCAAATGCTGGGTAACTACTGGGGTGTGGGTAATGTACTAGTAGTCATCTATGCCCTGACCAATATGGTCGGACAGATCGCGGCCTTAGCCTTCTCTATTGATGCTCCTCTGCAAATCATGCTCAATAATGCTGATGAAGAGTTTGTCCCAAGCTGGCTGCGCAAGCGGACATCAAAAGGAGTCCTCATTAACGGTTACATCCTGACAGGGATTTTGGTTAGCTTCTTGATTATTCTGCCTATCTTTGGAATCAAAGAAATTGACGGCCTGGTCAAGTGGATGACCAATCTCAACTCCATCGTTATGCCCATGCGGTATCTCTGGGTATTCCTGGCCTACATGATGTTGAACAAGGCTTGGAAGAAGTACAAGGATGCCGAGTACAAGTTTACTAAAAATCCAAAAGTTGGCTTTGCCATCGGAACTTGGTGCTTCCTCTTTACAGCCTTTGCCTGCATCTTAGGGATGGTTCCCAAAGTAGACTATGTAACAGATCCAGCTGGCTGGCAATTCTCTCTCTTGACAAATATCCTGACGCCAATCGTCTTAATCAGTCTGGGTGTTATCCTGCCAATCTTGGCTAAGCGAGAAAAGAGACAGTCTCTCAAGTAGTGAGTGGATTATGTGAAAAATGATTGAAGTTTTTACTTCCCAGTCCTATCTGATGATGGGGCTGGTTTTTTTGTGAAATGAGCTTGTCTGCTCTGCTATTTCCCAAAAAGGAAAAAAGAAAAATTTCAGTGATTTAACTATATAAAAATCTCAAAATGTGGTAAAATAGTACAGATAAAATAAGGAGTAAAAAAATGGTAGAACCTAAGTATAAGCGTATTTTGATTAAGTTGTCGGGTGAAGCTCTTGCCGGTGAAAAAGGTGTTGGTATTGATATTCAAACCGTTCAGAAGATGGCGGAAGAAATCAAAGAAGTTCACGATTTGGGTGTTCAGATTGCTCTAGTTATCGGAGGCGGAAACCTTTGGCGGGGTGAGCCGGCAGCAGAAGCGGGCATGGACCGCGTGCAGGCCGACTATACTGGTATGTTGGGCACTGTCATGAATGCGCTGGTAATGGCGGATTCGCTGCAGCAAGTAGGTGTAGATACGCGCGTGCAGACAGCGATTGCTATGCAGCAAGTAGCTGAGCCTTACATCCGTGGTCGAGCCCTTCGCCATTTGGAAAAAGGCCGTATCGTCATTTTCGGTGCAGGTATTGGTTCTCCTTATTTTTCAACCGATACAACCGCTGCCTTACGTTCAGCAGAGATTGAAGCAGATGCCATTCTCATGGCTAAAAATGGCGTGGACGGTGTCTATAATGCCGATCCTAAGAAAGACAAGACCGCTGTTAAGTTTGATGAGCTGACCCACCGGGATGTCATCAGCAAGGGGCTGCGGATTATGGACTCAACGGCTTCGACCTTGTCTATGGACAATGATATTGACTTGGTTGTCTTTAACATGAATGAGCCGGGCAATATCAAACGCGTTGTTATCGGTGAGCAAATCGGAACAACAGTATCAAATAATTTATAAGAACGGAGATTAGAAACTCATGGCAAATGCAATTGTAGAAAAAGCAAAAGAAAGAATGACCCACTCGCACCAAAGTTTGGCTCGTGAATTTGGCAGCATCCGTGCAGGCCGCGCCAATGCCAGCCTTTTGGACCGCATCCATGTGGAGTACTATGGAGTAGAAACTCCGCTCAACCAAATCGCTTCTATTACGATTCCAGAAGCGCGTGTTCTTTTGGTGACACCTTTTGACAAGTCTTCTATCAAGGACATTGAGCGTGCGCTTAATGCTTCTGACCTCGGAATCACGCCAGCTAGCGATGGCTCTGTGATTCGTCTGGTCATTCCAGCTCTGACAGAGGAAACCCGTCGTGACTTAGCTAAAGAAGTGAAAAAGGTTGGTGAAAATGCTAAAGTTGCCATCCGTAACATTCGCCGCGATGCTATGGACGAAGCTAAGAAGCAGGAAAAAGCCAAAGAAATCACTGAAGATGAATTGAAGACCTTGGAAAAGGATATTCAAAAAGTAACGGACGATGCTGTTAAACATATCGATGAGATGACAGCAAACAAAGAAAAAGAACTTTTAGAAGTTTAACATTTTTATCAGAATCAAAACTCAGTTGGCTTTGGCTGACTGAGTTGTTTTAACATCAAAAATCCTTGCCCGGTTTGAAGAAGCAAGGTAGAAAATAGGTCTATATGAATACAAATCTTGCCAGCTTCATCGTGGGTATCATCACGGATGAAAATGATCGCTTTTACTTTGTTCAAAAGGATGGTCAGGTTTACGCTCTTTCTAAGGAAGAGGGGGCGCATGAGCTGGGACAGTCTATCAAAGGCTTTGCCTACAGCGATATGAAGCAGAAACTTCGTCTGACAACTCTTGAAGTCACGGCTACTAAAGAGCAGTTTGGCTGGGGAACAGTAACGGAGGTCCGCAAGGATTTAGGCGTCTTTGTCGATACCGGTCTGCCGGATAAGCAGATCGTCGTGTCACTAGACATCTTGCCAGAAATCAAGGAACTCTGGCCTAAGAAGGGTGACCGCCTTTATATCCGTCTAGATGTGGACAAGAAAGACCGCATCTGGGGCCAGTTGGCCTATCAGGAGGATTTCCAGCGTCTGGCTCGTCCTGCCTATAATAACATGCAGAACCAAAACTGGCCGGCCATCGTTTATCGGCTCAAGCTTTCTGGCACCTTTGTCTACCTGCCGGAGAATAATATGCTGGGCTTCATCCATCCAAGCGAGCGCTATGCTGAGCCTCGTCTGGGACAGGTTTTGGACGCACGGGTGATTGGCTTCCGTGAAGTAGACCGCACCCTTAACCTCTCCCTCAAGCCTCGCTCATTTGAAATGCTGGAAAATGATGCCCAGATGATTCTGACCTATCTGGAAAGCAATGGCGGCTTTATGACTTTGAACGATAAATCTTCACCAGACGACATCAAGGCTACCTTTGGCATTTCCAAAGGCCAGTTTAAAAAAGCTCTGGGTGGGCTGATGAAAGCTGGTAAGATCAAGCAAGATCCGACTGGAACGGAGTTGGTATGAGGCTAAAGAGTTGATATCTAGAGCTAATGCTTGGAAGGATACGATCTTAAAGAAATGAAAGGAAGCTATGAGAAAATCTTTTTACAGCTGGCTGATGACAGAGCGCAATCCTAAGAGCAAGGAGCCAAAGGCTATTTTGGCGGACTTGGCTTTTCAGGATACGGCCTTTCCCAAGCATACGGATGATTTTGATGAGGTCAGTCGTTTTCTGGAGGAGCACGCAAATTTTTCCTTTAACTTGGGTGAGTTTGATGCTATTTGGGAAGAGTATCAGGCTCATTAAGCAGATAATTGCTGGGAATAGTCATTTTCTGCTTGCTTTGATATAATAAAGGTAATTCATTCAAAAAAAATAGAGAGGTTCTTTGTTTGCAGGAACATTCAGTAGAATTAAAACTGGGCCATCCAGATGATGCCTTTCATCTTTTTGGCTCTAATGAACGCCATCTGCGTCTAATGGAGCAGGAATTGAAGGTCACCATTCATGCCCGAACCGAGATTGTGCAGATTTTGGGTACGGAGGCTGCCTGCGAGGAGACTCGACAGGTCATTCAGGCTCTGTTGGTCTTGGTCAATCGTGGCATGACAATTGGCACACCCGATGTTGTGACAGCCATTACCATGGTCAAAAATGATGAAATTGATAAGTTTGTAGCACTCTACGAAGAAGAGATTATCAAGGACAGCTATGGCAAGCCGATTCGCGTCAAGACACTTGGTCAAAAAATCTATGTGGACAGTGTTAAAAATCATGATATTGTCTTTGGTATCGGGCCAGCCGGAACAGGGAAGACCTTTCTAGCGGTGACCTTGGCCGTGACAGCTCTCAAGCGTGGGCAGGTCAAGCGAATTATCTTGACGCGGCCGGCAGTGGAAGCTGGTGAGAGTTTGGGCTTTCTGCCTGGTGACCTTAAGGAAAAGGTTGATCCATATCTGCGTCCGGTCTATGATGCCTTGTATCAGATTTTGGGCAAGGACCAGACGACGCGACTTATGGAGCGAGAAATCATTGAGATTGCGCCCTTAGCCTATATGCGGGGACGGACGCTGGATGATGCCTTTGTGATTCTGGACGAGGCACAGAATACCACCATCATGCAGATGAAGATGTTTCTGACACGTCTGGGCTTTCAGTCCAAGATGATTGTCAATGGAGACATCAGTCAGGTCGATCTGCCTCGCAATGTCAAATCTGGGCTTATTGACGCTCAAGAGAAATTGAAAAACATTTCGCAGATTGACTTTGTCCATTTCTCAGCTAAGGATGTCGTTCGTCATCCAGTGGTAGCGGAGATTATTAGAGCTTACGAACCAGCTCCTGTTAAAGCTAGTGAATCAGATATAGAAGAAACAGAATAACATACGAAAAGAGCAGATTTATTTCTGCTCTTTTTTGTGGGATTGATTTTAAAGTTGAAATTTTCAACTAAACGAGTTCGTCAATAGATGTGTAGTCTTTGTTGAGACCTTCTGCAACTGGTTGACTGGTGATGTGACCTTGGTAGGTTGTGACACCTTGGCGCAGGCCTTGGTCATCTGCAATGGCTTGTTTGAAGCCTTTCCCTGCCAAAGCCTCCACATAAGGAAGGGTGACATTAGTAAGGGCGATAGTAGAGGTACGGGCTACGGCCCCAGGGATATTAGCAACTGCATAGTGGAGGACACCGTGTTTTTCATAGACAGGCTCGGTGTGGGTCGTCACTCGGTCGGCTGTTTCAATGACACCGCCTTGGTCAACGGCTACGTCTACAATAACAGAGCCTGGACGCATTTGCTTAACCATATCGTCTGTTACCAGTTTCGGAGCCTTGGCTCCAGGGATAAGAACAGCACCGATCACGACATCTGCTTCTCGAACGCTGGCTTCGATATTGAAAGGATTAGACATGAGGGTCTGGATTTGATGGCCAAAGACATCTTCTAGGATAGACAAACGCTTAGCGCTGATATCCAGAATAGTCACTTGGGCACCTAGTCCTAGAGCAATGCGAGCAGCATGAGTTCCTACAACACCGCCGCCGATGATGGTAACTTTCCCTTTCGGAACGCCCGGTACACCACCGAGAAGTACGCCAGATCCGCCTTCTCTCTTAGTCAAGAAGTGGGCTCCGATTTGGACAGCCATCCGGCCCGCTACCTCACTCATAGGTACCAAGAGTGGCAGTTGTCCATCTTGATCGCGAACAGTTTCGTAGGCCAGACCAGTTGTCTTAGCACTAGTCATAGCATCTGCTAGCTCAGGAGCGGCAGCCATATGCAGGTAGGTAAAGAGCAAGAGGTCATCACGGAGGAATCCATATTCAGCTGCCAGAGGTTCTTTGACCTTGACCACCAGCTCAGCTGCCCAAGCTTCTGCAGCAGTAGAGACGATTTTTGCACCTTGCTTTTCATAGTCAGCATCGGCAAAGCCAGATCCCAGACCAGCATCTGTCTCAATCAGAACTTCATGGCCTTTACCAACGAGACTATGAACACCAGCTGGTGTTAGAGCGACACGATTTTCATTGTTTTTGATTTCTTTTGGAATACCGATTAACATAAAAAATATGCTCCTTTTTTAAGATGTTTTTATTGTATAGGAAAACGTTTCAAAAATCAAGAAAAAATCAGAGTGGTTTGCTTTCATCAGTGAATTGTGCTATTCTGTTAAGAAAATCTAGGAGGTCCTGATGGAAAATATCTATGTCAAACTGGCTCATCATGCCAGACTGGAAACTCAGCGGCTGATTCTGCGTCCGGTAACCTTGGACGATGCCCCTGCGATGTTTGAGTACGCTTCAGATGAGGAAAATACTCGCTATACTTTTGAGACAAACAAAAGCCTGGAAGAAACACGCAATAATATCGCTCTCTTTTATCTGGCTAATCCTCTGGGGCGCTGGGGAATAGAAATAAAGGATAGTGGCAAGTTTATTGGAACGATTGATCTGCATAAGATTAGGATAGACTTGAAAACGGCGGCTATCGGCTATGTAATCAATAAAAAATACTGGAATCAGGGCTACACGACAGAGGCCAATCGCGCAGTAATCAAGCTGGCTTTTGAGGAAATCGGGATGAACAAACTTGTAGCGCTGCACGATGTAGATAATCCAGCATCTGGCCGTGTTATGGTCAAGTCTGGTATGAAATATTCCCACGAAGAGCCTTACGCATATCTAGACAAGCATGAGAAAGGCCGCATTGTGACACGGGTTCATTACTATCTGACTAGGGAAGATTATTTTGCAAAAAAATGAGAAAGGATATTGACAAGCATCTATCTACATGATATATTAGATAGGTACGCTGATTTAGCTCAGTTGGCAGAGCGCATCCATGGTAAGGATGAGGTCGCCGGTTCGATCCCGGCAATTAGCATCTTGTAGGACAAGGTTGGGTTTTCCCAGCCTTTTCTTTTTGTCAATGATGGCTGATAGTGAAAGGCAAAGTTTTAGGAGGGAGAAAAATAAAAATAGCTGCTTTTGTCTTTGCAGTGAGAGGTTGACAAATCTGCTCTGCTATTTTCCAAAAGCCTGCCCTCGGCTCCCTAAAGTGAGTCAAAATATGATATAATAAGGTAATACTAGCAAAGCGGGTAAGATATGTATATCGAAATGGTAGATGAAACGGGTCAGGTTTCAGAAGAAATCATCAAACAGACCCAAGATGTTTTAGAATTTGCGGCCCAGAAAACGGGCAAGGAAAATAAAGAAATGGCTGTGACTTTTGTCAGCAATGCGCGCAGTCATGAACTCAACTTGGAATATAGAGATACGGATCGGCCGACGGATGTGATTAGCTTGGAGTATAAGCCTGAGCTGGACATCGCTGTTGACGAGGAGGATTTGCTGGACCACCCTGAGCTAGCTGAGATGCTGGAAGATTTTGACGCCTATATCGGCGAGTTGTTCATTTCAGTGGACAAGGCGCGTGAGCAGGCAGAGGAATACGGCCACAGCTTTGAGCGGGAGATGGGCTTTTTGTCAGTGCATGGTTTTCTGCATATCAACGGCTATGATCACTATACGCCGGAAGAAGAAGCAGAAATGTTTGGATTACAGGAAGAAATTTTAACTGCTTATGGACTCACAAGGAAATAACAAACGCAAATGGAAAAATCGAGATGTGGTCTCGAGTCTGGAATTTGCTTTAACCGGTATTTTTACAGCCTTTAAAGAGGAGCGCAATCTGCGCAAGCATGTCCTTTCGGCTTTGGCAGTGATAGTTGCGGGACTGATTTTTGACTTGTCCGCAATAGAATGGCTCTTTCTCTTTTTAAGCATTTTTCTGGTCATTGCCTTTGAGATTGTCAATTCTGCCATTGAAAATGTCGTGGATTTGGCCAGCGATTACCACTTTTCTATGCGGGCAAAGAATGCCAAGGATATGGCGGCGGGAGCTGTTCTGGTCGTATCTGGCTTTGCTGTTGTGACAGGACTGATTATTTTTGTTCCCAAGATTTGGGATTGGATTTTTTAAAGATTTGAAAATCGGGGGAGACTGCCGATTTTCTGCTGTTTTAATGGAAATAATAGAGGTAAAATAATGACTTTTAAATCAGGTTTTGTAGCTATTTTGGGACGCCCCAATGTTGGGAAATCAACCTTTTTAAATCATGTTATGGGGCAAAAGATTGCCATCATGAGCGATAAGGCTCAGACCACACGCAATAAAATTATGGGGATTTACACGACGGATAAGGAGCAGATTGTCTTTATCGATACGCCGGGAATCCATAAGCCTAAGACGGCTCTAGGTGATTTTATGGTGGAAGCAGCTTACAGCACCCTGCGTGAGGTGGATACTGTCCTTTTCATGGTGCCAGCTGATGAGCCGCGTGGCAAGGGCGACGATATGATTATCGAACGCTTGAAAGCGGCTAAGGTGCCAGTTATTTTGGTGGTTAATAAGATTGATAAAGTCCATCCGGATCAGCTTTTAGCGCAAATTGATGATTTCCGTCAGCAGCTGGACTTCAAAGAAATCGTGCCGATTTCAGCCCTGCAGGGTAATAATGTTTCCCGTCTGGTTGACATCCTCAGTGAGAATTTGGAGGAAGGCTTCCAGTATTTCCCAGAAGACCAGATTACTGATCATCCAGAGCGCTTTCTGGTGTCAGAAATGATTCGGGAGAAGGTTTTGATGCTGACACGGGAGGAAATTCCCCACTCAGTCGCGGTGGTTGTTGACAGCATGAAGCGAGATGAGGAGACGGACAAGGTCCATATTCGAGCGACCATCATGGTGGAACGTGATAGTCAAAAAGGCATTATCATCGGCAAAGGCGGATCCATGCTGAAGAAAATCGGATCCATGGCTCGGCGCGATATTGAGCTCATGCTGGGGGACAAGGTCTTCCTAGAAACCTGGGTCAAAGTCAAGAAAAACTGGCGGGACAAGAAGCTGGACTTGGCGGACTTTGGCTATAATAAGAAGGAGTATTGAGGTTTTCTAAACTAGTAAGTGAGGTGATGGAAATGCCATCATTATTCATTGAAGAAAGAGGGCAGCAAAATCCAAAAAGTATTATCTTTTTGCATGCTTCAGGCTCTAGCAGTCAGATTTGGCGACACCATGTTGCTGCGCTTGAGCAAGATTTTCATTGCATCCTTTTAGATTTACCTGGTCACGGAGCGAGTCGTGATATTGAGTGGACAAACTTTGATGATGTCGTGGAAATGATTGTGGCTGTCATTAACAGCAAAGCACATGGCAAGCCGCACTTGGTTGGGCTTTCATTAGGCGGTTCCCTCATTCTTAAGTTGTTGGAAAAACATTCTAGCCTTATAGATAAAGTCGTGGTGGATGGGGCGAGCCCTCAGCCAATTAAGGGCTATCGCAAGATCATTGCCATTGTATATCTGATGTCTTTCTTGAAAAATACTAAATTTGTAGCCAATCTCCTGACAAAAATGATGCAAGAGGACGGAGCACCTGTCCAAGACGTTCAGCGCTTTGTTGCAGATTTCCAAAGAGCTGAACGGCGCTCATTTCGCCGTGCGATGTCACAGGCAAATCTGTTGAGACTTGACTTGCAGTTTGATAATCCTGCTTTCTTTGTCTCAGGTGGGAAAGAAGCCGAAACCATTCATGACTGGCACCGTATGTTGGCGCAAAAAAATGCTAGGTCTGAATGCGCCTATTATCCTGACAAAGGGCATGTTTGGCTTTTTAGTGATGTGGATACGCATATTCAGCTACTGCGCTATTTCTTTCAAAATGCTGCCTTCCCAGAGAAATTGAAAGGATTTTGATATGGACTATATTTCCTATATTCGCTCCAAGGTGGGGCATGATAAGGTTATTCTGAATTTTGCGGGTGGAATTCTGGCAGACGAGGAAGGTCGTGTGCTTCTGAAGTTGCGAGGTGATAAGAAAACATGGGCGATTCCTGGAGGAGCTATGGAACTCGGGGAGTCTTCTCTTCAAGCAGCCGTGCGCGAATTTTACGAAGAGACAGGCATTGCTGTTGAATCCAAGCGCTTGCTGAATGTTTATACTAATTTTGATGAATCTTATCCTAATGGTGATAAAGTGCAGACGGTTGTCTTTCTGTATGAATTGCAGGCGCTGGAGAATTTTGATATTTCCAATTTTCACAACGAGGAAACACTGCGTTTAGGCTTTTTTTCTAAAGAAGAAATAGCAGAGCTGGAAAATGTATCGGATAAACACCGCCTGATGCTGGATGAGTATTTTTCAGACAGCTTTGATATGTGGGTTTGATAGCTTACTATGAAGAGGTCATTTATTTAGAACAATATCATACTGCATAGTTTGATTGAATTATCGTTTTACAATATTTCTTGACCTAGTTAAATTATTGTTTTATAATAATTGTAAGGGTAAATTATCGTAAAACAATAAGGAGGTAAGCTATGAAGATGCGAATTTTGAAACAAGTAATAACCATAATTACTTGTTTGGTACAAATATTTTGTGCTTTCTGGTTTTTAGCTAGAGGTTTTGTAGCCATTGTCTTGATGATTTATAACTGGCAATCAACTGCTACCCCACTTGCAGAGTTATTAAGGTTATCTTATGAAATGATCTGGCTGGGTTTGCTTCCGATTTTGCTCTTTGGTCTGATTCGTTCTTTTCTACACTGCATGCTAGTTCACCAGTTTTTTACGAACGAAAGTTATAGTATTAGTAAATATCTGTTGATTTTGGTTACTTGTTTACCTATTGGTAGTATTATATGGGATATTTTTATCGGTCAAAAATCTATACAGTCGTGGATAGAGTTTGTAGATAATATATTTCTGCCCTATATTGATAGTCTGGCTTTGGTAGTTGTCTTAGGGGTCTTGCATCTTGTCATAAAAAACGGGAAGACGATTCAAGAAGATGTAGATGGTTTTGTGTGATGGGAAAAATCAAAGTTAATTTAGATAAAGTATTGGAAAAAAAGGGCTTGACCTCTAAAGAATTGGCGGAAATTATTGGCATTACACAAGCAAATTTGTCTATTCTAAAAACAGGTAAGGCTAAAGGTATTCGCTTTGCAACCTTGCTGGCTATCTGTGAAACGCTGGATTGTCAGCCTGCTGATATTTTAGAGTATATTTCTGACTAATAAATAGAATATAGAAAGGAGCTTTATGCCTGAATTACCTGAAGTGGAAACGGTTCGGCGCGGTTTGGAGCGTCTGGTTGTTGGCAAGATGATTGATCAAGTGCAGGTCCGCTATGCCAAGATGATCGGTACGGGAGTGGATAGCTTTGTCCATGATTTGCCAGGTCAGACCATTGAAAGGATTGGCCGTCGGGGCAAGTATTTGCTCTTTTACCTGACAGGCGGAGTGCTGGTTTCCCATCTGCGAATGGAAGGCAAGTATCTTTTTTATTCTGATGCGGTGCCTGAGAGAAAACATGCCCATGTCTTTTTCGAGATGACAGATGGTGGGACGCTTGTTTATGAGGATGTCCGCAAGTTTGGGACCATGGAACTGTTGAGAAAGGATCAGCTGGAGGCTTATTTTGCTTCCAGAAAGCTTGGTCCTGAGCCGACAGAGGCGAACTTTCTTTTGTCGCCTTTTGCAGCAGCTTTGAGTCGTTCCAAGAAGCCCATCAAACCCTATTTGCTAGAGCAGACCTTGGTCGTTGGGCTAGGAAATATCTATGTAGATGAGGCCCTTTGGCTGGCGAGGATTCATCCGGCAAGGCCAGCATCTAGTCTAAAGCCTGCTGAAGTCAAGCGGCTGCGTGAGCAGATTATAGAAGTTTTGCAGCTTGGGATTGAAAAGAGAGGATCGACCATTCGGACCTACCGCAATGCTTTGGGTGAAGACGGCACGATGCAGGATTTTCTGCAGGTCTATGGAAAGACTGGTCAACCCTGCGCTAGATGCGGCAGCTCGATTGAGAAAATTAAGCTGGGCGGACGCGGTACCCATCTCTGTCCTCATTGCCAGAAAGCGAGGTAGCTGCCATGGCAAGAATTATCGGTATCACTGGTGGCATTGCCTCGGGTAAGTCAACAGTGACAGAGTTTTTGAGGCAGCAGGGCTACAAAGTCATTGATGCGGATCAAGTAGTGCATGAGCTGCAGGAGCCAGGGGAACGGCTTTATCAAGCTCTTTTATCCGCTTTTGGTCCAGCTATCTTACAGGAAGATGGGCGCTTGGACCGGCCCAAGCTGGGAGCTATGATTTTTGGGAATCCCGAACTCTTAGCCCAGTCCAGTCAAATACAAAACCAGATAATCCACGAGGAACTGGCTGGCAGGCGAGATTTGCTGGAAGAGATGGAAGATATCTTTTTTATGGACCTTCCCTTGCTGTTTGAGTTACAATATGAAGACTGGTTTGACCAAATCTGGCTGGTGGACGTGACAGAGGAAACTCAGCTCAGCCGCCTTATGACTCGAAACGGTCTCAGTCAGGAAGAGGCGGAAAAACGCATAGCAGCTCAGCTATCTCTTCGAGAAAAACGAAAGAGGGCGGACGTGTTGATTGATAATAATGGTCCGCGTGAAGCTACCCGACAGCAGATTCGCGATGCTTTGCAGAAATTAGAAAGAAGATGATTTATCACGACACAAGTAAATTGGAAACATAACCTGAAAGTCGCTTGGTTTGGGAACTTCCTGACTGGTGCCAGCATTTCTTTGGTGACGCCTTTTATGCCACTTTTCGTGGAGCAGCTAGGTGCCAGAGGTCATGAGGTGGAGTATTACGCTGGGCTAGGGATTTCTCTCTCTGCAATCTCAGCGGCACTGCTCTCTCCTGTATGGGGAAGTCTAGCGGACCGATATGGTCGCAAGCCTATGATGATACGTGCAGCTACTGCTATGGTTTTCACGATGGGCGGCATTGCTTTTGTGCCCAACATTTTCTGGCTCTTGCTCCTACGCTTTCTAAACGGTGTTTTCGCTGGTTATGTTCCCAACAGTACAGCTCTGATTGCCAGTCAGGCTCCCAAGGAAAAAACTGGTTATGCTCTGGGAACTCTCTCGACCGGTGTCGTTGCAGGTAATCTTATGGGGCCCTTTATTGGAGGTCTGATTGCGGAGATGTTCGGTATTCGCAATGTTTTTCTTCTTATTGGCGGCTTCTTTCTAGTGGCAGCCTTGATGACCTTTTACTTGATTCGGGAGGATTTTGTGCCAGTGACCCGAAAAGAAGAGGTAGGCTTTAAGGAATTGCTGCGTCAACTCAGGTATCCTAAGATGCTGATGAATCTCTTTCTGACCAGCTTTGTCATCCAGTTTGCAGCTCAATCTATCAGTCCCATCCTTTCCCTCTATGTCAGAGAGCTAGGGCAAAAGGACAATCTGATCTTTGTTTCGGGTCTCATCGTTTCTAGCATGGGACTTTCCAGCATGATGAGCTCCAGCATTCTGGGGCGTTTGGGAGACCGTATCGGCAATCACCGGCTTCTAGTGCTGGCTCAGTTCTATTCAATCCTGATTTATCTGCTCTGTGCCAATGCTGGCTCCCCTATGCAGCTGGGCTTTTATCGCTTTTTATTTGGCCTAGGAACAGGTGCGCTGATACCAGGAGTCAATGCCCTGCTAAGCAAGATAACACCCAAGTTTGGAATCTCTAGGATTTTCAGCTATAATCAGATTTTCTTTTATCTGGGTGGAGTGGTCGGCCCTATGTCTGGATCGTTCATTGCGGCAGCCTATGGCTATCATTCAGTCTTTTATGCAACAGCAGGGCTGGTCGCCGTCAGTATGTTGGCTAATCTCTTTAGTTTTCGAAATTTATTTAAAAAGAAGGATATCTAGTGCGCGTTAAAATAAATTTAAAATGTTCCAGCTGCGGCAGTCAGAATTATCTGACCAGCAAAAATACTAAAACGCATCCGGAAAAAATTGAGGTCTTAAAGTATTGTCCTAAGGAAAGAAAAGTTACTTTACATCTTGAATCCAAGTAGATTTTATGATAAAATAGATAGGATTTTAAGGAGTTTTTATTTATGTACAACCTATTATTAACCATTTTAGTCATTTTATCAGCTATTATTGTCATTGCAATTTTCATGCAGCCAACTAAAAATCAGTCCAGCAACGTGTTTGATGCCAGTGCTAACGACTTGTTTGAACGTCCTAAGGCACGAGGTTTTGAAGCTGTGATGCAGCGTATGACGGGAATCATGATTTTCTTCTGGCTACTGATTGCATTGGTATTAGCAGTATTATCTAGTAAATAAAATGGGCTCTGACTTCGTCTTGGCCTATTTTTTAAGTTTTAAAGAGATTTAGCAAGGATGAAGAAAACGCTCATTAAGAGAAGAGGAATATGAAATCAGAAATCATTGAATATTTAAAAGACAGGCAGCAGGCTAGCGTAGATGAGCTGGCGGCTGCTTTGGGGAAAGAGTCTTCCAAGGATTTTAGTAGCTTGGTTAAGACCATCTCCCAGATGGAAAGAAAGCATCAGATTCGCTTTGATAACGAGGGGCGGATTGAGCTTTATGAGAAGAAAAAGCAGGAGCGTCTGACGCTCAAGGGTATTTTTCATGCTCACAAGAATGGCTTTGGCTTTGTCACCCTGAATGAGGAAGAGGATGACCTCTTTGTCGGCCGCAATGATGTCAATCATGCTATTGATGGCGATACGGTGGAAGTAGTCATCACCAAGGTGGCAGACCGGATCAAGGGAACATCAGCTGAGGCAAAGATTATCGATATTTTGGAGCACAGCCTGACGTCAGCGGTTGGCCAGCTGGTTCTGGATGAGGAAAAGCCCAAGTATGCCGGCTATATCAGCTCGAAAAATCAGAAAATCCGTCAGCCTATTTATGTCAAAAAACCAGCCATGGTTTTAGATGGCACAGAGGTACTCAAGGTTGCTATTGACAAATATCCGACCAAGAAACACGATTTCTTCGTGGCGAGCCTGGTCGATGTAGTCGGTCATGTCAACGACCCAGGCATTGATGTACTGGAAGTGCTGGAGTCGATGGACATTGTCTCCGAATTTCCAGAAAAGGTCTTGGAAGAAGCCGAGCGAGTTCCAGATGCACCAACTGAGAGTGATTTGGCAGGGCGTTTGGATCTGCGCGATGAGATTACCTTTACCATCGATGGGGCAGATGCCAAGGACTTGGACGATGCGGTTCATATCAAGTGCTTGAAAAATGGCAATTTTGAGCTAGGTGTCCATATCGCAGATGTGTCCTACTATGTCAAGGAAGGTTCTGAGCTGGACAAGGAAGCCCTCAATCGGGCAACCTCTGTCTATGTGACCGACCGCGTCGTGCCTATGCTGCCGGAGCGCCTGTCAAACGGAATCTGCTCCCTTAATCCCAATGTGGACCGGCTGACCCAGTCGGCAATCATGGAGATTGATGCCAAGGGGCGCGTGGTTAAGCATACCATTACGCAGACAGTCATCAAGACGACCTTTCGTATGACCTACAGTGATGTCAACAACATCATCGCTGGGGACCAGGAAAAGGCTGAGCAGTTCAAGGTTATTGTGCCTAGTATTGACAGCATGATCCAGCTGCATGAGATTCTGGAAAGCATGCGATTTAAACGCGGTGCGCTTAACTTTGACACCAATGAAGCCAAAATCATGGTCAACAAAGAAGGTCGGCCGGTGGATATTGTCCTGCGTCAACGGGGAATTGCTGAGCGCATGATTGAGTCCTTTATGTTGGTGGCGAATGAGACGGTGGCTGAGCATTTTGCTAAGCTAAATCTGCCCTTTATCTATCGGATCCACGAGGAGCCTAAGGCGGAGAAGGTACAGAAGTTCATCGACTACGCCTCTAGCTTTGGGATTCGGATTTACGGGACGGCTAACTCTATGAGTCAGCAGGCTCTGCAGGATATTATGAAGGCGGTCAAAGACCAGCCTTATGAAGATGTCCTGTCTATGATGCTTCTGCGCTCCATGCAGCAGGCTCGCTACTCTGAGCACAATCACGGCCACTATGGTCTGGCAGCGGAGTTTTATACGCATTTCACCAGTCCGATTCGCCGCTATCCGGACCTTCTGGTTCATAGGATGGTGAGGGATTATGGCAAGTCTAAAGAAATAGCAGCGCATTTTGAGCAAGTGATTCCAGAGATTGCCAGTCAGTCTTCCAGTCGAGAGCGTAGGGCTATCGAAGCCGAGCGTGAAGTCGAAGCCATGAAGAAGGCTGAGTACATGGAAGAATTTGTTTGGGAAGAGTTTGACGGCGTAGTTTCAAGCGTGGTCAAGTTTGGACTTTTCGTTGAACTGCCCAATACGGTCGAAGGCTTGATTCATGTTACAAACCTGCCAGAGTTTTACAGCTACAATGAGCGGACGATGACCCTGCAAGGAGAAAAGTCTGGCGTGGTCTTCAAGGTCGGCCAGCAGATTCGCATCAAGCTGGTTCGAGCGGATAAGGCTACAGGCGAGATTGACTTTGAATACCTGCCTAGTGAATTTGACCTGGTAGAAAAGACTAGCAAGAGTAGCAGAGGCAGGTCAGGCAGAAAGAGACGCCGTGAGGATGACAAGCGCAGCCATTCTTCCAAAGAAAAAGGCTACAGAGATAAGAAAGATAAGAAGTCCAAGAAAGGCAAGAGTCAGAAGGCATTTTACAAGGAACTAGTCAAGAAAGGAGCCAAGCATGGCAAAGGGAGAAGGAAAGGTCGTCGCGCAAAATAAAAAGGCCAGACACGACTACACCATTGTGGATACCATCGAAGCTGGCATGGTGCTGACAGGGACGGAGATTAAAAGCGTCCGGGCTGCCCGCATCAATCTCAAAGACGGCTTTGCCCAGATCAAGAACGGTGAGGCCTGGCTCAGCAATGTCCATATCGCGCCTTATGAAGAGGGCAATATCTGGAACCAAGAGCCTGAACGTCGCAGAAAGCTGTTGCTGCATAAGAAGCAGATCCAAAAGCTGGAGCAGGAGACCAAGGGAACTGGTATGACGCTGGTGCCGCTCAAGGTCTATCTCAAGGACGGCTATGCTAAGCTGCTCCTGGGTCTAGCCAAAGGGAAGCACGATTACGACAAGCGCGAGTCCATCAAACGCCGCGAGCAAAACCGCGACATCGCAAGACAGATGAAGAACTTTAATACAAGATAAAAGACTGGGCGACCGGTCTTTTTTAGGTTTATATTAGTGATTCTCATCTACAGTAGCCATCTTAAATTGTTCGTTGTTGAAATTGCCAAACAAAAAAGTTCTGGCCACTTTGCCACTTGTCAAGTCTGTGCTTTTCGAGTATGATAAAGACAGTTAGATTATTCGTAGTTTGCTTTCAGAGAAAGGATTTTTTATGACAGAAGAATTGTTAGCTTATAAACGTATGCCGCTGTGGACGGCTGAGACCATGCCAGAAGCGGTAAAGAGAAAGCACAATACCAAAGAGGGAACTTGGGGCAAAATCACTGTTCTCAAGGGACGCCTTAAGTTTGTTGAGATGTCAGAGGAAGGTGAGGAGCTGGCTGAGCACATCTTTGAGGCTGGTCAGGACAATCCTTTTGCCCAGCCCCAAGCTTGGCATCGGGTCGAAGCTCTGACAGATGATTTGGAGTGGTATTTGGAGTTTTACTGTCGGCCTGAGGATTATTTCCCTAAAAAATACGGTAGCAATCCCGTTCACTCAGAGGTTTTGGAAGCTATGCAAACAGTCCGACCAGGGCGGGCGTTAGATCTAGGCTGTGGTCAAGGTCGCAATGCTCTCTTTCTGGCCAAGCAGGGTTTTGAAGTGACGGCTGTAGATCAGAATGAGCTGGCACTGGAGATCTTACGGAGCATTGTGGAGCAGGAGGATTTAGATCTGCCAGTGGGTAGCTACGACATCAACTTAGCTAGTTTGACTCAGACTTATGATTTGATCGTTTCCACTGTTGTACTTATGTTCCTGCAGGCGGAGCGGATTCCGGATATTATCCGCAATATGCAGGAGCAGACAGCGCTTGGTGGCTATAATCTCATCGTCTGTGCTATGGATACAAAAGACTTTCCTTGCACTGTGCCTTTTCCTTTTACTTTTAAGGAAGGTGAGCTTGCCGACTATTATAAAAGCTGGGAGCTGGTTAAGTACAATGAAAATCCTGGGCACCTCCATCGCTGTGATGAAAATGGCAATCGAATTCAGCTGCGCTTTGCGACGATGCTGGCTAAAAAGGTTCAGTAGAAGATGCTAGGGCAGAAGTTAATTTTTGAAAATTTAACTTGGCTCACTTATTTTGAGGTTCTGGTTTAAAAGGTCTGGGAGACAATTTAAATTGTCTCAGCCTCAATATTTTTTGAACATAATAAAGCTAGACTGAGGCATTTTTGTCCCAGTCTTTTTTATTTTAGTAAAAAACTTTAGAAATATTTTAGAATTTCTTGAGAAATATCTGAAGTTTGAAGGCTATACTAGAAAGTGCAAGGGGGAGAGAAAAGAGCTGGAAGCAACAGGACAGCTGGTAGAAAACTTTAGTTCTTCTTTAAGTGTGAGTCTAGACCAGAACACTTTTAAAAGCAGACTGAAAGACCTTATTTTCTCCTCTTGCGGCAAATTTTTCCAGATCTTCAGTTTTCTGTTGACGAGGAAAAAAGAATATGTTAAAGTAAATGAGTAAAATAAAAAAGTCAATTATATTTTACTTAATATACAAGGAGGAACTCATGAAGAAAAGAACGAAAATCATTCTAACTTCTACGTTGACTGTGACCGGCCTAATCTTGGCTGCCGGTGGCTACTTGGCTTATAAGACCTTTGTCCCTCAGGAGACACCGGTCGATAAGAATGCCACAGTGAGAACCAATTACTATCAAGCCATCAATAAAAAATGGCTGGAAAAGGCAGAAATCCCTAGCGATCAGCCATCTAATGGTGTGTTTTATGAGCTGAACGAGCAGGTCAAGGATAAGATGAAGGCGGATGTCAAAAATCTAGTCTCTGGTAAAGAAGAGTCAACGATTGAAGGCATGCCCGAGTTTATCAAATACTACCAGCAGGCTACTGACTTCAAGCAGCGGGAAAAGGATGGCCTAGCCCCTCTCAAGTCCTATCTCAAGGAAATTGAAGATTTGTCCGACCTGAAGGACCTGGCTAGCAAGGCTGTTGACTGGGAAAAGCGTGGTCTAGCACTGCCGTTTACCCTTGAAATTAGTTCTAACCTGGAAAATACCAATCAGAAACAAGTGAATTTGTCCAGTCCAAGTCTTATGCTGCCGGATAAGAGCTACTATGAAGATGAAGGTGCTAAGAAAAGGATGATGGATCCGCTGGAAAAAGCATTCAAAGAAGCCTTTCAAAAGCTAGGCTACAGTGAAAAAGACAGCGAAAAGATCGTCAAAGAAGCCTTAGAATTTGATGGAGAATTGGCCAAGTATGCCCAAAGCAATGAAGAAGCTTCGGAAATTAAAAATCTTCACCATCTTAAGACGGCAGAAGACATCAATGCCTACTCTGATACCTTTAAGTTTCACGATATTATCAATGACTATCTAGGCCAGGAAGCTGGTGATGTCAACGTTCCTAATCCTAAATATTATGAAAATTTTGCCAAGGTAGTTAATGACAAGAACTTTGGCAAGATCAAATCTTGGATGCTTGTGAAGCAGGCAGCATCAGCATCTAGTTTTCTAACCGATGACTATCGGCTGATTTTTGCAGAGTACCAAAAATCCTTGCAAGGTACTAAGGAAGCAACTTCAAAAGAAGATGCAGCATACGATCTGACAACAGGAACTTTTTCAGATGTCTTCAGTCTTTACTATGGACGCAAATATTTCGGTGAGGAAGCCAAGCAAGAAGTGACCCAAATGGTCAAGGATATCAAGGAAGTCTATCGGGAACGTATGCTGAAAAACGAATGGCTGTCAGAAGAAACCAAGCAGAAAGCAGTCAAGAAGCTGGATACCATGAAACTCTATATCGGCTATCCTGAAAAAGTTCGCGAAGTGACTAAGGCCTTGAAAGTGGACGACAAGAAATCCTTCTTTGAAAATGCAATTGCTTTGAGTCAGGCAAAAAATCAATATGATGTTGAGCACTTCTCTGAGCCAGTAGACAAGACCGAGTGGGTGATGCCTTCCTATGATATCAACGCTTACTACTCACAGGAAAATAACAGTATCAACTTCCCAGCCGCAATCCTGCAGAATCCATTCTTTGATGTTAAGCAAGAGATGGAAAAGAACTACGGCGGTATCGGTATGGTTATTGGTCATGAGATTACTCACGCCTTCGACTCAAACGGTGCAAACTTTGATGAAGAGGGGAATTTGAACAATTGGTGGACAGAAGCAGATAAGAAAGCTTTTGACAAGAAAATTGAAGCTGTTACCAAGCAGTGGGATGGTATTGAAATCTACGGCGGCAAGGTCAATGGCAAGCTTACGGTAACAGAAAATGTAGCCGATGCGGGTGGACTTTCAGCTACTCTAGAAGTCGTTAAAAAGAAATATCCAGATGCAGACTTGAAGAATTACTTTGAAAACTATGCCAATATCTGGAGAAGCAAGGCCAGTCTGCAATTTAACCAACTTCTCTTGAAGGTGGATGTCCATGCTCCGGCCGAGCTACAGGTCAACCAGCAGCTCAAAAATGTAGAGGACTTTTATGAAACATATCCAGAAATCAAGGAAGGCGATGCCATGTATCTGGCTCCAGATAAGCGGGTCAGCGTATGGTAAGATTGCTTGTCTAGAGAAGATGGTAAAATAATCTAAGCTATGAAGCACAACCAGTTTGGTAATAGGAGAGAAGTTCATTCTTTTTCTCCTATCCATTCTTTCCTGCGACACTTGCGCGGCTGCGGGTTGTGCCTCCGCAGCCACGTGTCTTTAAAGTCAGATTTTATCTGGCTTTTTTCTTTTACAAAAAAATTTTTATGCAGCTTGATATACATCTATGGAAATTTATACAAGAGGTTTGGAGGGGCTACTAGGTATAGAGCTAGAGTAATTTTTTCCTAGGGGAATTTATTCATTTTAGGCGGTAGAAGAGATTTTGGAAACGCTTGCAACCATGGTAAGAGAATAGTATACTAAATATGCGATAAATATTTTATCAATTAATATACAAAGGAGAAACTGATGAAAAAGAAATTTTTCAGTTGGGCTATTCCAGCCTTGATGCTTCTTACACTCTTCCCTTTTCAGGCTGTCTCAGCCTGTACCGGATTTATTATCGGGAAGGATTTGACGACGGATGGTTCGACTCTCTATGGTCGAACAGAGGACCTGGAGCCCAATCACAACAAGAATTTTGTGGTGCGGGAGCGCAAGTATAACAAGGCTGGTGATCAATTCGTAGATGAAACCAATGGCTTTAGCTTTGATTTGCCAGCTGTTAGCTACAAGTATACGGCCGTACCGGATGTGACACCAGAGCAGGGAGTTTTCGATGAGGCCGGTTTTAATGAGGAAGGCGTTTCTATCTCTGCGACAGTCTCAGCCAGTGCTAATGATGATATTCAAAAAGTAGATCCTTATGTTAAGGATGGTATCGCTGAATCTGCTTTAACTTCTGTAGTCCTGCCTCATGTGAAAACAGCCAAAGAGGGAGTGGAGCTCTTAGCCAAAATTGTCAGAGAAAAAGGTGCAGCAGAAGGCAATATCGTGACGATTGCTGACAAGACGGGTGTATGGTATATGGAAATCCTTTCTGGCCACCAATACGCTGCCATCAAGTTTCCGGATGACAAATACGCTGTTTTTCCCAATACATTTTTCCTAGGCAGTTTAGATCAAAATGGTAGTGAAAATACGATTCTTTCAGCTGATCTTGAGAAAACAGCGCGTGATGCGGGGACTTATAAGGAAATAAATGGGAGCTTTCATGTAGCTCAGTCCTATAATCCGCCGCTGGCTGAAGCTGACCGCTCTCGGGTTTGGTCTGGTATCAAGGCGCTGGATCCCAATGCAGATGTGCAATATGACGATGAATACTTTGAACTCATGCACTCAACCAGCGACAAGCTTAGTCTGCGTGATGCCATGAACTTGCAGCGCAATCGCTTGGAAGGAACAGACTTCAAACCGCAAGATCAGATGGAGTTGGATGGGAAAGGGATTCCAGATAAAACCAAAGCAGACCCAGTT
The DNA here is from genome assembly GCF_900635155.1 of Streptococcus sanguinis. Lineage (NCBI taxonomy): Bacteria > Bacillati > Bacillota > Bacilli > Lactobacillales > Streptococcaceae > Streptococcus > Streptococcus sanguinis. Next base: position 739,167 of record NZ_LR134002.1, read on the forward strand.
TATAAATATCCTATCTCCAATCCAAATGTCATGGAGGCTCACATCTTCCAGCTCAAGGATCATTTACCTGCCTCTACTGGAGGAGGAATTCTTTGGCTAGCCATGGGAAGTCCGCGCAATGCGCCCTACCTCCCTTACTATGGCAATATCAGCAATACCTCTCAGCCTTATCAAGAAATGAGTACAGCTTATAATGAGAATTCCTGGTATTGGACTGTTAGCCGCATCAATGATTTGGTTGCAAAATATCCAGAACTATTTGAAGATGGCTCTATTCGCAGTGAAATTGAGCGTATGGAAAGCCAATGGATGGAGGAACAGCCTGCTCATGACAGCGAGCAGATTAGTCTGTCTGAACAGCCAGAACAAGCTAGTCTGAAAGCAACAAAGGATTCTATGGAGCGAGCGGATTTAGTCTTTAAGCGCCTCAAGGAAATCCAGAAGATTGCTGAAGATAAGGTCGTGGCTGAATATGGTACAAGTGCTTTAGAAGAGATTGAGGAGTCAGAGGACTCTGACACAGAGGAGACAATTCGTCTGGAAGATTTTGACTACGATATTGCTATTGCAGGAGGTATCTTTGTCTTGACTGTGATTGGAATAGCCATTTATCTTGTCAAAGGAAAAAATAGAAAAGGAGCAGACAGTCATGAATAAAACAAGAAGAATTGCTCTCTATATCTACTTAGTCCTAGCTGGTATTGGCTTGCAGTTTGAGCTTGGGGGCATGGCGGAGAAGGATGTCACCTTAGAAGCTGGCCGCGACTTGGTTCTGAACTTTGCTGTTTTAGCTGCCTTTTTCCTGCCTTTCTATTTCTTGATTAAAAAACTCGCCAAAAAGTTATCGGTTGAGACGATTGTTCTAGGAACAGCCCTCTTTGGAGGTGCCTTTATCTCTGGCTGGCTAAGTTTTGCAGGCAATAGCTTGATTGATATTATTAACTCTAACTTTATCAAGGATCCTGCTGTTTTCAATGCTTGGACCAATGCACTGACAGCTCCTTTTGCAGAGGAATTTTTCAAGTCTCTGACAGCTTTTGCAGCTCTCTACATTTTGGGGCGCAAGGATATTCAGTCAGTCTTCATTGCTGGGCTAAGTTCGGGCTTTGGCTTTCAAGTCATAGAAGATATTGCCTATGTATCCAGAGTGACTTTCGGGGGAGAATATAGTGGATCCTTAGAAGCAGTTGGAAGAATTGCTGGCGGATTGGCTTCACATACTCTCTATACAGCAGTGGTAACCGTTGGAGTTTATCTTCTCTTCTCCACGGCTTACAAGAAATACCGCCTCTTTGGTCTCTGGTGCGTCGTATCAACAGTTGCTAATCACTTTATTTGGAACTCTCCTTTCTTCGAAACAGAGCATCGGATTAACATTGTTGTCGGATTCTTATTTGCCTTTCTCGTTGCTACTTTTATAGAAGTTTACCGACTGGTTTTGAAGGAGAAAAAGACAGATTTAGAAATTTAAATAATTTTCAGGGAATATATAAAACAAGAACTTGTAATCGCTTGCAAAACCTGGAGTAAAAGGCTATACTGAATATAGTATTTAATTTTGTAATTTTTTACAAAAAAACAAAGGAGATATTTTTATGAAAAAAATATTGTTTCGTTCCTTGTTAGCTCTTTCGACCATTTTTCTCTTTCCTTTCCAAGTGGTTGAAGCCTGCACAGGATTTATCGTCGGGAAAGACCTGACTGCAGACGGCACGACGCTTTACGGTCGGACAGAGGACTTGGAGCCCAATCACAATAAGGTCTTTCTGGTTCATCCGAGAAAGACCAATGCGAGTGGTGCCAAGCTGGTCGATGAAACCAACGGCTTTGAATGGACCCTGCCGGCAGAAAGCTACAAGTATACTTCGGTATCAGATGTGACCCCATCCCAAGGTATTTTTGACGAGGTTGGCTTCAATGAATACGGTGTTTCGATTTCTGCGACAGTTTCTGCCAAGGCCAATGATGCCATCCAAAAAGTGGATCCTTATGTAGAAAATGGCTTGGCAGAGTCTATCCTGACAACCGTCGTTCTGCCCCATGTTCAGACAGCCCGTCAGGGTGTGGAGCTGATGGCACAAATTGTCAGAGAGCAGGGAGCAGCAGAGGGGAATATTATCACCATTGCTGACAAGACCGGTGTCTGGTATATGGAAATCCTATCTGGTCACCAATATGTTGCTATTAAATTCCCAGATGACAAGTATGCAGTCTTTCCTAATACTTTCTTCTTGGGCAGTGTTGACTTTGACGATACAGAAAATGTTATTGCATCAAAGGGTGTTCAGGATGTAGCCAAGCAGGCTAATTCTTATAAAGAAATTGACGGAAAATTCCATATTTCTCAGTCCTACAATCCACCGATGGCAGAGGCAGATCGTTCACGTGCCTGGGCAGGTATCACCAGTCTGGATCCAAATGCGGCCGTGTCTTATAACGACTCTTACTTTGATCTCATGCACTCCACAGACAGAAAGATCAGTGTAGCAGATGTCATGGCTATGCAGCGCAATCGCTTTGAGGGCACTCAGTTCAAACCGCTGGACCAAATGGAGCTAGATGGTAAAGGGCTGCCACAACGCGGTACGACAGATCCTGTTTACAAATATCCGCTGGGCAACCCAAATGTCATGGAAGCTCATATCTTCCAGCTTAAAGACGGCGTTCCAGCCAATATGGGCGGAGGCACTATGTGGCTAGCGGTAGGCAGCCCTCGCTTCTCACCTTACCTGCCTTATAATGGTAATATCACAGATACTTACGATGCTTATAAGGTCAACACAACTGGCTACAGTCCAGACTCTTGGTACTGGGTAGCATCTCATATCTACGATATGGCAGCCAAGCATCAAGACCTCTTTGGTACTTCTGTCCAAGACAGATGGAAGGCCTTGGAAGCCCGCTTTATTGAGGAACAAAATGCTCTAGATGCAGCCAATGCAGCTCTGCCAGACTCCTCAGCAAAAGTTACAGAAGAAACACAGGCTCGAGCAGCGCAAGTCTTTAAGGAAATGAAAGAGCTAGAAGCTGAAATGGAAGCTAAAATCAAGGAAGCAACAAAAACTACTCCTTCCAGCTCCAGCAAAGATTCTAGCAGCTCTTCGTCATCTCAAAGCTCATCCAGTTCTTCCTCTTCAGCAACTTCTAGCAGTTCTGATACACGGACGGAAGTCAATGTAGAAGATGACAGCTTGGTGGATGTTGCAACTGGTATTCGCTTGAAAAATGCTGACTTAGTCAAGGGCGGTCTTCAGCTGTCTGTGCAAAAACTGGAAAGCAAGAATCAGCCGACAGATACCTATGACATTCGCTTGACCGATCCGAATGGTCAGCCAGTGCATCAGGTCAGTCCGACCCTTGTGACGATTCCAGTTCGCAAGGACCTGCCAGTAGATGCCGTCTATGCTCTGGATGAAAATGGCAAGCAGGTTGAGAAGTTTGATGTAACGGTTAATCAAAACCAGACTATCAGCTTCACGACCAATCATTTCTCTGTCTATCAAGTGCAGTATCGAAATGAGCAGTCCGTCAAGGCCAAGAAAAAAGACCTGCCATCAACAGGTGAGCAAGTCACCATCATGGGCCTTGCTGGCTTGATTATCCTAGCAGGAGTCTTCTTCCTTTTGAAGAAAACAAAGAAAAACTAATCTAAAATAAAAAGAAGGCCGAGCAATATGTCCGGCCTTTCTTAGTGGAAAAAACGACTTTTGTCTAGGTCATCCTTCAAGCTAGAGCCCTTATCTCAAATAGTCATAGTTATAAGTAGTCAAAATTATGTCAGTGAGTTCTTCAGGTTCTTCTTGAGCTCCGCCAGCTATCCAAAGAGAAATAATCCCCTCAACACTGGATAGGAAGATTTCCAGTGCATATTTCGGAGGAATCTGAAAGTTCTCCTCTAAAAAACGCTGGGTAGCAGTCTCTTGCTTGTCACTCAGAATGATAGTGGTTATGTACTCCCGAATAGCCTCTCGAAAGTCAATATAATGGCTTCTGGTCAGGGCATTGATAAGACGTTCATTAGCGCGCAGTATATGAAATTTTGCTATCATTAATTTTTTGGGATATTCGTTCTCCACTTCAAACATACTATAACTAGAAAGTTGGGAAATAATGTCACTTTTGAGACTATCAACCATCTGATACTTATCTTGGTAGTGGAGGTAGAAGGTGCCGCGATTAATCCCAGCCCGCTTGCAGAGCTTACTGATAGAGATGTTCTCGAATTTTTCTTCTGAAAGCAGCTGAATCAAGGCTTCCTTGATGTCTTCCTTAGTGCTGGTTTTTCTTTTCTGGATCATTTTTTCTTCCCTTTTTGCTTAAATCAACACTTTGTTGAATTTTGGTTATTGCTTTTTATCTAAGCTCATTATATAATATCTGTGATTTAGAATCAACACCTTGTTGATTTAAGGAGATAGGGTTTGAAAAGGAGAGAAACGATATGGCTTATATTGAAATGAAACATAGCTTTAAACGTTATCAGATGGGGGATACGGAAATAGTCGCCAATCACGATATTTCTTTTGAGATTGAAAAGGGGGAACTGGTTATTATCCTGGGTGCTTCTGGTGCCGGTAAGTCTACAGTTCTTAATATCCTTGGCGGTATGGATATCAATGATGAGGGAGACATCTTGATAGACGGACAGAATATTGCTGACTACAATTCTCACCAGCTGACGGACTATCGCCGCAATGACGTGGGCTTCGTCTTTCAGTTTTATAATTTGGTGCCTAACCTGACGGCTAAGGAAAATGTCGAATTGGCTTCTGAAATCGTCAAGGACGCTCAAGATCCAGTGGCAGCTCTGACCGCAGTTGGTCTGGAAAAACGCCTCAATAACTTTCCTGCTCAGCTATCAGGTGGGGAGCAGCAGAGGGTGTCCATTGCTCGGGCTGTGGCAAAAAATCCCAAGATTTTGCTCTGCGATGAGCCGACAGGGGCTCTGGACTACAATACTGGCAAGCAAGTGCTACAAATCTTACAGGATATGTCCCGCAATCAAGGAGCGACAGTTATTATCGTGACCCATAATGCTGCCTTGGCTCCCATTGCTGACCGGGTTATCCGCATGCACGATGCGAGAGTCAAGAGTGTTACAGTCAATGAAGAGCCTCAGGATATAAGTACATTGGAGTATTGATATGAAGAGAAAGATTTATTGGAAAGATATTCTGCGCTCCTTCACTAGCTCAAAAGGACGTTTCCTATCTATTTTAATCCTCATGATGCTGGGCTCTTTAGCTCTCGTGGGACTTAAGGTCGCTCCACCCAATATGCGCAGAACAGCAACAGATTACTTGAAAGAGCAACGAACCATGGACTTGGCTGTTATGGCGGACTATGGTTTGGATAAGGCGGATCAGAAAGAGTTGGAAGCTATTAAGGGAGCTGATGTCGAGTTTGGCTATCTGACAGATGTCACCGTAGACGAGGAGGCTCTCCGAGTATTCTCAGATACCAAGGATATTTCAAACTTTCAAGTGACCTCCGGCCGTCTTCCCAAGAATGAGCAAGAAATTGCCTTAGCTAGCTTTTGGTCTAAAAAATACAAGCTTGGCCAGGAGATTGATCTGACCGAGAAAGCAGGCAGTCGGTCAGTTCTGAAAAACAAGACTTATAAGATTGTGGGTTTTGTCAATTCGGCAGAGCTCTGGTCTGATAGAAATCTGGGCAATGCGACTAGTGGCAGCGGGGCTTTATCAGCCTATGCTGTAGTCAGCCCCAAGGTCTTTGATACAGATGTTTACAGTATTGCCCGCCTGCGCTATCATGATTTAGAAAAGCTGGCTCCCTTCTCTGCAAGTTATCAGGAGCGTTTGGAGGAGCACCAGACTGCTTTGGACAAGAGCCTTGAAGATAATGTAGCGGCCCGGTTTAAGCGATTAGAGGCGGATGCCAAAAGCACCATTCAGGATGGTGAAGATAAGATTAGTCAGGCCGAGAGTGAACTGAGCCAAGGGAAAAAACAGTTAGAGCAAGCTCAGAGTCAGCTAGACCAGCAAAAAAGCCAGCTAGCGGCAGCTCAATCCGCTTCTATCCTAGCTCCCGATCAGCTCAGTCAGAGCCGGCAGCAGATTCAGGAAGCTGAGTCCCAGCTCAATCAGAAAAAAGCAGACCTCGCACAGGCAGAGAAAGACTTATCAACTAGCAAGGACAAGCTAGCTGGCGCTAAGGCAGACTTGAGTCGTTTGAAAGAGCCTGCCTATCATAGCTATGACCGCAAGTCCCTGTCAGGTGGCAATGGCTATCATATGTATAAAAACTCCATGAATAGTATTGCGTCGATTGGTAATATCTTCCCGGTGGTGCTCTATCTGGTGGCAGCTATGGTGACCTTTACCACCATGACTCGCTTTGTCGATGAAGAGCGAACAAATGCAGGTGTCTTTAAGGCTCTAGGCTATCATAGTCGAGATATCATTCGAAAGTTTGCTCTTTACGGTTTGGTGGCGGGGAGTCTAGGTACCCTCATAGGAATTCTGTTGGGACATTATTTCTTGTCAGGTGTGATTTCTTCTATTATTACCAGAGGGATGGTGCTTTCTGCCCCTCATGCTTATTTTTATATTTCCTATAGTTTACTGGCCCTGGGACTTTCCCTTCTATCCAGTGTTCTCCCTGCCTATTTGGTGGCAAGACGGGAGTTGACAGAAGAAGCAGCTCACTTGCTTTTGCCCAAGCCACCGGTCAAAGGCTCCAAGATCTTTTTGGAAAGACTGTCCTTTATCTGGCGACATCTTAGCTTTACTCAGAAGGTCACAGCTCGCAATATCTTTCGCTATAAGCAGCGGATGTTTATGACCATCTTTGGTGTGGCGGGTTCTGTTGCCCTGCTCTTTGCCGGTTTAGGACTCCAATCTTCTATTGGTGGTATTCCCAAACGTCAGTTTGAGGAGATTCTGCGATACGACTTGATTGTCGCTGTCAATCCTGGGGAGAATCAAGCTGAGCAAGACAAGCTGAAAAAGATGTTGGCTGATGGCTCGATTGCTGATTATCAGGAGATCTATAGTGAAACCTTGACAGAGAAATACAAAGGAAAAAAAGAGACAGAGTCAGTCACTTTGATGGTTACGGACAAGGAAAATTTTGAACCGTTCATCTCGTTAGAAAGTCCCGACAAGCAGCAAAAGCTAACTCTCAAGGACGGTGCAGTGGTTTCGGATAAATTGGCCCGCATAGCTGGAGTTAGCCCCGGTGGCAGTATAGAGCTGGATGGCAAGTCTGTCAAGCTTGCAGCAGTCAATGAGAATCATTTTGGTCATTTTGCCTTCATGAAGGCAACTGACTACCAGAAAATTTACGGGAAAAAGCCCGATAAAAATACTTATCTAGTGCGGCTCAAGGACTCTTCTAGTAAAAATATTGTCGACAAGGCCAATGAATTTATGAGCCTCAAGTCTGTCAAGAGTGTTTCCCAAAATGCTAGCATGGTGAAGCAGTTCAACGTTCTAGCTGATTCTCTTAATAACACGATGCTTATTTTGGTGGTGATCTCTGTTCTTCTAGCAGTTGTCATTCTCTACAATCTGACCAATATCAATGTGGCTGAGCGGATTCGCGAGCTGTCTACCATTAAGGTTCTGGGCTTTCATAATAAGGAAGTGACACTTTATATCTATCGAGAGACCATTATTCTGTCAGTAATTGGGATGGTAGTTGGACTTCTAGGCGGTTTCTTCCTGCATCGTTTTTTGATTGAGAAGGTTGCGCCTAGCATTATCAGCTTAAACCCTCAAGTAAGTCCCTCAGTCTATCTGTTTCCTCTAACTGCAGTGACTCTTATCCTGACCTTGCTTGGCTTCTTTGTCAATTACCGTCTCAGACGGGTAGATATGCTGGAAGCACTTAAGTCTGTTGATTGATAAAAAAACACTTCAAAACTTTCACTCACTTGATGGGTGGAAGTTTTTTTGAACTTTGATATAATATTCCTTGTAAAGAAAGAGAAAGACGCACGATGACACGAAAAATTGCCTTATTATCAGATGTGCATGGGAATAGCACAGCCTTGGAAGCAGTACTGGCGGATGCGGAAAGCCAGCAGGTGACAGATTATTGGTTTTTGGGGGACTTGCTCCTGCCAGGAACCGGTCGCAGAAATATCTTAGATAGGATGGAGCAGCTGCATATCAGCCTCCAGGTCAGAGGGAATTGGGAAGACAGTCTCTGGCATGCCCTGCACCAAAAGCTGGATTTGGCTCGTCCCAGCCATCTCTACCTGACCCGGCTCTGCCATTTTGTTCTAGAGGAAATCCGTCCTGAAGAGATTGACCATATGCAGGAACTTCCTCTACAGGTCTTGACAGAAGTAGAAGGCATGAAGATTGCGGTTAGCCACCATCTGCCAGATAAGAATTGGGGGCGGGAGCTGATTCATATTGGCGAGCAGAGCGATTTCGACCGCCTTTTTGAGGGAAATGACTGCGCTATCGCTGTTTATGGTCATATTCACCAGCAGTTTCTTCGTTATGGGACTAAGGGCCAGCTGATTATCAATCCCGGCTCTATTGGTCAGCCATTCTTTCTAGATTCGGCTTTGCGCCAGGACTTGCGAGCCCAGTATGCCATTTTAGAGATTGATGAGACGGGTCTGGCTGATGTCGACCTGCGGCGCGTAGCCTACGATGTGGAGCAGGAACTGCGATTGGCTCGGGAGCTCCACTTGCCTTACTATGAGATTTATCGGGAGAGTTTGGTCAATGGTATTCACCATACCCACAACCACGACCTGCTGCGGGAAATCAGTGAGCGGGAAGGCTATGCGAATGAGATTGCAGCTTTCTTAAAGTCCAGTCGTAACTCTTGAAGTTACACCATTTTTGAGATATAATAGTGAGAGAAAATGATAAGGGAGGAGAAAAAATGCAGATTTCTAGCCGTTTTACCATTGCCACCCATATGCTGATTGTCCTGGCTTTGGAGGGAAAAAAACAAAAACTGACAAGTGATATCCTTGCTGGCAGTGTCGGCGTCAACCCAGTTATCATCCGCAAGACCCTGTCCCAGCTCAATAATGCAGGAATGATTACTGTTGCTCGTGGGACTGGAGGAGCAGAGATTGCCAAAGATTTGAAAGATATTAGTCTGTTGGACGTCTATAGTGCGGTTGAGTGTCTAGGCAAGAGCGGCCAGCTCTTTAGCTTTCATGACAAGCCCAATCCAGACTGTCCTATCGGCAAGAACATTCACAATGTCTTAGACGACCGCTTGGCGGCTATTCAGGCAGCCATGGAAGCTGAATTGGCTCAGACCAGCCTTGACGAGGTCGTTGAAGCAACCGAAAAAGAAATTAAAGAACAATCTGTTTCCCAGTGAGCAGATTGTTTTTTTTGGTGAATAATATCCCAAGATGTAATCATTGACATTACATTAAGATGTGCTATACTAGTAGATGTAATATAAATGATTATAATTTAAAATAATCTTTCGGAGCAAATAGAGATGTGGAAATCCATATCAAGGAACCTATCTCTGTTTTGAGAAAATAAAAAAAGATTGAGCAGGAAAACTGCTGACATTTAAAATTAAAGAGAGGAGAAAGTATATGACTTTTGAATATGAAAGCAAGATTTATCTAGGAGAGGTGGCACTTTATGTAGCCGACCTAGCAAGACAAAAGGATTTTTATCAGCGAGTTTTAGGTCTGGAACTTTTGGAAGAGCAGGATGGACAGGTGGCTTTGGGCAGGAACGGACAAGTGCTGGTGAGACTCTTAGTAACCAGTGACCAGCAGTCCGTTAAGTCGGCTTACGGTCTTTATCATCTGGCGCTTTTGCTTCCAAGCCGTCAAGCCTTGGCGGATATCCTGAAGCATTTATCAGAAAGTAAAGTTCCTATGGTTGGAGGGGCGGATCACGGTTATAGTGAAGCCATTTATCTGGAAGACCCAGAAGGCAACGGCATTGAGCTTTATCGGGACAAGCCTCAGGCTGATTGGGATATTCGAGAGGATGGTCGCATTATCGGAGTGACGGAAGCGCTCGCGGCTCAAGAAATCTATGAACTAGGTCAGGAAGTCCAACCGTTTAGTATTGCAGAGGGCACTCGTATGGGCCATGTCCATCTGTCTGTGAAAAATAGCAGAGCTGCCAGTCATTTTTACCAAAAGCTTCTAAGCTTGGAGGATAAATTTTCTGTACCTTCTGCTAGCTGGCTGGCATCAGGAAACTACCATCATCATTTAGCAGTTAATGAATGGGGAGGTTCTCACTTGAATCATCGCCAACCTAAGCAAATGGGACTAGCCTATTTTGAAGCGCAAGTTCAAGGAAAAGAAGAGTTAGTAGCAATTTATGAAAATGCTCTGGAGCTGCAAGCGCCAGTCCGATGGATTAGCTCCCAAGAGCTAGAAGTCACAGACCCAGATGGGATTGTGGCTAAAGTTAAGACAAGAGTGGTATAATAAGACATATCAAGAAGTTAAAAGAAAGAAAAACTATGTACAAGACTTATTATGCATCACCGATTGGCCGGATTCTCATCTTGACAGACGCAAATGCCTTGTTGGGGCTTTGGCTGGATGGCCAGAAATATTTTGGGGCAGGCTACGATTTGGAGCAAGCGCAACAGGAAGAGACAGAAGTCAGCCGACGCGTCTCTGCTTGGCTGGATGCTTATTTTAAGGGAGAAAATCCCGCGACAGATGAAATTCCATTGGCACCTCAAGTGACTGAGTTTAGAAGCAAGGTTCTGACAGTGCTGCAGAAGATTCCCTATGGACAAACGGCTACCTATTCAGACATTCTACGGAAATTACAAGCCGAGTACGGTAAGATTGGTTCTGCTAGAGCAGTCGGTGGTGCCATCGGTCATAATCCCATTTCCCTTCTGATTCCCTGCCACCGGATTGTCGGGAGTGATGGCAAGCTGACCGGTTATGCCGGCGGTCTTGATAAAAAAGCCTTTCTGTTGAAACTAGAGATGGGGGAGAAAACAATAGGATGGCTATTTTAAACTATTGATAAACTAAAAAGCACCGAATGGTGCTTTTTAACTTACTTTAAATATGGTAAAATGGATGTGATTAAAATAGGAAAAGAGTATAAAATGGCGAAAAAATCAAACGCAAATATTGGATTTGAAAAGGAACTATGGGATGCTGCAGATTCACTTCGGGGGCACATTTCAGCGTTAGAGTACAGAAAAGTTATTGTTGGTCTAATCTTTTTAAAATATGTATCAGATGCTTTTGAAGAAAAATACCAACAATTACTTGCAGAGGGTGACGGATTTGAGAATGATCCTGATGCATATTCAGAGGAGAACATTTTCTTTGTCCCTGAAATAGCTAGATGGCAATTTATTGCGAGTCATGCCCATTCTTCGGAAATTGGCACAGTCTTGGATGAGGCTATGCGTGAAATTGAAGAGGATAATCCTAGTCTAGAGAATGTCCTTCCTCAGATCTATGTCAGTCTAGACTTAGATAAGCGAGTTTTAGGGGAATTTGTAGACATTTTTACCAATATTAAAATGTATGAAGGTGAGAATGAAAAAGATATACTTGGGCGTGCTTATGAATATTGTATTGAACAATTTGCGGCATATGAAGGAAAACGAGGTGGTGAGTTTTATACTCCGACCAGCATCGTAAAAACGATTGTAGAAATATTAAAGCCTTATAGAGGCCGTGTTTATGATCCTGCTTGTGGGTTTCGTGTCATAATAATGACACAGGCAAATAGTCAAGTAAATACAAGGATTTTAGACCTTCTACCAAAGTTTAAAATCAAAAAAATGAATAGTGGTTTGCTGTTTAGAGCAGTTATTACGGAAATAAATGTTGTAAACAGTACATCAGCATAAAGGAGGAATTCACATGTCTAAGGTGAAAAAAGACATGATTAAAGCAAAAGGTTTTGCTATTCAAATTTATACTGAAGACTTTAAAAATGACTATATAAGTTTAACGGATATTGAAAGATATAAAAGTGATGAACCATTTATTGTTATTAATAACTGGTTGAGGGGCAAAGACAATATTCAGTTTTTAGGTTTATGAGAATCAATGCATAATCCAGATTTTAAACCTATCGAATTCGATAGGTTTAGAAATGAAGCAGGTAGTAACGCATTTACATTGTCACCACAAAATTGGATTAAAAAGACAAATGCAATAGGTATTGTTTCTAAGTCAGGACGATATGGAGGCACATTTACTCATACTGATATAGCAATGGAATTTGCTTTATGGATTTCGCCAGAATTTAAGCTTTACATTATTCAAGACTATAAAAGACTTAAATCAGATGCAATTAAAGAATATCTCTTAAGAGATCTAACAAACTAGTAATTATCCTATAAATACGCAAGTGAAGCAGATATGCTCAATGTTGCCTTATTTAACAAAAGAGCAAAACAGTGGCAGGAAGAAAATCTAGATTAAAAGGGTAATATGATAGACTATGCAAGTTTAAATGAATTATTGGTACTTGCCAATATGGAAAGCTACAATGCAGTTCTTAGTGATAAAGGAATGAACCCAAAAGAAAGAATGATAGAACTTAGAAAGCTTGCAAGAACTCAACTGATGTCACTTGAAAAACTTAATGAAAGTGGTATCAAAAGATTAGAAGAAAAGAAATAATTGTTTTCAAAGAATAAAAAGCTAAACAAATTTAAATTTGCAAGTGAAAAAGAGAAGCAATAAAGGAATTAAAATAATGAACGATATAAATTTAGACAGACTCATTGTTCCGATATATATAAATGAAAAAATTGTTTTAGATATGCTTGCTATTATGGAAGATGGTTTTTCAATGGTGAGTCAGGTCAATTATACAGAACATAAAGAAAATCATTCTGCTCAAAAGGTCGATGCAGGAGTTTCAACATCTGCTACGATTTTAAGTAAACTATTAAGAATTAATATTTCTGGTGAATTAAGCCATGATGGAAACAAGGGTGAAAATGAAAGTGTTGTTAAAGAAAAGGTACACACAAATGTTTCTCTTTTGTCCAAGTTCCGTGGATTTTTGTTAGAACATAAAATGTTGAATTCAGATTTTAATTTTTCTAAAATGAAAGTAGGTGATTTTATTGAAGTTGAAGGAGAATTACAAAAAAATCCGCTAATAAATTATATGGATATTTTTATTGACCTTTTTCGTATGGTGGAAATTTTTGCTGAAAAACCACAGCTAGGTAATAAAAAACAGGCAAATAATCAAAAGCAAAAAGAAAATGAAACTATAAAACAAATTGAGTCATTTGCTAATGAGTTAAAACATAGTGGTACAATTGATTTTATTTTGTCTGATTCCAAAGGAATGACAGTGCTATCGGTACAAGAACAATATCTTACAAATGACAATATATCGGAAATTATTGGTGGTCGTTTTAAAGTTCTTGGTAAAGTAATATCCATATGTGAAAAAGATACGGAAAACATTGATCTTCTTAGAAAAACTTCATTATCTATCCTATCAGAAGAATTATTAAATGAGATGTTTTCAGCATTTAAAACAACTGATATGCAACAATTCAATTTGCCTGAGTTGAAAACAAAAATAACTGGTCCTGCTGTTATTGTAATTCCTATTGCAATTTATATTTAAATAAAGAAGAATACTAATAGTAAAACGAGTATTTCTAAGAGGTGAATTTTTCAAATATGTAGATTTCTAAATCCCAGTTTATAGAATTAACAATCTACTTGAATAGACGGAAAATTTATTAGCTGTAAGTATTGATATGACCATATGATTAACAGGTGGATCTCGCGTCATAATTACGACAACGGCAGATAGTAACGATGAACACTGGGTTTAAGGACTAAAATTATAGAAAAATTATTAATAGGAGGAAGGTAAAATGAAATTTACACCAGAAAAAAAAACAATTAAAACAATGTTTAGTTCATATCCTATGATGAGTATTCCGAATTTTCAGCGAGAATATAGCTGGGATAAGTATTACTATAACACCTTTTTTATAGATATACTTGAAGGAATAAAACAGGAAGATAAAAAGCTAATTAACACAGATTATTTTATAGGCACTATGGTTTTCTCGGGATCTGAAAAAAAAGATGAAAGTATAGAAGTTATTGATGGTCAACAAAGACTTACAGTTATTACTATATTGTTATCAGTTCTAACCAATAAATTCAAAAATATAAAAGAAGAAGATTTAGCAGAAGCAACATTTAAATATATTAAAACAAAAGATGATTATGGAAGTCCTATTCCTAAGTTAAAAAGTATTACCTCATACCCATATTTTGAAGCATATGTTCAGTCAATTGAAAAAACTGATGTTGAACCTGCAACCGAAGAAGAAATTAACATAAAACAAACCTATAATTATTTTGAGTCAGAGTTGGAGGAGATGAAGTTAAAAGGGAAATATGATTTCAATGAAAACACTCTTTATAAAGATTTGTTGATAGCAATTAGAGATCAGATCCTTCAGATGAATGTTATATCTATTTTAACGGAAGAAAAAGATTCGGCTTATGAGATATTTGAAATATTGAATGCAAAGGGAAAAAACCTTGCGAGTATTGATTTAATTAAAAATAGTATATATTCTAAATTTCATGCTGACGATAATGCAAAGGATAAGATTATAGAAAGTAAATGGGAGGGAATTAAAACTACATTGAGAAGTAGAAATCCCAATATTGGATTTGCTACATTTTATAGGCATTATTGGATTTCAAAATATCAAAAGACAACTAATTCAAAGCTATATGATTCTTTTAAAAAACATATTAAATCTAGTAAAAAATCATATGAGGAATTTGTTGAAGATTTAAGTACTATAGCAGAGACGTATATGGAAATAGTAAGTCCTAATATAGATGATTATAATAACAGAAAAGAATATAATTGGTTAATCCAGAGTTTAAAAGCTATAGAGAAAACATTTGGCGTTACACAAGCAAGAATAGCACTATTAGCATTATTTGAACTTAAATTTAAATCAAATGACAAAATATCATCAAAAGCTTTCAAGGATGCGGTTAATTACATTGAAAACTTTATTTTCGCATATACAGGAGTATTAAAAAATCAAGCAAATATTTATGAGTCAAGATTTTCTAAGCTGGCAATAAAATTGCGAGAAAGCGAAAATAAAAGTGATACAAATAATATTTTAGAGGAATACTTATATCAAGAGTTTGAGGACAGATATCCCCAAAAAGAAGAGTTTCTTTCAGGTTTTATACGTTTAAGGTTTTCTAAAGAAGAGTCTCCAACTAACGCAATAACAAAATATGTATTGAATAAAATTTCATCAAAATTAAATAATAGCGAAGTTTATAGTATAGATTCATCTATAGAACACATAATTAACGAAGATATATCAAACGATAACACATTATTCATTGGAAATTTAATATGTTTAGAAATTGATTTAAATAATGAAGCTAGTGATCTAGCCTATGAAGAGAAATTAGAAGTATATAAAAAATCAAAATATAATCAAGTTCGAAATTTTTGCAATAAATATCCAAATTTTAATGAAAATGATATAGAGGAAAGATCCAAAATATTGGGAGAATATTATTATGACAATATATTAAATGAAAGCAACTAGTGAGAGTAACTAGATCTTTTACGATTTATTAGTTGGGTCAGGCGGTATGTTCGTTCAGTCAGCTAAGTTTATAGAGAATCATAGTGGAAATATCAATAATTTATCTGTTTTTGGTCAAGAATCCAATGCTGATACTTGGAAGATGGCCAAGATGAACATGGTTATCCGAGGTATTGATGCGGATTTTGGTGAGCACCAAGCGAACAGCTTTTTCAATGATTTACATCCGACACTAAAAGCTAACTATATCATGGCTAATCCCCCTTTTAATATTTCTAACTGGGGAGCAGATAAACTGCAAGATGATATTCGCTGGAAATACGGAACGCCACCTAATAGCAATGCAAACTATGCTTGGATTCAACACATGATTCATCATATGGATCCTAGTAATGGCAAGGTTGGTTTGGTTCTGGCAAATGGCTCACTCTCATCGACTCAGAGCGGTGAAGGAGACATTCGTAAAAAAATTATCGAAGATGACTTAATTGAGGGGATTATAGCTCTTCCAGCTAATCTCTTTTAAGATTGCTATCGTCGTTGATATGTGGCTGACTGGATTTGATGTTCCTAGCCTTGCTACCATGTATGTATATAAGCCAATGCAAGGTCATAATCTTGTGCAGGCAATCGCTCGTGTTAACCGTGTATACAAAGATAAAGAGGGTGGGCTTGTAGTTGATTATATCGGTATTTCAAGTGTTTTAAAGAAAGCTATGTACGATTATACAAATCGAGATAAAGGTAACTTTGGGGACACTGATATAGCTAAGACAGCTTTACCAAAGTTTGTTGAAAAACTAGAGGTCTGTCGTGATTTGTTTTATGGGTTTGACTATTCAGAATTCATGCTCTCTAAATCAAGTGATTTAATCAGAGCTAAAACAATTAGTGGCGGGGTAAACTTCTTGTCAAGTGTAGACAAGGAGAAGAAGAAAGAGCTCTTCATAAAAGAATCGTTACTCTTACGCCAAGCGTTATCACTTTGTCGTTCTTTGCTTACTCCTGAGCAACGTTTTGAAGCAGCTTATTTTGAAGCAGTCAGAACATTGCTGACACGAATAACTGGGGAGGGTAAAAAGCTTTCTCTGAAAGATATTAATGATCGTATCAATGAGTTACTAAAATCTTCTATCAAGAGTGAAGGTGTCATTAATTTATTCTCAGATATTGATACAGGATTTTCGTTATTTGATCCTAAATTTTTAGATGAAATCTCTAAAATGAAGGAAAAAAACATAGCGGTAGAACTCTTAAAAAAATTATTACAAGAGCAGATTACCTTATATCAAAGAACAAATTTAGTCAAATCCGAAAAGTTCTCTGAAATTCTTTCGCGAGCGATGAGAGCATATCTGAATGGCATGCTTTCGAATGAAGAAGTTATTTCTGAATTAATGAAAATGGCCAAAGAAATGGCGAAAGCTCACGAAGAGGGGGATTCTTTAGGTCTTACCGATGAAGAATTAGCTTTCTATGATGCTTTGACGCAACCACAAGCAGTCAAAGATTTTTATGAAAATGATGAGTTTGTTGCAATGACTCATGAATTAACGGAGACATTGCGCAAAAGCAGAACTATTGATTGGCAGAAAAAACATTCTGCGCGTGCTCGTATGCGCATGCTTGTTAAACGGCTCCTTAGGAAACACAAATATCCACCGGAGGGTGTCGAAGATGCCATTGTGACTGTTATCAAGCAATGTGAAATGTGGACGGATAATCCTGATAATAATTATGAGTCCTATTCATTTTCTGACCAACTGATGGCTGCTGAAAGTAGTGTAGAATTTGAATCGAAATAAAATTTGACAGGCTATGCCGGCGGTCTTGATAAAAAATCTTTTCTACTGAAGTTGGAGGCGGGGGAGAAGACTGAATAAATCTTTCTACTCAAGACTTTCACCATTGTACTGGTGAGAGTCTTTTGCTTGCATTAATAAACTAAAAACCCCTTTGTCAGATGTTGTAAGTGACAAAGGGGTTTTTCATTAGTCGATATGCCATTGTGTAGTCAACCATTCTGCAAAGGCAGCATAGCGCTCTTTGAGAGCTTCATGATGACCGTAAGGGTCAAAGGCGGAGCAGGTGGTAAGGATTTCTTTCTGAATCAAGCGATGAATTTCTGCAGCATAAAAAGGAGCTTTGGAAAGTCGGTTCGAGTGATTCGCACCTTCTGTCTTTCCATTCTGCAAATAGACTAGACAGTCCTTGTTTTTCAAGTCCTGTGTCCGGCAATAGTCGCTAAAACCTGGGTACCAAAAAGAACCGCAGATAGAAAAAACACAGGGAACTTCGCAGACACTATAGAGACTGTAAACAGCCGCTAGTCCACCGAGAGAGTAGCCACCATAGGCAATTCTCTTGTCATCCAGTAGGTAGTGCTGTCTGATTTCTGCTAATATACCGTTGAATAGTTTTTGGTGGTAGCTATCTGCTCCGCCGCCAAAATCAGGATTGCCAGGCCTTAGAGCATTGGCTTTCCAGGGTGTATAATCGTCCAGCCTGTTGTTTGATATCAGTCCGATTAAGATTACCGATGAAGAAAGCCTGCTCAGGTAGTTTATCTGGCCATCATTTAGCAAGATTGCTGGATAAGGTCGGGATCCGTCATAATCTTGGGGCAGGGCAATATTGACAGTGATCCCATCCCAGACAAAGGTCTTATTTATTGACAAAGTCATTGATTTTCTCGAGTGAGTCAATTACAGCAGGTCCATAATCCATGAACTCATCATAGGAGATGGTCATAATCTTCTGGTTCTTAACCGCTGGGACATCTTCCAGAACGGGATTAGCTTTCATTAGATCAACTGCTTGTTCATCCATGGCCTTGTTGCGGTCGCTGGTTACGTAGATGATGACTTCTGGATCCATAAAGACCAGATTTTCCAAGGTTAGGTCAGAGGTTCCAGTCGCTACATTGGTATAGCCGAGCTGGTTAAGCAGACTCTCCTGCAGGGCAGATTTATAGGCACCGAAAGTCTCATCGTTGTAGGCACACATGATGAGCGCTTTTTTCTTTTCCCTTTGACTAGCCTTATTGGTTTTCTTGACACTGTCAATTCTTGCCTGTAGCTGGTCGGCATACTGATTGGCCTTGTCTTGGACATTAAAAATGGTTCCTATATTCTTGACATCTTCAACGATATTGCCTAGGTCTTGCTTGGTATTGGACGGGGAAGCCTTCTGTGTATAGACAGGAATTTTGTTTTCATTCCAGGTACTGACTGTCCCCAGAGATTTCTCGGAAAACATCATGTTTCGCCCAAGAAGAGCGTCTGGCTCATAGGATAGCACAGTTTCCTGTGATACGGTTTTCTTGTCGCCGACTTGCGGAATGGTGGCAATATCAGCCTTGTATTTATCTGTGACATCATTGTCTGGATTGAGCATACCGGCGATCTTGTCTTTCAATCCCAGTTCAATCAAGATTTCGGTCGTCGAAAGGTTGTTGGTGATGACCTTTTCCGGTGCCTTTTCAAAGATCTGATCAATCTCCTTGCCTTCGGCATCGTAAGTCTTGATTGTCACTGGATATTTTGTCTCTGCTATGCTCTTTTGCGCGCTTTCTGTTTTGGAGGAAGATTGTGAAGTTGCGCTTTCTTTCGTGCTTTCCTTAGATGAAGAATTGCAGGCTGCCATTGTCAGTGCAGCAGTTGCGACGAGTAAGATACTGAGTGTTTTTTTCATATTGCCTTCCTTTCTTGGGCTTGGAGCTTGTATAGATAAAGCTGAGAGCAGGCTCTTATAGATACTGAATCATGGCCTGTCGATCCTTGGTCCAGATCACTTTGCTCTGAATACCGTAAACGGCTTGCAGTGAATCATGGGTGATGGCCTCCTTTGGAGCGCCTTGGTATGCAATCTCACCTCCCTTCATGAGGTACAAATAGTCTGAATACCGACAAGCCAGTTGGATATCGTGTAAAACAGCCAAAACATTGATCTTCAGGTCTTTCACGATACGCAGCATATCCAGCTGGTATTTGATGTCCAGATGATTGGTTGGCTCGTCTAGGAGCAGTAGGCTTGGCTGTTGAGCCAAAGAGCGTGCCAGCAAGACTCTTTGCTTCTCACCACCGGACAGGGATAGATAGGTTCGCTCTCCCTTGTCCAGCATGTCCACCTGCCTCAAGGCATGACGGACAAGGGCATAATCTTTTTCGCTCTCTTTTTGAAAAAGGGACAGATGAGGAGTCCTGCCCAGCATGACGATTTCTTGGACGGTGCAGTCAAACTGAAGATGGTTAAACTGAGTTACAACGGCTATTTTCTGGGCTGCTTTTTTTATGCTGACCTGTTCAAGCGGCCTTCCGTCTAGATAAATGTCCCCGCTATCAGGTTTGATTTGGCGGTAGATAGTTTTGAGCAGACTAGTTTTGCCGCTTCCATTGGGGCCTAAAATGGTGTGAAACTGATTTCCCTCGACCTTGAGCGAAATCCCTTTTAAAATCTCTTTTGGGCCAATAGAATAGTGGATATTTTGGCAAGTTAGATCCATATCAGCTGCTTACCTCCTTTCGGCTTTTGGCTACAATGTAGATAAAGAAGGGTGCACCGACTAAAGCAGTGAAGATCCCAATCGGCAGCTCGACATTTTTGACCAAAATTCGAGCCAAAACATCTGCCCAGACAAGAAAGAGAGAGCCGAGCAGGGTAGCGATAGGAAAGAGCCTTTTGTAGTTGGTACCGACTAATCTTCGAGCAATGTGCGGAGTGATTAGTCCGACAAAGCCGATAATGCCGCAGCAGGCAACCAGTACCGCTGTCATGACTGAGACAACTGTGATATAGAGGAACCAGTAAAAACGCAGAGGGACTCCCAGTGTCAGAGCTGCTTCGTCCCCCATCATCATAGTATTGAAAATCCGATACTGGGAACAGAAAAACAAAAAGGAGAGACCAACAACAAGAGCTGGCAAGGCAAGGTCTGACCAAGAAGTTCCGGTTAGCGAGCCCATGGTCCAGAACTTGATCGTCATAAGGCTGTCAGCATTAGCACCGACAGAAATGATAAAGTTGGAAAAGGCGATAAAAAGGGCATTTACAACTGTTCCTGATAAAATCAGACTGCTTGTCGTCATTTTTCCCTGCATGGATGCTATAAAAAGGACCACTGCCGATGCCAGAATGGCTCCTATAAAGGCACCTGCGCCAGTAATGGATTTGAGTCCTAATATAATGCTCAGTGTGGCTCCGAAGGTTGCACCCGCTGAAATTCCCAGGATATAAGGCTCTGCGATAGGATTATTGACAGTAGATTGCATGACACTGCCACAGACAGATAGCCCAGCACCAGCTAGGATTCCCAAAAGCACTCTTGGAACCCGCATGTTCCAAACAATAGCGATTGTGGACGGCGATAGTTTGCCTGTGCCATGGGGAAAACCGAGCTTACTGAAAATAATCTGGTAAGTATCTTGTATGTCAATAGTAACTGATCCCAAAGATACTGCCAAAAAGAGGGAACAAGCCAGAAAAACGATGAGAAGCAAGAGCAGGCAGATATAGCGAGAAAACCCGTGATTTTCTGACCTTTTGAAGAGCATCCAGACCTCCTTAATAGCAAAGATTAGAATTTTTAGACAATTTCATAAAAAATTATAACATTTTTAAATCAGAAGGGCAAGAAGGGATAAAAACCTGTGATATGATAAGTTTTTGTGGAGTTTTTTTGTTGGTAGCAAGATTTTTAATATTTTCAGTGATGAAATCATCTTGCTAGTGTAAAAACTGGATAGTGAGGAGCCATTGAGTTCTTCGGAATGTCTCGAGAGACGACATCATTGGAAGAAAAGCAGGTGAACCTAAATGAATTAGTATAATTACTAGGAAACAAGAAAAAACGACAGAAACTTTTCCATCGTTTTTTTGAAATTATAAATGCGTAAGGACTAAGACAGCTATAACAATGCTCAAAACCTATTTGAGCTAAAGAAGAGTGAGAAGCGGTCACTTTATTCAATTTTCTCATTAATCAAAAAGTGATGCCTGAAAGCCTCCGACAATCATAGCTAAAATGGGCAGATGGCTTTTGCCAAGTCCAATAATCATTCAAGACATAATATAGGCCTATAAAATTCTATTCAAAATACAGCAAGTCCTTGCTAGTCTCGGTGAAGAGTTCAAAACCGTTCTTAGTGACATAGCCGCAGTCCTCGATGCGGACACCGACCTTGCCAGGGATGTAGATACCAGGCTCAACAGAGAAGCACATGCCTTCTTCGATGACCATGTCGTTGCCTTCCATAATGGATGGAAATTCGTGAACATCCATACCGATACCGTGGCCGAGGCGGTGATTGAAATACTCACCATAGCCCGCTTTTTCGATGACTTGCCGAGCGGCACGGTCTACTTCATGAGCTGTGACGCCTGGCTTGATAAAGTCAAGAGCAGCTTGCTGGGCTTCCAATGTCAGATGGTAGATATCCTTTTTGAACTGATCCGGCTGGCCGACAGCAACGGTCCGTGTCATATCGCTGGCATAGCCATTGACCATGCAGCCAAGGTCAAAAAGGAGGAGGGCGTTATTTTCAACTTTATTGACACCGGGAATGCCGTGCGGATTAGCTGCATTATTTCCCGTCAGCACCATAGTTTCAAAGCTCATCTCATAACCTTCGCGCTTGATGGCAAAGTCAATCTGAGCGATGATATCTGTTTCGGTATTGTCCAGTGAAATATTGTCAAAACCGATATTAACAGCCTTGTCAGCATATTGGCCAGCTACCAGCATTTTCTGGATTTCATCGGCAGACTTAATCAGGCGCAAGCGGTTGACGTAAGGAGTCAGGTTGGTAAATTCTGCACTATCAAAAACAGTTTTCAATCCATGATATTTGGTCAAAATCAAGTTGTCAAACTCAAGAGCGACAGTCTTGAAAGAGTGATTCGGCAGGGCAGCTTTAATCTTCTGCCAAGGATTTTCCGAGTCCATATAGCCAAGGACTGAAAATGAAACAGCTCCTGAAGCCCGCTCAACCTCTAGAGCTGGCACGAAGAGCAGGGGCTCATGGTCAGGATAGACAAACAAAAACATCTGCCGCTCATGCGGGTCACTGTAGAAACCAGTCAGATAATTGATAGTGACAGGGTCAGACAGGACAGCAGCATCTAGCTTCTCATTCTCGAGATAGTGGGTGATTTGTTGGATTTTTGTCATGGTCACAACCTTCTTTCTATGCCTCTATTTTGGCAAAAAATGTCAAAAAAAGCAAGACTTTTCAAAAACTTATCAAAATACTTGAAAGTGTTTACAAGAAGTGATAAAATGGTGAATGTAGGAAAGTGAAAACGATATTTTCAATAGAAGAAAGGAAACTATATGAACACAGACGACACAGTAACGATTTATGATGTCGCCCGTGAAGCGGGAGTTTCGATGGCGACAGTCAGTCGAGTAGTGAATGGAAACAAGAACGTCAAAGAAAACACACGTAAAAAAGTTTTAGAGGTCATTGATCGTCTTGACTATCGTCCAAATGCAGTAGCACGTGGACTAGCCAGCAAGAAGACTACAACCGTCGGCGTTGTCATTCCAAATATTACCAATAGCTATTTCTCAACCTTGGCAAAAGGGATTGACGATATTGCTGAAATGTATAAATACAATATTGTCTTGGCTAACAGTGATGAGGACGATGATAAGGAAGTATCCGTTGTCAATACTCTCTTTTCTAAACAGGTGGATGGCATTATTTTCATGGGCTATCATCTGACGGAGAAAATACGCTCAGAGTTTTCACGTTCGCGCACACCGGTCGTTTTGGCGGGTACTGTCGATGTGGAGCATCAGCTTCCGAGCGTCAATATTGACTACAAGCAAGCAACGGTTGATGCTGTAGAATTACTGGCTAAACGCAATAAGAAAATTGCCTTTGTCAGCGGACCGCTCGTAGATGATATCAACGGGAAAATCCGTCTATCAGGCTATAAAGATGGCTTGAAGAACAAGAAACTTTCTTACAGCGAAGGCTTGGTTTTTGAATCTAAATATTCTTATGATGATGGCTACCACTTGGCGGAGCGTGTCGTTGCTTCCAAAGCAACAGCAGCTTTTGTCACAGGAGATGAGTTGGCAGCAGGCCTCTTAAATGGTCTATCTGATCAAGGAATCAAGGTTCCAGAAGATTTTGAAATCATTACCAGTGATGATTCGCAAGTAGCTCGTTTCACTCGTCCTAACCTTTCCACAATCGGTCAGCCCCTCTATGACATTGGCGCTATCAGTATGCGCATGCTGACTAAGATTATGCATAAGGAAGAATTGGAAGAACGCGAAGTTCTACTGGCTCACAGCATTAGCGAGCGTAAATCAACTCGGAAATAAGCGGTGTTCTGCAAGACTGCTTAGGAACTTCTCTGAACTTGAAAAGCGTCTGAAGAGACTAAGTCAATGACTGCTTTAAGAGATTTTCACTATTATTGAGTGAGGCTGAGGCGTAGTACCTCAGCTTTTTTTGTTTCCATTCAGTTAGAGCAGTTTTCTATATGCTATCAGGCTTTGGATGGATTTTTTACCTCATTTGCCCTTGTGGTTTTCCTTTTTATTTTATTTTAGGTATAATAGGAAGTATGAAAGTATTACTGTATCTTGAAGGAAAGTCCGTTTTGGAGAAATCAGGAATCGGCCGAGCCCTCCAGCATCAGATGCATGCCTTGGATTTGGCTGGGATTCCTTATACGACGGACGTTTTAGGAGATTATGATGTGGTCCACATCAATACCTATGGTCCCCGTAGCTTGCTTCTTCTGCATGCTGCCAAGAGGGGCAATAAAAAAGTGATTATGCATGGGCATTCGACCAAGGAGGACTTTGAAAATTCCTTTATTGGTTCCAATCTCTTTGCTCCGCTTTTTGGTAAATATCTGACGCACATGTATAAAAAGGCGGATTTCATTATCACGCCATCGGAGTATTCCAAGCAGCTTATCCAGTCTTATGGGGTCACTACGCCTATGGTGGCTGTGTCAAACGGCATTGACCTGCCTAAGTATAAGAAAGATGCTCGCAAGGAAGAAGTATTTAAAAAGTACTTCAAGATTGAAGAGGGGCAGAAGGTGGTCGTTTGTGCTGGTCTTTATTTCCGCCGCAAGGGGATTGAGGATTTTGTAGAGGTTGCCCGCAGAATGCCTGATGTACGCTTTATCTGGCTGGGCTCTATCAATCTCTGGTTGATTCCACGCAAGATTCGCCGGCTGGTTCTCTTTGACCACCCTGATAATGTCGAATTTCCCGGCTATTTTAAGGGAGCGGTATTTCAGGGAGCCATGTCTGGAGCAGATGCCTTCTTTTTCCCGTCCTATGAGGAAACTGAAGGAATTGTTGTCCTGGAAGCCTTGGCTAGTGAGCAGAATGTTGTGCTGCGTGATATTCCAGTCTATCAGGGCTGGGTGGATGAGCGTTCAGCCGAGCTCTGCCATAATGTAGATGAGTTTGTCCAGTCTCTGAGAAATGTCTTAGATAAAAAGGTGGACAAGCGCGAAGCAGGCTATCAGGTGGCTAAAAGCCGGTCTATTGACGATGTTGCAGATCAGTTAGTTGAGGCTTATCAAACAGTTTTGGAGATGTAAGATGCGTATTGGTCTTTTTACAGATACCTATTTTCCTCAGGTCTCTGGGGTTGCTACCAGTATTCGGACTTTGAAGACGGAGCTGGAAAAATTAGGTCACACGGTATTTATTTTTACGACGACGGACAAGGATGTCAATCGTTATGAGGATTGGCAGATTATTCGGATTCCCAGCGTACCTTTCTTTGCCTTTAAGGACCGAAGAGTGGCTTACCGAGGCTTTTCTCATGCGCTAGAAATTGCTCGTCAGTACCAGCTGGATATTATCCATACTCAGACTGAGTTTTCACTAGGGCTGCTGGGGATTTGGATTGCCAAAGAGCTTCGGATTCCGGTAGTACATACCTATCATACCCAGTATGAAGATTATGTGCACTATATTGCCAAGGGGATGGTCATCCGTCCTAGTATGGTCAAGTACATCGTCCGTGGCTTCATGAGTGACTTGGATGGGGTTATCTGCCCTAGCGAGATTGTTTATGACCTTTTGGTTGATTATAAAATCGAAGCAGAAAAACGGGTGATTCCGACAGGGATTGAGCTGGCGAAGTTTGAGCGGCCGGAAATTTCGCGTGAGGATATCAAGAAGCTGCGTTTCAAGCTAGGTCTGGCTGAAGATGAGATTATGCTGCTCAGTCTGTCCCGTATTTCTTATGAAAAGAATATCCAGGCTATCGTTGAGGCGATGCCTGCTGTCCTTGAAGAAAATGACAAAGTCAAGCTAGTCATTGTCGGCGATGGTCCCTATGCGGAAGACTTGAAAGAACTGGTTGCCAAGCTTCAGATTGAAGAAGCTGTCATTTTTACGGGGATGATTGCTCCTAGTGATACGGCCCTTTACTATAAAGCTGCGGATTTCTTTATCTCTGCCTCAACCAGTGAGACTCAAGGTCTGACTTATCTGGAAAGCTTAGCCAGCGGTACGCCGATTATTGCTCATGGCAATCCTTATCTGGATAATGTTATCAGTGACAAAATTTTTGGAACCCTTTATTACCAAGAGCGTGATTTATCAGGTGCTATTTTAGAGGCAATTATTGCGACGCCTGATATGGATGAGCAGAAGTTAGCAGACAAGCTCTACGAAATTTCAGCGGAGAATTTTGGCCGCAGAGTCTATGAGTTTTATCTGGATTTAACCATTTCCAAGGACTTCCACAACGAGCTTAGCCCAGAGGAAAGTGCTGCCAAGCGTCTGGCCAAGACGGTGGCCTATTTGCCTGGCAAGGTCATCTCTCTACCCATCAATGGCTCCGTTCGTATCCTCAAAGCTTCGAGTAAGCAAGTGAAAAAAATCAGGAATATTACTAAATTATTAGAATAGAAACATGCCTTGCATCATTGCGGCAATAGCTATTTATGCAAGGTTTTATTTAGAAATAGAGGAGAAATCTTATGAAAAAATATCTCAAACAGCTGCCTTTGTTGCTTTTGTTCTATGGCATTGTCGTTGGTTCGGGTTTGATTTGGGAACAAATTTGGCAATATTTTATAAATAATACAGAGAGTATGGGAAGCGATTTGAACTGGCTTTCTAATCTTAATTTATTTTATTATGCTGTGCTGCTTCCTTTGATTGGTGCAGTGATTGTTTATATAAATACTCGGATGCAAGATTTTTCACTGCCCTTTCTTCTTTTGATTCCAGGGGTTCAGTATTATTATCTATTCAAAAACTTTTTTGACGGACTTTTTTACTCAGGAGACAAGATTTATAATCCAATCACTTCCACGCTTTATAATGCTAGGGATATTCATGTCTTGTTATTCCTTTCTTTGGGAGGAATGCTGTTGGCAGAGCAATACCGTAAAAAACGTCAAGCTGCCACTTTGAGTCAAGAGGCTCTAAATCATTTTTCTGGTTTTGATGGACAATAGCTCTTGCAAATTTCTCCAATCGTGCTATAATGTTTTCTAGAGACATATCACCTGCAGGAAATCTTTTAGAGAGCGCGTGGAGCTGGAAATCGCGTAGAGGATGCAGTTGGGACTACTCTATCAGCTTTTATGCAAACATAAAACGGTGGCTACGTTAGAGCCGATTCGAGGTGTAAGTCTTTTGACTTACATAAATGAAGGTGGAACCACGTTGCGACGTCCTTTTGAGGATGTCGTTTTTCTTTTGTCAGAAGGAGGGAGAATGGTGCTTTATATGATTGGCGGATCGCCTTGTAGTGGGAAGTCAACAATTGCTTCACTTCTTGCTAGACAGTATCAGCTGCTTCATATCAAACTGGATGATTTGGTAGACGAGATGATGAGTCAAGCAAGTGCAGACTCACAGCCGATTTGCCTTCTTAGACAGGACAGAAATCCGGAACAAATCTGGATGAGAAATCCAGAAGAGATGGCAGATGAAGAATGGCGCTTTTACGAAGAGATTTTTCCTTATGTAAAATCTTACTTGATAAAAAATCAAGATAGACCTCTCTTGGTGGAGGGGGCAGGACTTTTGCCTCACTTGGTAAAGGAGCTTGAATGCCCAGTGCCCTCTTATCTATGCTTGACTCCGACAGCTGATTTTCAGAAAAAGCATTATAGACAGAGAGAATGGGTTCCTTATGTCTTAGAGGGAACAACCAATCCTGAGCAAGCTTTTGAAAACTGGATGCAGCGAGACATTCTTTTTGCTCAAATGGTTCGTAAGGAAGCGATGAAATTAGGTTATTCTAGTCTCATGACAGATGGTCGTCAATCAGAAAAGCAGACTGCGGAAGAGATTGCTCGAATCTTTAAATTGTCCAATATAAATAGAATAGATATTAAAGGAGAAAACACATGATTAAGATTACTTTCCCAGATGGCGCTGTGCGTGAATTCGAATCTGGCGTTACAACTTTTGAAATTGCTCAATCTATCAGCAATTCCCTAGCTAAAAAAGCTTTGGCTGGTAAATTTAACGGCAAATTGATTGATACGACTCGTGCCATCACTGAAGATGGTGCCATTGAAATCGTGACACCTGACCATGAAGATGCTTTAGACATCTTGCGTCACTCTGCAGCCCATCTGTTTGCGCAAGCAGCTCGCCGCCTTTTCCCAGATATTCACTTGGGTGTTGGTCCTGCCATTCAGGATGGTTTCTACTACGATACAGATAATGAAGCAGGGCAAATTTCAAATGAAGATCTGCCTCGTATCGAAGAAGAAATGAAGAAAATCGTCAAAGAAAACTTCCCATCCATCCGTGAAGAAGTGACCAAGGATGAGGCGCGTGAAATTTTCAAAAACGATCCATACAAGTTGGAATTGATTGAAGAGCACTCAGAAGATGAGGGCGGTTTGACCATCTACCGTCAGGGTGAATATGTGGATCTCTGCCGTGGGCCTCACGTTCCATCTACAGGTCGGATTCAAATCTTCCACCTCTTGAACGTGGCAGGAGCATATTGGCGCGGGAACAGCGACAATGCTATGATGCAGCGGGTCTATGGTACTGCTTGGTTTGACAAGAAAGACCTGAAGAAATATCTGCAAATGCGGGAAGAAGCTAAAGAACGCGACCACCGTAAGTTAGGGAAAGAACTAGATCTCTTCATGATTTCTCAAGAAGTGGGTCAAGGTTTGCCATTCTGGCTGCCAAACGGTGCCACTGTCCGTCGTGAGTTGGAGCGCTACATCGTTGACAAAGAGTTGGCTTCAGGCTACCAACACGTCTACACTCCACCTTTGGCTTCTGTGGAGCTATATAAGACTTCTGGCCACTGGGAGCACTACCAAGAGGATATGTTCCCGACCATGGATATGGGCGATGGAGAAGAGTTTGTTCTTCGTCCCATGAACTGCCCTCACCACATCCAGGTCTACAAACACCATGTTCACTCTTACCGTGAGTTGCCAATCCGTATCGCTGAGATTGGCATGATGCATCGTTATGAGAAATCTGGTGCCCTGACTGGTTTGCAGCGGGTTCGTGAAATGTCCTTGAACGATGGCCACTTGTTTGTAACGCCAGAACAGATTCAAGAAGAATTCCAGCGTGCGCTGCAGTTGATTATCGACGTTTACGCTGACTTCAACTTGACAGAATATCGTTTCCGTCTGTCTCTTCGTGACCCTCAGGATACGCATAAGTATTTTGATAACGATGAGATGTGGGGAAATGCCCAAACCATGCTGCGAGCAGCCTTGGACGAAATGGGTGTGGACTACTTTGAAGCAGAAGGAGAAGCAGCCTTCTACGGTCCTAAACTTGATATCCAGGTTAAAACTGCCCTAGGAAATGAGGAAACTCTGTCAACTATCCAGCTGGACTTCCTCTTGCCAGAGCGTTTTGACCTCAAGTATGTCGGAGCTGACGGTGAAGAGCATCGCCCAGTTATGATTCACCGTGGAGTTATCTCAACCATGGAGCGCTTCACAGCCATCTTGATTGAAAATTACAAGGGTGCCTTCCCGACCTGGTTGGCTCCGCATCAAGTGACCTTGATTCCGGTTTCCAATGAAGCACATATTGACTACGCTTGGCAAGTGGCTAAGAAGCTGCGTGACAAGGGTGTTCGTGCAGATGTGGACGAGCGCAATGAAAAGATGCAGTACAAGATTCGTGCCTCACAAACTAGCAAGATTCCTTATCAACTCATCGTTGGTGACAAGGAAGTAGAAGACGGTACTGTTAATGTCCGCCGCTACGGTCAAAAAGAAACACATACAATACCAGTAGACGAATTTGTAGAGCAAATCCTAGCAGACATTGCCAGCAAATCACGCGTTGAAAAGTAGAATTCATTAGATAACAATTAAACCCGAGCAATTGGCTCGGGTTAAACTATTTTTAATTTGAAAAATCCTGCTGATATACTCAGCAGGGTTCTTAATCTTGATACAGGTATTTATCCACATAATCGTCAAAATCAGGATAGGCATCTCGGTTCATGGCGTAGAGCATTTCACCATAAAGAGGATCGCTCGATGGGTCTTCAGGTTCTATAAGGGTAGCTATTTTCATATCATCGTCTGGGAAAAGGATGGTGTAGTGATAGGTCTCGCTGACGGTGATACTGTAATATTTAGTATTGTCTTGATAGCCTGAATCATCTATCTTATAGTGAAATTCTTTATTACCTAGTTTGCCTGTTTTGTCATTGAAAACAATGTCGATGTTTTCGCCGTTTGCTTTCTGGGCCTTCCATTTTCCCTGAAAAGTAGCGTGCTGACCGCAGGCGCTGAGAAAGACGAGTGTGAAGA
Source organism: Streptococcus sanguinis (assembly GCF_900635155.1). Lineage (NCBI taxonomy): Bacteria > Bacillati > Bacillota > Bacilli > Lactobacillales > Streptococcaceae > Streptococcus > Streptococcus sanguinis. Next base: position 769,482 of record NZ_LR134002.1, read on the forward strand.
AAGTGAACAAAAGCCATGTCAGTTTTTTCATAGGGTTCTCCTTGTCTAGCCTTTGATATTATTCTATCATAAATGCTGAAAATATAAAAGCTGAGTTGGAAAAACTCAGCTTTTGGATAGTAGGTTTGTATTTGAGTTATCTATTCTTCAGCTTGAGCCCAGCCTTGGGATAGCTTGCGCGAGAAGTTGGAAATGGCGAAGGTAATCAGGAAATAGATGGCTGCTACTAAAAGGTAGAGCGCGAAGACCTGTTCAGTTTCAAAATAGCGTCCCATTAGAATTTGAGCAGAACCAAAGAGCTCTTGGAGTGCAAGAATAGAGAAGGGATATCTTTCTGTTAAATTGTCACCATTTTCTACAAATGTGGAATAAAAATGGCTTGAATTAGTGTTTTTTAAGAAAACTTTGGTATAATAAGACTAGATAAATAAATAAAATTGGATTGGGAGTCTAGCTAGGCAAACTAGATTGCCTTTTGCACGTTTTGATGCAGGACGACTTAGCTGACTATGTCACAACTTTTCTATCATGGAGTTGATTCAATCCCAATCTTATGTTAAGGTGAACATATGAAGAAAATATTAGTTGTAGATGATGAGAAGCCAATCTCAGATATTATTAAGTTTAATATGGCCAAAGAAGGCTATGAGGTTTTGACTGCCTTTGATGGCAAGGAAGCCTTGGAAATGTTTGAGGCAGAACAGCCAGACATCTTGATTCTGGACTTGATGCTGCCAGAAGTGGACGGACTGGAAGTTGCTAGGACTATTCGTAAGACTAGTAATGTGCCGATTATTGTATTGTCTGCTAAGGACAGTGAGTTTGACAAGGTTATCGGTCTTGAAATCGGTGCAGATGACTATGTGACCAAGCCTTTCTCAAATCGTGAGCTGCAGGCGCGTGTCAAGGCACTTCTTCGTCGTGCAGACCTTGTGGTGGAAAACCAAGTGGAAGAAAGTGGTCCGAACGAGCTGACCATTGGGGAACTGCAGATTTTGCCAGATGCTTTTGTAGCTAAGAAGCATGGCAAGGAGCTGGAGCTGACCCACCGTGAGTTTGAGTTGCTTCACCATTTGGCGACACATATTGGACAAGTGATGACACGTGAGCACTTGCTAGAAACAGTATGGGGCTATGACTATTTTGGCGATGTCCGTACAGTGGATGTGACTATCCGCCGCCTGCGTGAAAAGATTGAAGATACGCCAAGCCGGCCTGAGTATATCTTGACTCGCCGCGGAGTTGGCTACTATATGAGAAATAATGATTGAAGCAATTAAACAATTTGTGGTTTCTGCGGATTTTGTCTTTGCAATCATTATTATCGGCTTCATTGTAGTTGTTGCCTTGCTTTTATTGGAAAATCGCCGTGATAACCAAAAGCTTGTACAGCTTAATCAAAAGGTTAAAGATTTGATTGCAGGTGACTATTCTGAAGTGCTGGACATGCAAGGGAGTCCAGAAATCACAGATATGACCAACAGTATCAATGATCTTTCAGAGGTCATTCGTCTGACACATGAAAACCTTGAGCAAGAAACTAAACGCCTTTCCAGTATCCTGTCCTATATGACAGATGGAGTGCTTGCGACCAACCGCCGGGGGCAGATTATCACTATCAACGATATGGCAACCAAGCAGTTGGGAGTTAAGAGAGATGAGGTCCAAAATATGAGTATTTTGGATCTGCTTTCGATTTCAGACGAGTATGATTTGCGGGACTTGATTACCAATGTTCCTGAGCTGACGATAGATTCTCAGGATGAAAATGGTGAGTACTTGAGCTTGCGGGTTCGCTTTGCCTTGGTAAGGCGGGAGTCGGGCTTCATTTCTGGTTTGGTAGCTGTCTTGCATGATACGACAGAGCAGGACAAGGAAGAACGGGAGCGTCGCCTCTTTGTCTCCAACGTCAGCCATGAGTTGCGGACTCCGCTGACCAGTGTTAAGTCCTATCTGGAAGCCTTGGATGAGGGAGCCTTGTCTGAGCCAGTAGCACCGGACTTTGTCAAGGTATCGCTCAATGAAACCAACCGCATGATGCGGATGGTGACGGACTTGCTCAGTCTGTCCCGTATTGACAACGAGACCAGTCATCTGGAAGTGGAGCTGACGAATTTCACAGCCTTCATAACTTTTATCCTCAATCGCTTTGACAAGATAAAGAATCAAGACGAGACCAAGAAATACGAGATTATCCGTGATTATCCCATTACACCGATTTGGGTGGAGATTGATACAGATAAGCTGACTCAGGTGATTGATAATATCATGAACAATGCCATCAAGTATTCGCCGGATGGTGGAACCATTACTGTTTCCATCAAGACAACTGATGAGCAGTTGATTCTTTCGATTGCGGATGAAGGTCTGGGAATTCCCAAGCAGGACTTGCCTAAGATTTTTGACCGCTTTTATCGAGTGGACAAGGCACGCAGCCGTGCCCAAGGCGGAACGGGTCTGGGGCTGGCTATTGCCAAGGAAATTATCAAGCAGCATCAGGGATTTATCTGGGCTAAGAGTGAGTATGGTGTGGGCTCGACCTTTACCATTGTCTTGCCTTATGAGAATGATGGCGTCCGCGATGACGACTGGGATAATGAAGATGATATATAGAAAGTAAACATGACTAAAGGATTTCAATACAGTATTCTGGCGTCAGGATCAAGCGGTAACTGTTTCTATCTGGAAACAGACCAAAAGCGGATTCTGGTTGACGCTGGCTTATCAGGCAAGAAAATTACGAGCTTGCTGGGCGAAATTGGGCGCAAGCCTGAGGATTTGGATGCCATTTTAGTGACTCATGAGCACAAGGACCACATTCATGGTGTTGGTGTATTGGCTCGCAAGTATAATTTAGATATTTATGCTAATGAGGCCACTTGGAAGGCTATGGAAAAGGACTTGGGCAAGCTGGATGCTAGTCAAAAGCATATCTTTGAACTGGGCAAGACCAAGACCTTTGGAGACTTGGATGTAGAGAGCTTTGGTGTTAGTCATGACGCAGCCTGTCCACAATTTTACCGCTTTATGAAGGATGACAAAAGCTTTGTCATGCTGACGGATACGGGCTATGTCAGTGACCGGATGGCTGGAATTATCGAAAATGCCGATGGTTATCTGATTGAGAGCAACCATGATATTGAAATTCTTCGCAGCGGTGCCTATCCTTGGAGCCTCAAGCAGCGAATTTTGTCGGATATGGGCCACCTGTCCAATGAAGATGGAGCAGAGACCATGATTCGGACGCTGGGCAATCGCACCAAGCGGATCTATCTGGGCCATCTCAGTAAGGAAAACAATATCAAGGAATTGGCTCACATGACCATGGTCAATCAACTGGCTCAAGCTGATATGGCGGTTGGCCACGACTTCCAGGTCTATGATACCTCGCCTGATACCGCGACGCCTTTGACGAGTATTTAAACACTAGACCGCAAGGTTTGGTTTTCTTGCTCTAGTGCGGTATCCATTAAATATTTAAAAAGCAACGGTTTTATTTTGCAAAGGAGCTTGTATGCGGCCAATTTACTTTGTGGTAGGTCTATTATCTTTAGGGTTGGGAGTTTTGGGGATTTTTCTGCCTCTCCTGCCGACGACGCCATTTCTTCTCTTGTCCATTGCCTGCTTTTCGCGCAGTTCCAAGCGCTTTGAGAAGTGGCTTTATCATACAAAGATGTACCAGACCTATGTGGCGGATTTTCGAGAGACGGGAACGATTGCCAAGGAGCGTAAGAAAAAGATTATCGTTTCCATCTATATCTTGATGGGTATTTCCATTTTTCTAGCGCCTATTATTTGGGTTAAGATTGGACTGTTGGGTCTGACCGTTTTTATCACCTATTATTTGTTTAAAGTAATTCCGGATAAGGAATAGAAATCACTGTCAGCAGGTGCGTTTGCGCCTGTTTTTTGTTATAATAGAGACTGTATATCTTTGGAAAGGAAAAGGTATCATGCTGCTTATCTGACTCAAGTCAGCATGATATAAAATAGTAATGGAAAATTTGAAAAAAGCATTGCTGGAGCAGTTTGACTTGGTTTTCTCTGATGAGACCTTGTTGGAAACGGCTTTTACTCATACGAGCTATGCCAATGAGCACCGCCTCTTAAAAATTTCACACAATGAACGCTTGGAATTTTTAGGAGACGCTGTTCTGCAACTGATTATTTCGGAGTATCTTTATACCAAGTATCCTAAGAGACCAGAGGGCGATCTGTCTAAGCTGCGTTCCATGATTGTTCGGGAGGAGAGCTTGGCGGGCTTTGCCCGTGATTGTCAGTTTGATCAGTTTATCAAGCTGGGACGCGGAGAGGAGAAGTCTGGCGGCCGGAATCGTGATACGATTTTAGGAGATTTGTTCGAGGCCTTTTTAGGCGCCTTGCTCTTGGATAAGGGTGTGGAAGCAGTCAAAAGCTTTCTCTATCAAGTCATGATTCCCAAGGTGGAAGCGGGAGACTTTGAACGGGTGACGGACTATAAGACCAAGCTGCAGGAGTTGCTGCAGATTAATGGTGATGTGGAAATTGCCTATCAGGTCGTGTCTGAAACAGGTCCGGCTCATGCCAAAAATTTCGAGGTGGCTGTTCTCATCAATGGCCGCAAGTCCGGTCAAGGCCAGGGGCGTTCTAAAAAGCTGGCCGAGCAGGAAGCTGCTAAAAACGCATTTGAAAAGGAAAGTTCTTCATGTTTTTAAAGGAAATTGAAATTCAGGGCTTCAAGTCATTTGCTGATAAGACTAAAGTTGTCTTTGATCAGGGAGTGACAGCGGTTGTTGGGCCAAATGGTTCCGGCAAGTCCAATATTACGGAGAGCCTGCGCTGGGCCTTGGGAGAGTCCAGTGTGAAAAGTCTGCGGGGCGGGAAGATGCCCGATGTGATTTTTGCGGGAACAGAAACCCGCAAGCCACTAAATTACGCATCAGTGGTAGTGGTTCTGGACAACAGTGACCAATTTATCAAGGATGCTGCCAATGAGATTCGGGTGGAGCGCCACATTTACCGCAGCGGTGACAGTGAGTATAAGATTGACGGCAAAAAAGTCCGTCTGCGCGATGTCCACGATCTCTTCATGGATACTGGACTGGGACGAGATTCCTTCTCCATTATTTCCCAAGGGAAGGTCGAGGAAATCTTCAACAGCAAGCCGGAGGAACGTCGGGCAATTTTTGAAGAAGCGGCTGGAGTGCTTAAGTATAAGACACGCCGTAAGGAAACGGAAAGCAAGCTTAGTCAGACCCAGGATAATCTGGACCGTCTGGAAGACATTATCTACGAGCTGGAGAGCCAGGTCAAGCCCTTGGAGAAGCAGGCTGAAACTGCTAAGCGCTTCTTGAGTCTGGATGGCCGGCGCCGAGAGCTTTTCTTGGATGTTTTGGTCGCTCAGCTGACAGCTAACAAGGAAAGGCTGACTCAGGCTGAAGAAGATTTAACGAATATCCAGCAGGAGCTAGCAGCCTACTATAGCAAGCGCGATGAGCTGGAAGTTGAAAATCAAACCTTGAAGGCCAAGCGCCATGAGCTCAATCAAACTCTGTCTGATGATCAGGCTAGTTTGCTGGAATTGACCCGCTTAATCAGTGATTTGGAGCGTCAGATTGACCTCTCTAAGCTAGAGTCCAGCCAGGCAGCGACGAGCCGTCGGGAAAATGAAGAACGTTTGGCCGCTCTGTCAGAAAAACTGGATCAGATAGAAAGCAACATAGAAGCCAAGCAAGCAGAATTGAGCCAAATAGCTGCCAAACTGAGTGACAACGAGCAGTCTATCGCTGCTTTGGAAGCAGAATTAGCAGACTTTTCAGATGATCCAGACCAGCTGATTGAGCATCTGCGTGAGCAGTATGTCAAGCTCATGCAGGAAGAGGCAAATCTTTCTAATGACTTGACTTCTCTGGAGAGCCAGCTGGCTAGCGAGCTTAAATTGGCTGAGAGCAAGAAAGCAGACTATGCTAAGCTGCAGGCTGATTTGGAGGCTAGTCAGACTCAGGAGCAGGCTGGTTTGGAGGAGTTGGAAATTGCTCGCCAAGCCCTTAAGAATCTACTGGCTGATTACCAGAGTCAGATCCAGTTAGTAGAGAAGCTAGAGGCAGATTATAAACATCAGCAGACTAAGATGTTTGAGCTTTTGGACGACCTCAAAAACAAGCAGGCACGTTCCAATAGCTTGGAAGCCATTCTCAAAAATCACAGTAATTTCTATGCTGGAGTCAAGAGTGTACTTCAGGAAGCTGGCCGACTGGGCGGTATTGTTGGAGCTGTTAGTGAAAAAATCAGCTTTGACCCCTACTATCAGACAGCGCTGGAAATTGCGTTGGGAGCCAGCAGTCAGAATATCATCGTGGAAGATGAGGCGGCTGCGACTCGGGCTATCGAATTTCTGAAGAAAAATCGGACTGGCCGGGCAACCTTCCTGCCTTTAACAACTATCAAGCCGCGTCAGCTGCCTGACCATCATCGCACTACGATTGAAAAGAGTGCCGGTTTTCTGGGACTGGCCTCTTCTTTGGTCAGCTATGAGTCATCGTTAGACAGCATTTTTCAAAATCTGCTGGGAACGACTGCTATTTTTGATACGGTAGAAAATGCTCGAGCGGCGGCTCGCCAAGTGCGCTATCAGGTTCGGATGGTGACTTTGGATGGAACAGAGCTTCGGACTGGTGGTTCCTATGCCGGTGGTGCCAACCGCAATAACAATACTATCTTTATCAAGCCAGAGCTAGATGCTTTGCTAGAGGAGATTAAGCAGAAAAATGTCAGCCTGAAAGAGCAGGAAGAAGCAGTGCAAATTCTGCAAAACCAACTAAGTCAGGCTAAGCAGGTATTGGAACAAATCAAGACAGACGGTGAGCAGGCTCGCTTAGCTGAGCAAAAGGCTAATCTAGCCTATGAACAGTTAGCCAAGCGTGTAGAAGAACTCACAAGTCTGAAAAATCTACAGGAGCAAGAGTTGGCTGGTCAATCTGCTCTGGATATTTCAGAAGAGAAAGACCGACTGCAGACTCGCTTGACCGAGATTGAGCAAGAAAAAACGGACATAACTGCAGAAATAGAGCAGGTGAAGTCCAACAAAGATGCAGTTCAGGCTCGCTTTGACAAGCTTTCCTCTCGTCTGGCTGAACTCAAGCTCCAGCGGACAGAATTGACCTCCAACCAACGCTTTGAAAAGAATGACTTGGAGCGACTGTCCGAGGAAAAAGCCAATCTTGAAAAAGAGCAGGCAACCTTGGAGCTTTTGATGGAGCAAAAGGAACAGTCCAGCCTGCAGAAGGTGGATATTACGATTATGGAAGTGCAATTAGAGACCGCCAAGCAAGAAAAGATTGAGCTGGATCAAAGACTGATTCGTCTGAAATTTGAGCTTGAAGATCTAGAAGGTCAGTCTGACGATATTGCCAGTCGTTTGGAGCAAGCCCGCCATCAAAATGAAGAATTGATTCGCCGGCAGGCTAAAGCAGAGGCAGAAAAGGATAAGCTCATGGATGTCATGCGCCGTCTGGCAAGCAATCTGACAGATGACTATCAGATGAGCTTTGATGAAGCCAGCAGTCAGGCTCGTCCGTTAGAAAGTCTGCAAGCGGCTGAAAGCCAAGTCAAGGACTTGGAAAAAGCCATTCGAGCTTTAGGTCCAGTCAATCTGGAAGCAGTCGAGCAGTTTGAAGAAGTCAGCAACCGTTTGAACTTCCTCAACGAGCAGCGAGACGATGTCCTATCAGCCAAAAATCTGCTCTTAGAGACGATTGAAGAGATGAATGACGAAGTCAAGGAACGTTTTAAATCAACCTTTGAAGCCATTCGTGAAAGCTTCAAGGTGACTTTCCGTCAGATGTTTGGCGGTGGTTCGGCAGACCTGATATTGACGGAGGGAGACTTGCTGACCGCAGGTGTAGAAATCTCCGTGCAGCCACCGGGCAAGAAGATCCAGTCGCTTAATCTGATGAGCGGTGGCGAGAAGGCCTTGTCGGCTTTAGCTCTGCTCTTCTCTATCATCCGCGTTAAGACCATTCCTTTTGTCATCTTGGACGAGGTCGAAGCAGCGCTGGACGAAGCCAATGTTAAACGTTTTGGGGATTATCTCAATCGATTTGACAAGGACAGCCAGTTCATCGTGGTCACTCACCGTAAGGGAACCATGTCAGCTGCAGACTCTATTTACGGAGTTACCATGCAGGAATCTGGGGTTTCCAAGATTGTCTCGGTCAAGTTAAAAGATTTAGAAAGTATGTAAAATGAGTATAAAATTAGTAGCAACGGATATGGATGGCACCTTTTTAGACAGTAAAGGTCAGTTTGATATGGACCGTCTCAAGCAAGTTTTGGCTCGCTTCAAAGAAAAAGGCATGTATTTTGCCGTAGCCAGCGGGCGCGGCCTCTTGTCGCTGGAAAAGCTGTTTGAGGAAGTGCGCAATGAGATTATTTTTATTGCTGAAAACGGCAGCTTAGTTGAATTTCATGGCGAGGATCTCTATGAAGCAACCATGCCTCGGGACTTTTACCTCAAGGTTTTTGACAAGCTGCAGGAATCTCCCTATGTCAATGTCAACGAGCTGCTTTTGACGGGCAAACGCGCCTGCTATGTATTGGAGACTGTGGATCCGACCTATCTTTCCTTCAGTGCTCATTATAATGAAAACATTCAAAAAGTGGCTAGCTTGGCTGATATCGACGATGAAATTTTCAAGTTTACGACCAATTTTGCTGAGGACCAAGTCGCAGCTGGTGAAGCTTGGGTCAATGAGAATATCGACGGAGTCAAGGCTATGACGACTGGCTACAAGTCTATTGACATCGTTCTGGACCATGTGGATAAGGGGGTTGCCATTGTTGAGCTGGCCAAGAAGCTTGACATAGATCTTTCTCAGGTTATGGTTTTTGGTGATAATCTCAACGATTTGCACATGATGCAGGTGGCTGGCTATCCGATCGCGACTGAAAATGCTCGCCCTGAGATTTTAGAAGTGGCCAAGGAAGTCATCGGTCACCATGATGCTCAGTCGGTTATCACTTACATGGAGGGATTATAATGGCAGATATAAAACTGATTGCTCTGGACTTGGATGGAACTCTTTTAAATTCAGACAAGAAGATTTCTGACCGCAATTTAGCAGCTCTAAAAGCAGCTCAGGATAAGGGAGTTAAGGTAGTTTTGACTACTGGTCGTCCCCTCAAGGCCATGGACTTTTTCCTGCATGAGCTGGGAACAGACGGTCGAGAGGATGAGTACACTATTACTTTTAATGGTGGTCTTGTTCAGCGCAACACTGGAGAAATCCTTGATAAAACAGTCTTTTCTTATGATGATGTAGCCCGGATTTACGAGGAGACGGATAAACTCCACATTCCCCTTGATGCTATCTGCGAAGGACTTGTCTATCAAATTCAGTCAGACCAAGACTCGCTTTATGCTCAGTTCAATCCTGCTCTAACTTTTGAGTCTATTGATTTTAGTGATTTGTCCAGCCAGCAGACTTACAATAAATGTGTCACCGCTTATGCTCAAGAACCACTGGATGCTGCTATTGAGCAAATCTCTCCAGAATTATTTGAGCGCTATGAGATTTTCAAATCTAGAGAAATGTTGCTGGAGTGGTCACCGAAAAATGTGCATAAGGCTAATGGTTTGGAGAAACTGATTGCCCATTTAGGCATTGAGAGAAGTCAGGTCATGGCTTGTGGTGATGAAGCCAATGATCTTTCTATGATTGAGTGGGCTGGTCTGGGAGTAGCCATGCAGAATGCAGTAGCCATCGTCAAAGAAGCAGCTAATGTGGTGACACCTATGAACAATGATGAGGATGCAGTGGCTTGGGCTATTGAAGAATATGTATTAAAGGAGGATTAGCCGATGGGATTATTTGACCGCCTTTTCGGCCGAAAAAAACAAGAACCACCGATTGAAGAAGTTGTCAAGGAAGCATTGGAAAACATTGGCGAGCTTGAAGAAGAAACAGCGCCTGTTCCAGAAGCAGGAGAAAATCTTGAAGCGGAAGCTGTTCAGTCTTATCAGGGCGAGCAGCAACTTGATGACCAAATTTCGGATACAAAAGATAGTTTGGCTGATGTTGAAGAGCTAGCATCTCAAGCTATCCAAGAAGAAAGCAAGGAGCCAGAGCATGAAAGAGACATTATTGCAGAAAATCAAGAAGTGGCTCAAGGAGCAACTCAGACTGAAGAAACTCTAGAAGAGCACCATTCCGAGAGCAGTGACGAAACGGTAGAAGAACTTGTTGAACAAACAGACCTGTCAGATGAAGCATCATCTCATACTGAGCATGAAGCAGTCTCTTATGACGAGGTGGGAACTGATTCAAATAATGAGTTCGAGCTAGAAACAGAAGCTGGGCCACTAACAGAATCAGAACAGGTCGATCAAGCAGCTGATTTTGCTGAAGAATCAGAAGCAGAAGCTACAGAAGAGTCTGCTGAACTTCCTCAAGAGGAATCCACTCAGGAAAAATATGACCGCAGCCTAAAGAAGACTCGGACAGGATTTGGAGCACGGCTTAATGCCTTCTTTGCTAATTTCCGCTCGGTAGATGAAGAGTTCTTCGAAGACTTGGAAGAGCTGCTCATCACTAGTGATGTAGGGGTTCAAGTGGCTTCCAGTCTGACTGAGGAACTACGCTATGAAGCTCGTCTGGAAAATGCTAAAAAACCAGCTGCTCTGCGCCAACTGATTATTGAAAAATTGGTGGACATTTATGAGAAAGATGGCCGCTTTAATGAAAAAATCAATTTCCAAAATGGACTGACTGTCATGCTCTTTGTTGGGGTCAACGGAGTCGGTAAGACCACCTCTATCGGTAAACTAGCCTATAAGTACAAACAACAAGGCAAGAAAGTCATGTTGGTAGCAGCAGATACATTCCGAGCTGGAGCAGTAGCTCAGCTGGCTGAATGGGGTCGGCGCGTAGATGTTCCAGTCGTGACAGGGCCTGAGAAGAGCGATCCTGCCAGTGTCGTATATGACGGAATGGAGCGTGCTCAGGCAGAGCAGGTTGATGTTCTTATGATTGACACGGCTGGTCGCCTGCAAAATAAGGACAACCTCATGGCTGAGCTGGAGAAAATTGGCCGTATTATTAAACGGGTGGATCCAGAAGCACCGCATGAGACTTTCCTAGCTCTTGATGCTTCAACTGGTCAGAATGCTCTGGTTCAGGCTAAGGAATTTTCTAAAATTACTCCAGTCACAGGAATTGTACTGACGAAGATTGATGGAACAGCTCGAGGCGGGGTTGTGTTAGCTATTCGTCAGGAATTGGATATTCCGGTCAAGCTGATTGGCTTTGGAGAAAAGATTGATGATATCGGTGAGTTCAACTCAGAGAACTTTATGAAAGGCCTGCTTGAAGGCTTAGTATAAAGCAAAAAAGCCAGTACACGTACTGGCTTTTTTATGAATATTTTTTAAATCTTATTTTTGGGAGACCACTGCCAGTCAGCTCCAAATTCTCTAAGGAGTTCAAAGGAAGCATCTGGTCCCATAGATCCGACAGGATACTCATGAAGAGGCACTTCGTTGCTATGCCAGAGCTCTTCAATCTGATCAATCAGCTCCCAGCTAGAGCGGACTTCATCCCAGTGGCTGAAGTTGGTTGAGTCATTGTTAAGGACGTCAAAGATTAATTTTTCGTAAGGATCAGGGGAAGCACCGCTAGCTGTTGCATCTGTTCGATAGTCCAGAGAGAGAGGAGCTAAGCTGAAGCGCTCGCCGACCTCTTTACCATTCATGCTAAGTGAGAAGCCCTCAGTCGGCTGGATATGAATGGTCAGAACATTTGGTGCTAATTCCTCACCAAAGATAGACTCCATCTGCTTGAAGACAATATTAACAAGAGTGCCTTTCTCAGTAAGGCGTTTACCAGTCCGGAAGAAAAATGGAACATCACGGAAACGATCGCTATTTACGAAGAAAGCTCCTGAAGCAAAAGTCTCGGTCATGGAGTCAGGATTGACATTAGGTTCACTCCGGTAGGAGATGTATTTCTTGCCCTTGACCTTACCAGACTTGTACTGGCCGCGGATAAAGAAGCGTTTTAGGTCTTCTTTATCGGGCTGTACCAAGCGTTCAAAAACTTTGACTTTCTCTGCCCGAATGTCGTCTTTGCTGAAGCTTTTCGGCTTGTCCATAGCTAAGAGTGACAGGAGCTGCAAGGTATGATTCTGTACCATATCGCGCAGAGCACCAGACTGATCATAGTAACCGCCACGTTCTTCGACACCAAGCTTTTCTGCAAAGGTAATCTGGACATTGTCAATGTAGTCACGATTCCAGATGTTTTCAAAGAGAAGATTGGCAAAGCGGATAGCGAAGATGCTCTGAATCATTTCCTTACCTAGATAATGGTCAATACGGAAAATCTGCTCTTCATCAAAGGCAGCCAAGAGTTCTTCATTAAGTTGGCTGGCAGTTGCCAAGTCTGTTCCGAAAGGTTTTTCGACAATCAGACGTTCAAATCCTTTGCCATCTACGATGTTTTCAGACTTGAGGTGTTTGGCAATGGTGCCGAAAAATTGCGGAGCCATGGACAGGAAGAAGAGTTTATTGTGCTCGGCTTGGTACTGCTCATTGAGTCGGTTTTGAAGCTTGCGCAGCTCAATGTAGTGCTCGGTATCCTGCACATCATGACTTTGATAGTAGAAGTGACTAGCAAACTCTTGGGCTTGCTCTGGACTGTCAGCTAAATCAGCGATTGCTTCGACAACGACAGACTCAAAATACTCCTTGCTCCAAGGCCGGCGGGCTGTTCCAATAACTGCAAAATGCTTGGAAAGATTGCCAGACTTATAGAGCCTGAAGAGGGATGGATAGAGTTTTCTTTTGGCCAAGTCACCGCTGGCTCCGAAAATTGTTACAATAACTTTTGAAGACATCCTGATACCTATTTTCTAAATGATGTCTCTATTTTATCACAATTTTTCTAAAGATTGTATTTAGAAATTCGCTTTCTGAAAAGGGAGACAAAATCAAGCAGACAGCAGCTCTATCAAGAATAATCGTATACAAAAAAAATGAGGCTTAGACACGATTGTGCCAGCCTCGTTTTCTTTATTCAAATACCCGATAAACGTAAGGATTTTCTGGTTTTTCTACCTTATCAAAGCTTTCAACTTCTAGAGTTGGAAGGCTTTGCCCCAGACTTTTATGGTAATGCATGGTAATTTTTCCCTTGGCATGAATCCAGGTATTATTCTCGAAATGCTGGGTATTTCCAGTCGTCAAGAGGCCATAGACACCTGAGTCGGCGATACAATGGATAATACCGAAGCGAAAGAGAAATTGACTCTTCTGGTCGCTGGGGTCATTGTAGACAAAGCCAGTGAACTCCAGCGTCTTGCCCACAAACTCGTCGGGATAATCATAGATGACCTCCATGATTTCCATGTAGTTCTCAGTCGTGACCTGAATGGTATCTTGCTTGACATATTTCTTAGCGGCTGCCCGCATTTCTTTTTCGTAAGCCCCTTTGGTAAAGTAGGTGCTGGTGTCCGGCTTCAGGTATTGGCTGGTTGTGCCTTCGTCCTGCTGAATAGCAGTTGAAGTTCCCTCAGCTAGCGGGAAATGAAATCCTTTAGCCGAAACTGTTGTCGAATCCAAGGTTACAGTTGGAAAGAAAATTCCTACAAAAAGCGGAATGACAAGGAGCAGCACGCTTCCTAACTTGGCCCAGCGAGTACTTAAATGACTGTGAACCTCCATCTTCTTCATCCAGATGATAAGCTGCACAACTGCCAAGACAAAAGACAGAATCATAGACAAGTATGCCAGATAGGAGTAGTGGAGATTGATATATTGATTAAGCTTGCCCGTCAGCTGCAGATACATGGTAATCTCAAAGTAGCCGACTAAGATTAGAAATCGAATCATAGCACCACCCCCACAAGCCAAGAGTAAAGAAAGACGACGATGGTAACTAGGCTGATAAATTGCCAGATAAAGCGTGTCTTAAAGTAGTTTTTCATCATCAGCAGATTCTTGACATCTAGCATAGGCCCAATGACCAAGAAAGCTAAGACTGGCGATAAGCCGAAGCTAGCAATCAATGAGCTCCCGATGAAAGCATCGGCTTCGCTGCAAAGTGAGAGCAGGAAGGACAGCAGCATGAGGAGAAGAATAGCAACAGCTGGTGTCGAGCTGATAGAGGTCAGGATTCTGGTTGGCACATATACTTGTACTATGCTGGCGAAGAGACAACCAAAGACCAGATAGCGGCCTGTATCGAAAAATTCGTCAATAGCTTGAATGAAGACTTGAAAAAGCTTTTGTCCCTTACTGAGATGTGAAAAGTCATGCTCATGAACAGCCTTGCGATTCTCTTTTTGGATATTACTATCTGCAAAGAAGCCCAGAAAAATCCCTAAAAGAATAGCCACGACCATAGAACCTAAAGCACGAAGCAGAGCCATTCGGAAGGAATTACCAAAGGCTGAGTAGGTCGCAAAGAGCACGATGGGGTTGATGACTGGAGCCGTTACCAGAAAAGGCACAGCCGTGTAACTGGGAACTTTCTTTTCCAGAAACCGATTTATAATGGGAACAATCCCGCACTCGCAAGATGGGAAGACAAAACCAACCAAGCTTCCAAAGAAAATCCGAGCCCATTTGTTCTTGGGTAGGAAACGATAAACCTTGTCCGGCGTGACATACACCTCGATAAAGCCAGAAATGATACTTCCAATCAAGACAAAAGGCAGGGCTTCAATGATAATGGAGAGAAAGATGGCGCCAGCTTGCAGGACACTGGCCGGCAGCTGATAGAAGAAGCTCATTCTTTCTTATCCTTCTCGTTTTTAGATTTTTTCTTGTCTTCCTCAGGGAACTCAACCTTTTCCATTTTAGGCAAGGTCGCAAACTCCTCGAACATCTTGTCCAAATCATCTGATCTAGTAAATTTAACAGCCATAAAGGCACCTCATTTCTAAAATAATAATTCTATTATACTACCAATTATCAAAAAATGAAATTTTGAAACATAGGAGACTCTTTGTCACTGATTTACCCTAAATTTTTTTGTACAAATATTACTAAATAGTTCTAAAACTGCCTATCTTTCAAAGCACTTGTGATATAATAGGATTGTTATGGAAAATATAAATATTGAAAAAATTGCCCAGAAATTGGGCCTTAAAGAAAGCCAAGTATCACAGGTCCTAGATCTGACCGCTGAGGGAAATACGATTCCTTTTATTGCTCGTTACCGTAAGGAAATGACAGGAAATCTGGATGAGGTTGAGATTAAGGCTATCATTGACTTAGATAAGAGCATGACTGCCTTGGCAGAGCGTAAAGCAACGGTTTTAGCTAAGATTGAGGAGCAGGGAAAACTTACGGATGCGTTGCGTTCTGAGATTGAAGCTGCTGAAAAGCTGGCAGATGTGGAAGAGCTTTATCTGCCTTACAAGGAGAAGCGCCGTACCAAGGCAACTATTGCGCGTGAAGCAGGTCTCTTTCCTTTGGCCCGCTTAATCCTACAAGATGCGGCTAATTTGCAGGAAGAAGCTGAGAAACTTACTAGTGAAGCCTTTCCAACATCAGAAGCTGCTCTAGCTGGAGCAGTGGATATTCTGACTGAAGCAATTTCTGAAGATACCAAGCTGCGGGCTTGGACCTACCATGAGATGCAGACCAATTCTTCTATCGTATCCAGTCTCAAAGACGGTGATTTGGATGAAAAGCAGGTCTTCCAGATTTATTATGATTTTTCCGAAAAAGTAGCGACCATGCAAGGCTACCGTACCTTGGCTCTTAACCGTGGTGAGAAGCTAGGTATTCTCAAGGTTGGTTTTGAACACAATCTTGAGAAAATTCTGCGCTTCTTTGAAGTACGCTTCAAGGTGAAAAATGCCTATATTATTGAAGCAGTTCAGCAAGCGGTTAAAAAGAAAATCATTCCAGCAATGGAGCGCCGTATTCGGACCGAGCTGACTGAGGTTGCTGAGGATGGAGCGATTCAACTCTTCTCAGATAACCTCCGCCATCTCCTCCTAATTGCTCCTCTCAAAGGTCGTGTAGTACTGGGCTTTGACCCAGCCTTTCGGACAGGAGCCAAACTAGCTGTCGTTGATGCGACAGGTAAGATGCTGACGACTCATGTTATCTATCCAGTAGCGCCAGCAAAGCCAGCTCAGATTGAAGCATCTAAGAAAGAGTTATCGGAGCTGATTGAGCAGTTTGGCGTGGAAATCATCGCCATTGGAAACGGAACGGCCAGCCGAGAAAGCGAAGCCTTTGTAGCAGAAGTTTTGAAATCCCATCCGAATGTCAGCTATGTTATCGTCAATGAGAGCGGAGCATCTGTCTACTCTGCTAGTGAACTGGCTCGTCATGAGTTTCCAGATTTGACTGTTGAAAAGCGCTCAGCTATTTCTATCGCACGCCGTCTGCAGGATCCTTTGGCTGAACTGGTTAAGATTGATCCTAAGTCCATCGGAGTTGGCCAGTACCAACATGATGTCAGCCAGAAAAAACTGTCTGAAAGTCTGGACTTTGTCGTTGATACAGTGGTCAACCAAGTCGGAGTTAATATCAACACAGCCAGTCCTGCCCTGCTGGCCCATGTAGCTGGTCTTAATAAAACTATCTCAGAAAATATTGTCAAGTACCGGGAAACTGAAGGCTTGATTCGGTCTCGCGAGGCCATCAAGAAAGTGCCGCGTCTAGGCGCAAAGGCCTTTGAACAGGCAGCCGGCTTCCTGCGTATTCCCGAAAGTGATAACCTGCTAGACAATACAGGCGTTCACCCAGAGTCCTATAAGGCAGTGGAGGAGCTCTTTAAGCGCTTAGAAATCAGCAGTTTGGATGAAGCAGTCCAAGCCAAATTAAAGGCTGTTCAGATTGCTAGTTTGGCTGCAGAGCTAGGCTTGGGAGAAGAAACCCTCAAAGACATTATTGGAGACTTGCTCAAGCCTGGGCGGGATTTACGGGATTCCTTTGATGCTCCTGTTTTGCGGCAGGATGTCTTGGACATCAAGGACCTGCACATCGGTCAAAAGCTGGAAGGTGTTGTCCGTAACGTCGTAGATTTCGGAGCCTTTGTGGATATCGGTATCCATGAAGATGGCCTCATTCATATCTCAAAGCTGAGCACGGACTATATCAAGCATCCTAGTCAGATCCTATCTGTTGGTGATTTAGTCACAGTCTGGGTGGATAAATTGGATGTGGAACGGGAGAAGGTTAACCTCTCTCTGATAGCACCAAATGAATCTAACTGAGTATGTCAAGCGGGTTTCAGCTGAAGATTTTGGCTGGGAATTCCGCCACCAAGCTTATTGGAACAAGCGTCTCCGCACTACGGGGGGACGCTTCTTTCCTAAAGATGGCCATCTGGATTTCAACCCAAAAATCTATGAAACTTTTGGGCTGGAGACCTTTCGAAAAATTGTCCGCCATGAGCTGGCTCACTATCATCTCTATTATCAGGGTAGAGGTTACCGCCATGGAGATAGAGATTTTAAAGAACTGCTCAAGCGAGTTGATGGTCTACGTTACGCTCCTGCATTGTCCGACTCACAAACCTTTCTCATCTATGAATGCCTGAGCTGCGGAGCACTTATCCGTCGCAGACGCAGAGTCAATCTTCAAAAATACCGTTGCGGACGCTGTATGGGCAAGCTCCGTTTGTCAGAGAAAGCTTGATAATTAGTAAGAGAGTTCATTGAAGAACTCCCTTTTTTTAAAAGAATGAACTTTCTAAGGTATAATCAGCCTTTGGCCCGATTGTTTTTCTGTGAAATATGGTAGAATAAAGTAAATATGATCATTGAGGTCTCTATCATGAACATGAAATTCTATAAGTTGAAAAAGAATCGACTGATTTCCGGTGTCTTGTCCGGTCTGTCTGATAAATTTGATTTTGATCTGAGCCTAGTGCGCTTCCTCTTTATTATCTTTACTGTGGTCAATTTCGGCTTGGGAATTCTCATCTATATCCTGCTGGCTATGGTTATGCCTTATAAAGAAGACATAGAAGAGGAAATATATGGAACTGGCCCACGCAAACGAAAAGAAGCAGAAGCAATCAAAGACGATAAAGACGGTTGGTTTTGGTAATTCTTAATAAGATAGAAAATTTCGGGATGCACTCCCGATTTTTTACTTGAAGTAGGGAATGTTTTAGTAAGACATTTCTATGCCGTGATTAATTTTCTGCTTGCTTCTTTTAGATAAACTCTAAAAAAGAAGCAGGCTAGAAAACCAGGTAAATCTACACTTAAAAACTCCACTAAAATATTAATAATTCATCCAAGGAGGAAATATGGCAGAAGTTTGGAATGCTTATGACTTAAATCGAAATCAACTCCCTCATCTCCTGGTTCGAGGAGATGAAATTCCTGAAGGACAGTTTCATCTCTGTGTAAATGTCTTGGTTCGCCATCAAGATGGCGATATTCTCTTTATGCGGCGGTCAGCAAATAAAAGTCTCTATCCTGGCTACTATGAGTTCGGAGCGGGAGGCAGTGTGCTGGCAGGAGAGGATAGTCAGACAGCCGCCCTACGCGAATTAGAAGAAGAAACTGGCCTGGTTCCTGACAGCATCAGACTTTTGGAGCAGGTGTGCTCTATCAAAGACCAGTGCCATTTCGACTATTATGAAGTGCTTGTGTCTGGGGATAAGAGTCAAGTCCGCTATCAGACGGGTGAAACAGATGCTCATCTCTGGTTGCCTCTGAAAGAGGTCCCGGCCTTTGTAGAAAACCATCCTTGTTTTAAGAACCAAAAGAAAATTCTCAGCAGCCTGATTGATTGATGTCGCGGCTGTTTTTTTATTTTTACTAAAAGTTGATTTAAATCAAAATATTTTTTCGACCTAAAATCAATCTTAAAGATTCTTTTGAGATAAAAATTTGCTATAATAGAGGAAGACAAATTTGAAGGGAGAAGACAATGTCGGTAAAGGTCAAAGACCTCTTAAAAATATCCCGCCTGTCTCAGGAGTACGGAGATAACGTTTTACTGGAGAAAGAAATAAAGACTTCAGATATTTCTCGGCCAGGACTTGAAATGACAGGATATTTTGATTTTTATACACCCGAGCGGATACAGTTGATTGGGATGAAAGAGTGGTCTTATCTGATGAAGATGAGCTCTCATAACCGCCATCAGGTGCTGCTGAAAATGTTCCAGCCTGAAACGCCGGTGATTATCATTGCTCGAAATTTAGAGATTCCTGAAGAAATGATTAGAGCTGCTGATGAGAAGCAGATTGCTATTCTTAGAAGCAAAACCTCTACCAGTCGCTTGTCTGGAGAAATTTCCAGCTACCTTGATTCTCGGCTGGCTGAGAGAACCAGTGTTCATGGTGTCCTGATGGATATCTATGGCATGGGGGTTCTCATCCAAGGGGACAGCGGAATTGGTAAAAGTGAAACAGGGCTTGAGTTGGTTAAGCGTGGCCATCGGTTGGTTGCGGATGACCGAGTGGATATCTATGCCAAGGATGAAATGACCCTTTGGGGAGAGCCGGCTGAAATCCTGCGCCACCTATTGGAAATTCGTGGTGTTGGTATCATCGATGTCATGAGCTTATACGGAGCCAGTGCAGTAAAAGATTCTTCTCAAGTTCAGATAGCTGTCTATTTGGAGAATTACGATACTCAAAAAACTTTTGACCGTCTAGGTAATGATACAGAGGAGCTGGAGGTTGCCGGTGTCAGAATTCCACGTATTCGAATTCCTGTAAAGACTGGCCGCAATATCTCAGTCGTGATTGAGGCTGCAGCGATGAACTATCGAGCTAAGCAAATGGGCTATGATGCTACCAAGATATTTGAAGAGCGCCTCACCGATTTAATTAGCCGAAATGAGGTGAAACATGATTGATCCAGTAGCTATCCAACTAGGGCCTATCAGTATTCGCTGGTATGCCATCTGTATTGTCACAGGCTTAGTTTTAGCCGTTTATCTTGCCATGAAAGAGGCTCCGCGTCGGAAGATTATTCCTGATGATATTTTGGATTTTATTCTAGTGGCTTTTCCCGTAGCTATCGTTGGTGCCCGGCTTTATTACGTGGCCTTCGAATGGGATTATTACGGTAAGAATCTGATAAAAATCATTGATTTTTGGAATGGCGGGATAGCAGGTATTGCTATTTACGGCGGGCTGATAGCTGGTGCTATCGTTCTCTACTTTTTCTGTCGGAGAAGGCTGATTCACCCAGTTGATTTTCTAGATATTGCAGCACCAAGTGTGATGATTGCCCAGAGTATTGGTCGCTGGGGAAATTTTGCCAACCATGAAGCCTATGGTGCAGCAGTTAAGAGTTTGAACTACCTGCCTAGCTTTATTCGTGAGAATATGTATATCGAAGGCAGTTACAGACAGCCAACTTTCCTCTATGAATCTCTGTGGAACCTACTTGGTTTTATCTTGATTATTGTTCTCCGCCGTCGGCCTAAGTTGCTGAGACAGGGAGAAATCGCCGCCTTCTATCTAATCTGGTATGGATTTGGTCGGATGATTATTGAGGGTATGCGGACGGACAGTCTTATGTTTGCTGGTCTGCGCGTTTCCCAATGGCTGTCGCTGATTCTTATTTTTGTCGGAATCGGCATCATCATTTACCAAAGAAAAAAGAAAGCCCCTTATTATCAAGAATAAGAAATGCTTAGAGCTGCTGACTCTTGTAAGAGATGTCAGCGATGAAAGGAGAGAAATATGATAATTGAAATTGCTTATGCTTTACTGGCGGTAGCCCTCATTATCTTCGTGATTTATTTGACGATAACCGTCAAAAATCTGGGTGAGAAAGCTGGTAAGATGCTCGATGAAACAGAAAATACCATCAAGGTCTTGACTTCTGATGTCAACGTGACCCTTCACCAAACCAATGATTTACTGGCCAAGGTCAATGTCTTAACTGACGACATCAATCAAAAAGTCGCAACTATTGATCCTTTGTTTACAGCTGTTGCAGACCTGTCTGAGTCTGTTTCAGATTTGAACGTTCAGGCGCGTACGCTGAGTAAAAAAGCAGTGTCTGCTGGTAAGGGAACCGTCAAAACTACGGCTGGTTTATCTGCTTTGCGTTTTGCTTCAAAATTGTTTAAAAAATAAGAAAGAAGGTCTATTATGGGAAAATTTTCATCACTGTTATTGGGCGCCGTTACTGGTGCAGCTGCTGCTTATTTTCTGACCAGTAAGAAAGGAAAGGAAACGACAGATAAGGTTCGGGACTTTGTTAAGGAATACCAAGAAAATCCTGATGATATTCACGAAGCTGTCGTTCAGTCTGCTAAAGACTTTTCAAATCAAGCTGTCAGTGCAATTCAACAAACCAAAGAAAAGGTTGAGAAAGGCGAGATTACAACTGAAACAGTCATCGAATCTGTCAAAGAAACGACAAAATCTGTCGTTGACTACTCACAAGATAAGTTTAACGAAATCAAAGAAAAATTTGATAAAGAAGAAAGCAGCTTAGCTGAGGAAGAACCTGTGATCTTCGAAGAGGAAGAAGAACCTTCAGAAGAAATCATCATTGACTTCGGAGCAGAAGCGACAGAAGGACAAGAAGAAAAGGCTGTTGAAACAGACAGTCAAGAAGAAAAATAAAACAAAGAAGAGGCTGGGACAAAAGTCCTAGCCTCTCAATTGTCTTTGGATTGTCGAGCAAGACGCAGTGGTTGAGTGGGCTCTACTACGCTGATTTCATCAGCTTTTACAGCCCTACTCAACTGTGCGGAGGTGGGACGACGAAATCGAATTCTAACGAATTACCGATTTCTGTCCCACTCTCTTCTTTGTTTGCTAGAATGAAAAAACGAGGACATAAGGTGTCTTCGGTTTTTTTTAATATTTTAAAATCGTAGAATCACAAGGTTGGTTTATTTGCTAGTTTGGCGTTTCTTTGCGAACAAGCGATAAGATTGAATGCTAATCAGGCTGGAAGCAATGGCCAAAGCGAAAGACATAAATGTATTCATTTTCAAGCTCAAAAATACAAAGCTAAACAAAACTGTCAAGACACAGAACACAGCAATATTTAAGAAGAAAAAGAGTTCACTTAATCTTGGTGATGTTTCTGCTTCAGGTAAGTACTCTTGATAGAGTGGTGTTTGTTCAGATTCAATTTCTTGGTAGTAGTAGTCAGTTGGGTCATCATATTGTTGGTATTTTCTTACGTGCATAATTCTCTCTCCTTACAGTACCCTCTAATTCTACCATTTTTTTGCAGTTTTAAATATTACAAAAGAGTTACAAAACGAATAAATTCGAATGAAAAACCACTCCTTTATATTTTTTTGCTATAATGGTTTTATGAAAAAGATAATTATTACAGCAACAGCTGAAAGTATAGAACAAGTTGAGGAACTTTTGAAGGCGAATGTCGATCGAATTTATGTCGGAGAGAAAAATTATGGCCTTCGTTTACCTCATAATTTTAGTTTAGACGAATTAAATCGAATTTCTGATTTGGTTCACCAAGCAGGAAAAGGGTTGACCGTTGCGGTGAACGCTCTCATGCACCAGGAAATGATGGATAAGATCAAGCCCTATCTTGATTTTCTGCAGGAAATTGGGACAGATTATATTACCGTTGGGGATGCTGGTGTTTTTTATGTGCTGCAGCGCGATGGCTATAAATTAAAGACCATTTACGACGCATCGACCATGGTTACCAGCAGCCGTCAGATTAACTTTTGGGCTAAGAACGCAGGAGTTTCAGAAGCTGTCTTGGCGCGTGAGATTCCTTCTGCTGAGCTTTTTAAGATGCCAGAAATTCTGGAAATTCCTGCTGAAGTCTTGGTTTACGGAGCTAGTGTCATCCATCACTCCAAGCGTCCTCTCTTGCAAAATTACTACAACTTTACTCATATCGATGATGAAAAGACGCGGGAGCGAGACCTCTTTCTGGCGGAACCTAGTGACCCGCAGAGCCATTACTCGATTTTTGAGGACAATCATGGTACTCATATTTTTGCCAATAATGACTTGGATTTGATGACCAAGCTGATAGAATTGGTTGACCATGGATTTTGCCACTGGAAGCTAGAAGGTCTATACACGCCAGGCCACAATTTTGTTGAGATTGCTAAGATTTTTGTAGAGGCAAGGGATTTGATTGAAGCAGGCAAGTTTAGCTCAGATCAAGCCTTTGTGCTGGATGAGGCGATTCACAAACTGCATCCGAAAAATCGTTTTCTCGATACAGGATTTTATGACTATGACCCTGATATGGTAAAATAAATATTTAAACTAAGACTCCTTTTAGGAGTTCTTTTTTGAGAACAAAAAAACATTGGAAAATTAGTATTAAAAAATAGTTTTTTTAAACTGTTTTTTGAATTAATTCGAATAATCTAAAAATTAGAATTATGAAAATAATTCAAAGAACCTTGCTTTTAGGGGTAAATTACTATAAAATAATAAGGATTAGACATCAACACTTTTATATTGCAAATAGGAGAAAATGATGGCAAGAAAGTTGAAACGACCAGAGGTGTTATCACCTGCTGGTACTTTGGAAAAGCTAAAAGTAGCTGTTCGATATGGAGCAGATGCTGTTTTTATTGGCGGACAGGCCTATGGTCTGCGCAGTCGGGCTGGGAACTTTACCTTTGAACAGATGGAAGAAGGGGTTCAGTTTGCGACTCGTTATGGTGCCAAGGTCTATGTCGCGGCCAATATGGTCATGCACGAGGGCAATGAAGAGGGAGCTGGTGAGTGGTTCCGCCGTTTGCGGGACATCGGGATTGCGGCTGTCATTGTTTCAGATCCAGCTTTGATTGCTATTGCAGCATCAGAAGCACCTGGTCTGGAAATCCACCTGTCAACTCAGGCCAGTGCGACCAACTATGAAACGCTTGAGTTTTGGAAAAACTTAGGTCTGACTCGTGTTGTCCTAGCTCGCGAAGTGTCAATGGCTGAGCTGGCTGAAATTCGCCGACGGACTGACGTTGAAATAGAAGCCTTTGTCCATGGAGCGATGTGTATTTCCTACTCCGGCCGCTGTACGTTATCCAATCACATGAGTATGCGCGATGCCAATCGTGGAGGCTGCTCGCAATCCTGCCGTTGGAAATATGACCTCTACGACATGCCTTTTGGTCAAGAACGTAAGAGCTTGAAGGGTGAAGTTCCAGAAGAATTTTCCATGTCCGCAGTTGATATGTCCATGATTGACCGCATACCAGACATGATTGAAAATGGAGTAGATAGCTTGAAGATTGAGGGACGGATGAAGTCTATTCATTACGTTTCTACGGTGACTAACTGCTATAAAGCAGCAGTGAACGCTTATCTAGAAAGTCCTGAAAAGTTCGAAGCTATCAAGCAGGATTTGGTCGATGAGATGTGGAAAGTTGCTCAACGTGAATTGGCCACAGGATTCTACTATCATACTCCAACTGAAAATGAGCAGCTTTTCGGAGCGCGACGCAAGATTCCTGAATACAAATTTGTAGCAGAAGTAGTATCCTATGACGCAGACAGTCAGACAGCGACTATTCGTCAGCGTAATGTTATTCATGAAGGCGATCAGGTTGAGTTTTATGGACCAGGCTTCCGTCATTTTGAAACCTTTATCACAGACCTTCGAGATGCTGAAGGTAACAAAATTGATCGGGCTCCTAATCCGATGGAACTCCTGACCATTCACTTGGAGCAGCCTGTAGAGGCTGGCGATATGGTGCGGGCTCGAAAGGAAGGCTTGATTAATCTTTACAAGGAAGATGGCACTAGCGTGACCGTCCGAGCTTAATCTTATATTCATAGGTGGCTTTTTAATCTAAAAGCCATTTTTATGAATAGAGGTTTTCAGAGAGGAAATAGCATGATTCAGGTTTACGGAGATGTTCTTGATGAGGAGACTCGCTGCCAGCATTATCACAGTGAGAGAGATATCATAGCCCTTAAGTGCTTTGCTTGTCAGAAATACTATCCTTGCTTTCTCTGCCATGACCGCTACGAAAACCATGCTTTTCTGGCCTATCCTGTGAGTCGGTCAGAAGATCGAGTAGTTCTTTGTGGCCATTGCAGGACAGAGCTGACTATTTCTCAGTACCTTGGCTGTGAGGATGCCTGTCCTATCTGCAATCATCCTTTTAATCCAGGATGCAAGAAGCATCGATCAATTTATTTTCAGACAAACAAATAACTCTTCCATCTAACTGGATGGAAGAGTTATCTTTTGAAACGACGGTTGGTGATGCGAATGTCTTTCTTTTGGGCTTCACGGATATTATTGGGTACGAGACTGATTCGCTTGATGTCCTGCACGCGGATAATAGTGGTCATACTTTTCTTGAAATTCTTGATAATCAGCTGCAGGCGCTCGCGATCGTATTTGACAATGTCGCCGGTAAAGCTTTTATCCAGAAAGATAACGTGGACACCAGATTGTTTTCGCAGAGCTAGTTCAATAGTACGCAGAATGCGGCCGCTGTCCTCTGGTCCCTGTTCATTCTTTTTGCCACTGATAAATTCGTTGGCTCTTTGTAAAATCATTTCGAGATATTTTTTCATAGCTAAAATCTCCATAACTTGTTACAATATATTATATAACAAAATTCCCTAAATTGTAAATTCTTTTACGAATTATTAGTTGGAAAATAAAACAAGAGGTGAAATATGACTGAATTTACATTCGAAATCGAAGAAAAACTTCTGGTCCTGTCTGAAAATGACAAGGGCTGGACAAAGGAACTCAATCGAGTTAGCTTTAACGGAGCACCAGCTAAGTATGATATTCGGACTTGGAGTCCAGACCACAGCAAGATGGGCAAGGGAATTACACTTTCTAATGAAGAATTCCAAGTTCTCGTGGATGCATTTAAAAACTGATAGAGAAAGCTCTATCAGTTTTTTCTATTTCTCTGAAAAGTAGGAATGGAATTTCAGACTCTTAAAAATAGGGATGCTGATAATGGTAATGAAGACCATCTTCAGCAGATCAGGCAGGATAAAAGGAGTCAGACCAACCGCAATGGCTTTAGAGAAATCAAGACCTCCTAAGAAATGCAGTCCTAGGATACCGCCGACAAAGACGAGAGCGTCGCCCAAGACATTGGCTATAAAAATCATATAGAAGGGACTATCCTTATGTGTCAGACTGGATGTGACAAGCGAAAAGAGTAAGTAGAACCAGAGATAGCCGGCACTCGGACCAAAGAGTGCCTGAAATCCACCGCTTCCTCCAGCAAAGACCGGCAGGCCAATAGCTCCCAGCAGCAGATAAAGGAAAACCGACAATACAGCTTCGCGAGGTTTGAAAATCGTCGCAATCAAACCGACAGCAAAAGTCTGCAGCGTAATGGGAACGGGGCCGATGGAAATAGTTAATTGGGACAGGACAGCTAGGAAGGCAGCTCCGATAGCTGGGAGGGCAAGAAGAAATGCTTTGTTCTTGTTCATAAATAGTAAACCTCTTTTTATTTTTATGGTAACTATTTTAAAAGCTAAATAAAAAAAAGTCAAGTCCTTCTTAATCGGACGAGACAATTATTCAGACAGATTTTCATTTCTGTTTCTTGCTTCTGATAAGCAAGACGATAAAGGCGATAAGACCAAAAATATTAAAGAAAAGGATGCCCAAGGCTGCAAGAAGCTTTTTCGTTTTATTCATCTGTTTTCCCCGTTTCTGGATTGCTTTGTTCTATCATACCAAAATTTTAAATGTTTGAATAGGTTTCATTAGAAAAATTAGCTATAGCTTCAAACTATATTATTATCAATAAAAAAGGATTATCTAAAAAAGCTATAAAGAATTGCAGCAGCACACTTTGATTGATATAATAATGCAAAAGTAAATAAGAGTTTTTGCTAGAGGTGTGGGTGCGTAATCAACATCTTTCCAAAGCAAGACAGACTAGATTGGAGAAGCATATGACAGATTTATTAAAAATTTATCAGGAACTACAGGAGAAAAAATGGGTCAACTTGTCCCATCAGATTAAGGAAGACAGTCCGCATTTTCCCGCTCTGCCTGCCTTGGAGAAAAAGGATATTTTCACTTTGAAAGACGGTTTTCATGTTCAGCAGTTTTCTGTAGTTGGCCAGTACGGGACTCATATTGATGCTCCGATTCACTTTGTGGAGGGTGGTCGCTGGTTGGAAGAGATTGAGCTAAAAGATCTTTTTCTGCCTTTGGTAGTTATTGATAAGTCTAAGGAAGTAGCAGAGAATCCAGACTTTATTCTGGGCAAGCAGGATATTTTAGATTTTGAAGCGGAGCACGGGCAGATTGAGCCAGGAACGTTTGTTGCCTTTCGCTCAGACTGGTCCAAGCGTTGGCCGAGTCAATCAGCTATGCGCAATCTGGATGAGCAGGAAGTTCAGCATACTCCAGGGTGGGGACGGGATGCTCTAGAGTTTCTTATAAAGGAGCGTGGTGTCAAAGCTGTGGGTCATGAGACGTTTGACACTGATGCGGGTATCCCCACAGCGGAGCATGGACTGCTCAATGAATACTATCTTTTGGAGCAGGACATTTATCAGTTAGAAGTTATGACCAATCTGGATCAATTGCCGGCCAAGGGTGCTCTCATTTCGATTAGCTTTCCCAACTGGCATCAAGCCAGCGGTTCACCAGTGAGGGCTGTAGCTATTTTACCATAGTGAAAAAGGAGTCTGAGGTTTCATTTCAGGCTCCTTGTCTCATATAATAACTAATAAATAGATCGCTTTTTATAATCTTTGGAATTTCTTGATGGATATTTGACAATTTACCCTTTAAAATAGGGATGCAGAAATCTATGGTCTGAAAAAAATCTGAATTTCTTCCATTAGACTGATATTTGAAAGGAATATCAAATGAATCTGAAATAGCTAAAATTTACAATCTTACAAAAATGTAAGATTCGTCTGTAAAATGAAAGATTAAGTTATGGAATGGTCATGATCTTTATTATAAAATGGTAGCAGAAGTCAAAAAGAGGCTGGAATACCAAACCTCTTCTGATTTTGAATTTTTTATCGCATGGTCACGAACTCTTCGGAGCCAGTCGGGTGAATAGCAACTGTGGCATCAAAGTCAGCCTTGGTAGCGCCCATCTTGACAGCGACAGCGAAGCCCTGAATCATCTCATCTACTCCGTAGCCAATGCCGTGCAGTCCAACGACCTTTTCATCCTCACCGGCAGTGATGAGCTTGAACTTGGCCTGTTGGCGGTGCTGGGTAACAGCTGAATACATGGATGTGAAGCTAGATGTATAGACACGGATATTTTCAGCTCCGTAAGTCTTGATAGCCTCTACCTCAGTCAGGCCGACTGTCCCAATAGCGGGATGGGAGAAGACAACAGTTGGAATAGTTGAGTAGTCCATTTTAGCATTTGTTTTACCATTGAAAAGACGCTCAGACAGAGTTCGTCCAGCCTTGATAGCAACAGGAGTTAATTCTTTTTCACCTGTTACATCGCCTAGAGCATAGATACCTGGAACCACAGTGTTTTGGTACTCATCGACAGCGATGAAGCCACGTTCATTGAGAGTTACGCCAGCTGCTTCCAGATTGAGGTCTTGAACATTTGGCTTACGGCCGATGGCCCAAATAACATGCTGGGATGTGTGGCTGCTGCCATCTTCAAAGTAGAGCTTGAGCTGGCCATCAGGAAGTTTTTCCAGCTTTTGCGGAATCTTATGGGTATGAAGCTGGAGCCCAGAGTTTTCCATTTCTTGGAGCAGACCGTCAATCAGATAGCTGTCAAAGTTGCGCAGCGGACGATCCTTACGAACAAAAAGGTCTGTTTTAACTCCTAGAGCATGGAGCACTCCGGCTAGCTCAACTGCTATATAGCCTGCTCCGACAATGGCAACAGATTCAGGTAACTCTTCCCAAGCGAAGACATCATCGGAAGTTTCTCCGTAGCCTGCGCCAGGGATATTTGGAATAGCAGCATGAGCACCTGTTGCGATAACGATATGCTTGGCGCGAATAAGCTCACCGTTGACTTGGACAGTGTTTGCATCCACAAAACGGGCACGGCCTTCGATCAGCTCAACACCATTGCGCTTGAAGCTACCATCGTAGGACGAACGTGCTCTGTCAATATAAGCTTCTCGATTTTTCCGAAGGGTAGCAAAATCAAAAGCATGATTATCAGAGGTAAAGCCGTAGTCTGGTCCATAATGCTGGATAGCTTCAGCTATTTGGGCTCCGTACCACATAATCTTCTTTGGGACACAGCCGACATTGACACAGGTGCCACCCAGTTTCTTTTCTTCAATAACGGCAACCTTGGCACCGTATTCGCCGGCCCGATTCATGGTAGCAATTCCCCCGCTGCCACCGCCAATAGCAATCATATCAAATTCTTTCATCTTGTTAGAATCTCCTTCTATTATATGAGGTAATTGTACCTTTTTTAGCAGGTGAATGCAAAAATCTGCTACGGATTTGAGCGGAGTGACTATCTGAGATAAAATAGCAACCATTTGTGAAAAACTGTAAATTTTTTTTAGAAGAATTATGATAGCCTTGTGATATAATATAACAAAAGAAAATCGTTTTCATCAAGAGGAGGAAAAAAGATGAAAAAGTTAAAGAAATGGCAATTATTTAGCATTATTGGAGCTACGATTGCAGTTGTTGCAGGAGCAATTCTCTTCATGTTTTTAAATGGAGGGAATCCTTCTGAAATGCCTGTCGATACGACTCCGCTGGTTCAGAAGGCCAAGGAAGGTTCAGTGGCTTCTTCAGTCTTGCTGACAGGAAATGTCACAGCCAGCAATGAGCAGTACATCTACTATGACAGCACCAAGGGTGACTTGGAAAATGTTCTGGTCAATGTAGGCGACCAAGTGACTGCCGGTCAAGCGTTGGTAACTTATAAAAGTGCAGAGGCTCAGGCAGCTTATGATGCAGCTGCTCGGGCGGTTAGCAAAGCTGATCGTCAATTGCATGACTTGCAGACCAATGGTGTGACTGTAAATACAACCGGCGACGAAGAAGCAGATGGTGCGTCTGAAGCTCAGGCTCAGCGTTCTGTGGAGTCTCAGGCAGCTGATCTGCGCGATGCTCGAGCTGATGCAGTTGATAATATGAACAAAGCACAAGCTACTCTCAATGCCTTGACAGTGACCAGCACAGCAGATGGTACGGTCGTAGAAGTAAACCGCGATGTTTCAAAATCAACAACAGGTGCTACTCAAACCTTGGTTCACATCGTCAGCAATGGGAATCTGCAGATTAAGGGTGAATTATCCGAATACAATCTGGCTAACTTGTCTGTCGGTCAAGAAGTGACCATTACATCAAAAGTTTACCCAGACAAGAAATGGACTGGTAAAATCAGCTACATTTCCAACTATCCGAAAGACGGCCAGCAGGCAGCAGCTCAACCATCTGGAACAGGTGGCAGCGGAACAGCTTCAGGTTCTAAATATCCATTTACAATTGACATTACCAGCGAGATTGGTGAGCTCAAACAAGGCTTCTCTGTCAATATTGAAGTTAAAAACAATACTCAGGGACTCATTGTGCCAGTCAGCAGTGTGGTAATGGACGGAGACAAGAACTATGTTTGGGTCCTGGAAAAAGGAGTTGCCAAGAAGACAGAAGTGACGCTCGGAAATGCTGATGCTGAAAATCAAGAAATCTCATCTGGTTTGACAAAGGATAGTAAAGTTATCATCAATCCGACAGATAGCTTGAAAGACGGTCAAGAGGTGAAATCTTATGAAGAAGCTAATTGAGTTAAAAAATATTAATAAGAGCTATCGCAATGGAGACCAGGAACTGCAGGTATTAAAAGACATCAGTCTGGAGGTTGAAGAGGGCGAGTTTGTGGCCATCATGGGACCGTCTGGATCTGGTAAGTCTACTTTGATGAATATCATTGGGATGCTGGATCGTCCGACCACTGGTGAATACCATCTAGGAAGCGAAGAAGTAGCTAAGCTAGGTGATAAGAAGCTGGCCAAGGTTCGAAATAAGCAAATCGGCTTTGTCTTCCAGCAGTTCTTTCTCTTGTCTAAGCTTAATGCCTTGCAAAATGTGGAACTGCCCTTAATCTATGCAGGAGTCGGTCAATCTAAACGTAAGTCCTTGGCTGAGCAGTTTCTGACCAAGGTGGAGCTGGACACGCGGATGCACCACTTACCTTCAGAGCTTTCTGGAGGACAGAAGCAGCGGGTAGCCATTGCGCGTGCTTTGGTCAATAATCCTTCGCTGATTCTGGCTGACGAACCGACGGGGGCCCTAGATACCAAGACTGGCGAGCAGATTATGGAGCTCTTAACTGAGCTCAATCGAGAAGGGAAAACCATTATCATGGTAACCCACGAGCCTGAGATTGCTGCCTATGCCAAACGGCAGATTGTCATTCGTGACGGTGTCATCTCATCTGATAGCGCTAAGGAAGGAGGACTAGTCTAATGCAAAACTGGAAATTTGCCATTAGCTCCATTCTTGGACACAAGATGCGGTCTTTCCTGACCATGATTGGGATTATTATCGGAGTGGCTTCGGTTGTGGTTATCATGGCCTTAGGAGATTCCATTACCCGACGGGTCAATGAGAGTTTTACCAAAAGTCAGAAAAACATGCGTCTCGTCTTTTCTCCTAAAAAGAGCAAGGACGGATCCTATACACAAACAGCTGATCTCTATTCTGTAAATGTAGAAGATGAAAGCGAAGAAGTGGTGGAACCACCCAAGGCCCAGGAAGCCTGGGTTAAGGAATTGACCCATATCAAGGGAGTGGACGGCTACTATGTGACCAACTCAGCTATGGAAACCTTTAGCTACGAAAATAAGCAGGCTGAGCGCGTCAACTTTGTCGGTGCAAACATGACCTATATTCAGGTGAAAAAATACAAAATAATTGCTGGTCGTGCTCTGAGACAGCAAGACTATCAAGGCTTTGCCAGTGTTGTGCTGCTAGACGAAGGTCTGGCTGCGACCCTCTTTTCTTCCGCTGAAGAGGCAATCAATAAAATTGTAACAGTGGGTGCCAGTAACTATCGGGTGATTGGGGTTTATAGAGATCCTGAAACTGCTGCTGCATCTGGCTCTATGCAGGTCTATGGAGGTAATGCTATTACAACCAATACACTCATAGCCGCAAACTTTGGAGTAGATGAAATTTCAGAGATTGTTCTTCGAGTGAATGATACTAGCTTAGTTCCAGAACTTGGCCCTAAGGTTGCCAAGAAATTAACAGAAATTGCGGGACTCCAACAGGGAGAATATCAAGTGACAGATGATAGTGCCCTCTATCAGGAAGTGCAAAATATTTATGGTGCCATGACAGGAGTTATCGGTGCCATCGCCGGAATCTCACTCTTTGTTGGTGGTATTGGCGTTATGAATATCATGTTGGTATCGGTCACTGAGCGGACTCGTGAAATAGGTCTACGGAAGGCTCTGGGAGCAACGCGTGGCAATATTTTGATGCAATTTTTGATTGAGTCTATGATTTTGACACTGATTGGTGGTTTGATTGGCCTGCTTCTAGCTGCAGGACTTGCGTCTGTATTAGGCTCAGCCATGAGTCAAATGCTGGAAGGAATA
This sequence comes from Streptococcus sanguinis, assembly GCF_900635155.1. NCBI lineage: Bacteria > Bacillati > Bacillota > Bacilli > Lactobacillales > Streptococcaceae > Streptococcus > Streptococcus sanguinis. The sequence continues at coordinate 801,929 of NZ_LR134002.1, forward strand.
CCAGTAACGGTATCTCTACCAGTCAGCATCGTTAGCCTTCTCTTCTCAGCAACCATTGGTGTTCTCTTCGGAATCTTGCCAGCCAACAAGGCCTCCAAACTGGATCCAATCGAAGCACTGAGATATGAATAAAATAATAAAAGTCTGGGGAACCAGGCTTTTTTGTGATGTAAAAATCCTGCTGGAATTCCAGCAGGATTTGTTTTCTTAATATCGTATAAAATACAGATTATTTCATGGTTGGGAAGAGCAGGACATCGCGAATGGTCGTAACATCTGTTAGCAACATGACCAGACGGTCGATACCGATTCCCAGACCTCCAGTTGGTGGCATGCCGTATTCCAGAGCTTCGACAAAATCATAGTCAATGCCAGTTGCTTCGTCATCACCCAGTTCTTTGGCTTTTGCCTGTGCTTCAAAACGAGATAACTGATCGATTGGATCGTTCAACTCGGTGAAGGCGTTGGCATATTCTTTGGTCATGATGAAGAGCTCGAAACGGTCCGTGAAGCGTGGATCTTCTGGATTCTTCTTAGCCAGAGGTGATACTGCTACAGGATGACCGTAGACAAAGGTTGGCTGAATCAAGGTTTCTTCCACAAATTCTTCAAAGAAGGCGTTGATAACATGGCCGACTTCGGTGAAGTGCTTCTCAAGCGGAACTTTCTTTTCCTTGGCTAAGGCAGCAGCTTCTTCAAAACTCATATCTTGCCAGAAGTCAACGCCTGTAATTTCCTTGATGGCGTCAACCATGTGAACCCGTTTAAATGGTTCGTTAATCTTGATTTCAGTTCCTTGGTAGTTGACCGGTCCATCTCCATTTACAGAGACAGCTGCATGTTGGATAATGCCTTCAGTCAAGTCCATGATGTCTTGGAAGTCTGCATAGGCTTGGTAAACCTCAATGGAAGTGAACTCTGGATTGTGAGTCGCATCCATTCCCTCGTTACGGAAGATACGGCCAATCTCATAAACTCGCTCCATACCACCGACGATGAGACGTTTAAGGTGAAGTTCGGTTGCAATCCGCAGTACCATGTCAATGTTTTGGGCATTGTGGTGGGTGATAAATGGACGGGCAGCAGCACCGCCAGCTTCGTTGTGGAGAACAGGAGTTTCAACTTCAAGGAAGCCTTGTCCATCCAAGTAACGTCGGATTTCTGAGATGATTTTTGAACGAGTGACAAAGCGTTCAAAGCTTTCACGGTTGGAAATCAAATCCAAATAACGCTTACGGTAGATGGTTTCGACATCTGTCAGGCCATGGAATTTTTCAGGCAGGGGACGCAGAGCCTTAGACAAATGAGTAAGGTGGGTCGCCTTGATAGAAAGCTCCCCCATATCCGTCCGCATAATCTCACCTTCGATACCGAGGAAATCTCCTAAGTCAGCCTTTTTGAAGATTTCATAATTTTCTTCACCAACCGCATCTTTACGCACATAAATCTGGATTTGGCCTTCACGGTCTTGGATGTGGGCAAAGCCAACTTTTCCTTTTCCGCGCTTGGTCATGAGACGGCCAGCGATAATAGCTGTTTCATTGAGTTCGTTTAATTCTTCTTTATCTTTATCGTTGTATTTTTCTTTCAGTTGAGCAGAGTTAGCAGTTCGCTCAAATCGTTTGCCAAAAGGGTCAATTCCCTGCTCAGCCAACGCAGCCATTTTTTCACGGCGGATAATCTGCTGGTCGTTTAATTCCTCGATATGTTCAGTAGTCATGTTTTTCCTCCAAAAGTTTTCCTACCTATTTTATCACAAAAGATAGGGAAATTCATCTATATTTGGCTACAAAGTAAGAAAAAAAGCTAGAAATCCAGCTTTAATTTTCTGCCTTTTCAACTAAATAATCCGTATTATTCCAAGTAATCAGTTCAAAATTCTCAAAGTCTTCTGTTTCAAGGATGGTGATACTGGCATTGGTCAGACCGCCATTCTTGCGCAAAAGAGGTGTGTCATAGCCCAGCATGGTTCGAATGCTGGCGGTTAAGTTAGCTCCGTGCCCGACAATGAGGATTTGTTCATAGTCCTTGTCCTTTAAGGTCTTAATAAAGGAAATGGTCCGGTGGGTTGTATGGTAGACTGACTCAGCGTCAAAAAAAGTATGATTAAACTGTGAGAGATTGTGGCGGAAGGCTGTCATCTGGTGAGGATAGATGGCTTCTATGGTAGAGATTTTTGCGCCTTCCAGTTTTCCCAACTGCCATTCTCGCAGTTCAGGTACTGATACGATTTCAGTCGGAAACTGGCTTTCTTCTTGAATAATCTCAGCAGAGCGAACGGCACGAGGGAGGTCGCTGCTGAAAATCTTGCCAAATTGTGTCTGAGCCAGATGTTTTCCTAGGGTATGCAGTTCTTCAACGGCGGTTGGCAGCAGTGGCGAATCGCCGCTGGCTCCCTGAAAGCGGCCTTCCCGATTCCATTCCGTTCTTCCGTGTCGGACAAAGTATAATTTCATAGTGGTTGATTGTTTCTTTCTTATTAGAGTTTATTGAGAATATTAGGTGCAGTATTGAAGAATTATGAGCTAGGATTTTCCTTGAGATCTGCAAAGTCAGCTTGAACAAAATCCGCCAAATCTTGAGCCTTGATTTCGATACTGCGGCCGACTTCGCCAGCTGACACGATGATGCTATCTCGCTCTAGAGCTGACTGGTCGATATAGATTGGAAAGTTATGCTTTTGCCGGATACCGACAGGATTATTGGCTCCGTGAATATAGCCTGTTGTCTTTTCCAAGTCTTTCTGAGGAATCATACTGACTTTTTTATTACCAGAAATTTTGGCCATTTTCTTTTCGGACAGATGCTCTGTGATTGGCAGGATACCAATCAGTGTACCAGTCTTGTCTCCTGTCAAGGCCAAGGTTTTATAAATCTGCGAACGATCCAAACCATCGGCTGGCTGTTCTGCTAAGGCATTTAGCTGCAGACCTTGATGTTCAATCTTAGCCTTGCTTAAAATTTGCTCGACCAGTGTTTTTTTGATTTTTGTTTTTTTAGCCATTAGTATATCTCTCTTCTAATTGTGACATCCAGAGTCCCAGCCAGGTTCCCAGACCGAAGAAAAAGGCTGCAAGGACAAGTGTCAATATAGAAACTCCATGATAGCTAATGCTTTCACTGTTTCCTGCTTGAGGCACTACAATGAGAAGGGTACTGGACAGGACGATGCCAATGATAAAATGATAAACTCGAGAGTAGTAGTTTTTCAAAATATGATCCATCAGCTTAGAGAAGAGAATCAGTGCTAAGGCTCCTCCTATTCCGATAGGAAGAAAGGTGCCCAAGAGATCCAGTTTGCGGAAGCCGTTCAGCATAGGAGCGTAGAGCCCTAAAATCAGGAGAAGGTTGGACGGACTGAGTCCGGGAATTAAAATGCCCAGTCCAATCAAAGCTCCTGCTAAGATAAAAGAGAGGAAGTTAGCTGGCAAGGTGCCGACCATCCCATTTAAGGAATAAAGAAAGATTCCTGAGAGAATGAGGCTGACCCAGAAAACGAGAATATCAATCCGATCACGCTCACTTTTAGCGACAGACTCTTTAATAAGGCTAGGAACAGTCCCGATGATAACTCCGGCAAATCCCCAAAGGACAATCACTTTGTAGTTGTCCAGCAGCAGATTGACAGGATAGGAGAAGGCGGCAATTCCTAAAACCATTCCGATTCCAACTGGTATGAAATAGAGAACATTTTCGACGAAGTTTTCTTTTAAATGTGCTAAAAAATGAATCAGGCGTTCGTAAATACCTAAGATAGCTGCTAAAACACCGCCTGAAACTCCTGGCAAAATAAAGCCAAGTGCAATGACCATTCCTTTGAAAATTCTATTCAACCAAGAAATCATTGTATTTTCCTTTTCTAATTTCATTTATCAAATCATTATATCATAAAATATAGGCTTTATTAAGAGGAAACGGCTGGAAATTTCCTATTTTTTGACAATAAAAAACGACAGCAGTCTTTGAGACTTAAGCTGTCGCTCTGAGCTATTGGTTTTCTTTAGGAACTGTAAATAGCTTTTGATAAGTAGCTGTCTGGTCTTTCAAGGTTGACAGCTGGTTCAAATCAAGATAATGAGAGAAACCAGTCAGCTGACCTTGTGATGTGTACTGATGCAAGTCGTAATCTTGCTCAGTATTTGGTGCGGCATTGTAGTAGCCGTCGTCATTACCATAAGTCGGAATCCAAATTGCTGTGAACTTATCAGTAGAGATACTGTGTTCCTCCATAAAATAAGTTCCAATATAGATACCAATATTTTTAACACCAAGTGACTCTAGCTTGGCTCGGAAAGCTTCAACTCCCGCATTCATGTCAGACATGGTCTTTTCTTCGACGTCTAGCCAATAATAGGTTGGATGGTACTTGGCAGAAGCCTTGTAGAAACTTTCGGCTTCTTTTTCCATTTCCTTTTTGCTATTGGCGGCCACATAGGCATAGACCGCGACAGGGATGTTGCGCTTTTGAAATTCTTTGATATGTCTTTCATAAGACTTGTCCAGACCATTCAGATGAGTTGCTGCATTTTCTTTTTTTGCCTGCGCTCCACTATGAACACGGACAATTACTCCCGAAACATTCTGTGCGAGTAAGTCGTAATTAATCTCACTTGGCAGCTGCCAGCCAGAAATGTCAATGATTGGTCTGGAAATAAACTCTTCATCCAAGGACGAATCATCAGATGTTTCCTCTTTTTTTGAGGAACTTGGAGTTTGTTTAGTTTGTGAAATTTTTGCCTGTGCTTGCTTTTCCTGAGAGTCAGTAATTTGCTTGCTTATCAAAATAAAAGCGATAAAAGAAGCAAAGAAAATTAGGATTGCAAGCGGTTTAATCCTCTTCCTCATACTGGTTTATTTTAACTTAAAACAAATAAAAAAGCAAAAAATATCCCCAGAATTGCCGGAAAATGAATGAAATGTAATATAATTGAAATATTATAAAGCAAAAACAAGACGTTTTGAAAGTTCAAAATGCCTTGTTTTTTTAAAGAGATTAGTCAGGCTGTGGAAGGTGATTTTTCGTTGGCTAAATCGTTTTGCTTTTTCTTACCTTTTATAATAGCTTTTGAATGAGCTCTTCAATCTTTTGGGGAGAAGTTTGTGGAGAGAAGCGTTTGACAACTTTGCCGTCTCGGCTAACCAGAAACTTTGTGAAATTCCACTTTATATTTTCGCCCAGAAGACCGCTTTTTTCTTTTTTGAGCCAGTCAAAGAGTGGAGCGGTATGAGGACCATTGACATCAATCTTAGCAAATCGAGGAAAGGTCGTTCCGTAGTTAAGGCTGCAAAAGCTATTGATGTCTGCAGCGTCTCCAGGGGCCTGCTGGCCAAACTGATTGCAGGGGAAATCCAGGATTTCAAATCCGTCTTTCTGATAGCGCTCATAGAGTTCCTGCAGTTCTTGGTACTGAGGAGTGAAGCCGCAGCCGGTCGCTGTATTGACAATCAGCAGAATCTTTCCTTTATAATCACTCATTTTTTGCGGACTTCCGTCTTGTTTTTGGATTTCGATATCATAAATGTCTGTCATGTTGTCCTCCTTTATCTACCCTCTATCTTATCATATTTTGATGACAAAACAGCAAAGCAAGCCATGATTGTCCCTGTCTTTGCGCTAGTGCTTTTTTTTCAATCCAAAAGGTGGTATAATGAGAATTGAATTTTTAGAAGTTTAATGGTGAAATATGAAAATTGACAAGAAACACTTGTTGAATTATTCCATCTTGATTCCCTATTTGATTTTATCTGTTTTGGGATTGATTGTGGTCTATTCAACGACGAGTCCTACCTCGATTCAGGCCGGAGGAAATGGTTTTGGCATGGTCTTGAATCAGGGGATTTTTTGGGTAATAAGTCTCTTTATAATTGCGCTCCTATATAGAATCCGCTTGGGTTTCCTGAAAAAAGGAGGCATCCTGACTATAGTTATCTTTGCTGAGATTATCCTCTTACTTTTATCTCGTTTTATAACAGGGACTATTAACGGCGCCCATGGTTGGCTCAAGCTTGGAGCTTTCAGTATTCAGCCTGCTGAGTATTTGAAGATTATTCTGGTCTGGTATCTAGCCTTTCGCTTTACAAAGAGGCAGGAGGAGATAAAGGTTTATGATTATCAAGCTCTGACTCACAACCATTGGTTTCCTAAAGCTTTTAACGACTGGCGGACCATGGTGGCTATTCTGATTGGGATTGTAGCGATTATGCCAGACCTTGGAAATGCGACTATTCTATTTTTGACCGTCGTAATAATGATAGCTGTCAGCGGGATTGGCTATCGATGGTTTTCTACGATGCTGGGAGCCATTGTCAGTGTTTCCGGCTTGGTTCTGGCTGGCATTTGGTTAATTGGGGTTGAGCGCGTGGCTAAGATTCCAGTCTTTGGGTATGTGGCCAAGCGTTTCAGTGCTTTTTTCAATCCCTTCAGGGATTTGTCTGGCTCAGGCCACCAATTGGCTAATTCCTACTATGCTATGAGTAATGGCGGCTGGTTTGGTCTAGGCTTGGGTAACTCTATTGAAAAGCGCGGTTATCTGCCGGAGGCTCATACGGACTTTGTATTTTCTATCGTGATAGAAGAGTTTGGTTTCTTTGGTGCCAGTCTGATTCTGGCCTTACTCTTTTTCCTGATTTTGAGAATTATCTTGGTAGGGATTCGGGCCAAGAATCCATTTAATTCCATGATGGCTTTGGGAATTGGCGGTATGATACTCATGCAGACCTTCATCAATATCGGTGGAATCTCAGGTCTCATTCCTTCTACAGGAGTAACCTTCCCCTTCCTATCGCAGGGGGGAAACAGTCTTCTGGTCTTGTCAGTAGCCATCGCCTTGGTACTCAATATTGATGCCAACGAGCGCCGTGATGCCTTGTATGAGCAGATGGAAGCGGAGACGCAAGGCCGGTCTGAGGAAGCTTAATCGCAGTTCGTGTGAACAGTTGTTGCAAAAATGAAAGGTGCAGATTATGTCATTTAACAAATTAGAAAGCTACAGCAATAAAGAAGTGATTCGAGAAGAAGTTGCCATTTTGACAGACTTACTTGCCGATATTACTCGGAATCTTCTCGGCCCTGAGACCTTTGAAAAAATCTCCCTCATGGAAGAGCTGGCTGTTAACTCCAAATATCATGAGTTAAAAGCGATTGTAGAAGAACTGTCGACAGATGAAATGGTGTATATTTCCCGTTATTTCTCTATTTTGCCGCTTTTGATTAATATCTCAGAAGACGTGGACCTAGCTTATGAAATCAACCATCAGAACAATATCGATCAGGATTATCTTGGGAAGCTGTCAACAACCATTGACCTGATTTCAACGCGGGAAAATGCTCAGGAGATTCTGGAAAATCTGAATGTTGTGCCAGTACTGACAGCTCACCCAACTCAGGTTCAGCGTAAGACCGTTCTGGACTTAACCAATCATATCCATAGCTTGCTGCGCCAGCATCGTGATGTTAAAGCAGGCCTAGTCAATGAGAAGAAGTGGCTAGGAAATCTCCGCCGCTATATTGAGCTTATGATGCAGACAGATATGATCCGTGAGAAAAAGCTGAAAGTAACTAATGAGATTACTAATGTCATGGAGTACTATAACAGCTCTTTCCTACAAGCAATCACCAACTTTATGGTCGAATACAGACGCTTGGCGGAAGAGCGGGGCATCAAGCTTGATAATCCTAAGCCTATTACCATGGGAATGTGGATTGGCGGAGACCGAGATGGCAATCCTTTTGTAACAGCAGAGACCCTGAAACTATCAGCCACCCTCCAGAGTGAAGTCATTCTCAACTATTACATTGACAAGGTTTATACACTCTATCGCACCTTCTCGCTCTCGACCAACCTCTCAGAAACCAGTCAGGCAGTAGCAGAAATGGCAGCTCTATCTACTGACAAGTCTGTTTATCGGGAAAATGAGCCTTACCGCCGTGCTTTCCACTATATCCAGTCCAAGCTGATTCAGACCTTGCTTTACCTTAAAGAAGGCAACTTTGCAACTGACGGTCAGCGATTGACTGACCGAGCTGAGGAAAAATTGTCTGCGAAGGCCAACCTTTCTGTCAGCGATAAAGGAAGAGAAATCATTCCTAACTATATCCAGTCTCGTATCAGCGAGACCCTGACTGAGCTGAAGAAGGAGGAGACACCTTCTTACAACACAGCTCAGGAATTTAAAGAAGACTTGCAGGTCATTTATGATTCTCTTATCGAACATCATGGTGAAGCCTTGGTAAGTGGGGACTTGACTGAACTTCTCCAAGCAGTTGATGTTTTTGGCTTCTACTTGGCCAGCATTGATATGCGGCAGGATTCCAGCGTTCATGAGGCCTGTGTGGCTGAACTCTTGGCTTCAGCTAATATTGTTCAGGATTATAGTAGTCTGTCGGAAGAAGAAAAATGCCAGGTCCTCCTCAAACAGCTGCTTGAAGATCCTCGTATTCTGTCTGCTACTCATGAATCTAAATCCGAACTCCTGCAAAAAGAACTGGAGATTTTCAAAACAGCCCGTCAGCTAAAAGATGCAATCGGTGAGGAAGTCATTAAGCAAAATATTATTTCTCACTCGACTAGTGTATCAGATTTACTTGAGTTGGCTATTATGCTCAAGGAAGTGGGGCTGATTGATGAAAATGGTGCTCGTGTCCAGATTGTTCCGCTCTTTGAAACCATTGAGGATTTGGACAATTCCTGTGATACTATGGAGAAATACCTGTCTCTGCCAATTGCGCAGAAGTGGATTGCTTCTAAGGATAATTATCAGGAAATCATGCTGGGCTATTCAGACAGTAATAAGGACGGTGGCTACCTATCTTCTTGCTGGACCCTCTACAAGGCTCAGCAGCAGCTGACAGCCATTGGTGATCAATTTGGCGTAAAAATTACCTTCTTCCATGGCCGGGGAGGTACAGTAGGACGTGGTGGTGGTCCAACTTATGAAGCCATCACTTCTCAGCCACTCCGCAGTATCAATGACCGGATCCGTCTCACTGAGCAAGGGGAAGTCATTGGTAATAAATATGGAAATAAAGACGCAGCCTACTATAACTTGGAAATGCTGGTGTCTGCTGCCATTAACCGTATGGTAACTCATAAGAAGAGCGATAGTCATACGTCTGATAAATATGAGCGGATCATGGATCAAGTAGTCAATCGCAGTTATCAGATTTACCGTGATTTGGTCTTTGGTGACGAGCGTTTCTACGATTATTTCTTTGAATCCAGCCCGATTAAGGCTATCTCTAGCTTTAATATTGGTTCACGTCCAGCAGCCCGTAAAACCATCACTGAAATCGGCGGTCTCAGAGCTATTCCATGGGTCTTCTCATGGTCTCAAAGTCGAGTTATGTTCCCAGGCTGGTATGGTGTCGGGTCAAGTTTCAAGGAATTCATTGATGAAGACCCAGAAAATAATCTGGCCTTTCTGCAATTTATGTATAAGAGATGGCCGTTCTTCAAGTCACTCTTATCAAACGTAGATATGGTTCTGTCTAAGTCGAATATGAATATCGCTTTTGAGTATGCGCAGCTTTGCGAAGATCAGAATGTCCGCGATATTTTCAATATTATCTTGGACGAATGGCAGCTGACTAAGGATGTCATTTTAGAGATTGAAGGTCATGATGAGCTCCTAGCAGAAAATACCTATCTGAGGGATAGCTTGCACTATCGTATGCCTTACTTCAATGTTTTGAACTATATCCAGCTAGAACTAATCAAGCGTCAGCGCAACGGTCAGCTTACACCAGATCAAGAAAAGCTGATTCACATCACCATCAACGGAATTGCAACTGGTCTGAGAAACTCTGGCTAATACAAAGAAAAAAATCGGAATTTTTCCGGTTTTTTCCATTTTTGTAACCAAAGGGCTTCTTAATTCGTTATACTTGTGACAGTTCAACCGCTTTTCTTTGTATCAACCTTACTACAAATTAGACAAGGAATAATTCACAAAAAAATGCTAAAAGACTTGCATTTTCATTTAAATTTGATAAAATAGTAAGGAAAGTTAGACTGTATTGCCTACTGTCTATCTATAAAATATATTTTATTGGAGGCTTTTACTCAAATGGCAAAAGAAAAATACGATCGTAGTAAACCACACGTTAACATTGGTACTATCGGACACGTTGACCACGGTAAAACTACTTTGACAGCAGCTATCACAACTGTATTGGCACGTCGCTTGCCTTCAGCAGTTAACCAACCTAAAGACTATGCGTCTATCGATGCTGCTCCAGAAGAACGCGAACGCGGAATCACTATCAACACTGCGCACGTTGAGTATGAAACTGCTAAGCGTCACTACGCTCACATCGACGCTCCAGGACACGCGGACTACGTTAAAAACATGATCACTGGTGCCGCTCAAATGGACGGAGCTATCCTTGTAGTAGCTTCAACTGACGGACCGATGCCACAAACTCGTGAGCACATCTTGCTTTCACGTCAGGTTGGAGTTAAACACTTGATCGTCTTCATGAACAAAGTTGACTTGGTTGACGATGAAGAATTGCTTGAATTGGTTGAAATGGAAATCCGTGACCTCTTGTCAGAATACGACTTCCCAGGTGACGATCTTCCAGTTATCCAAGGTTCAGCTCTTAAAGCTCTTGAAGGTGACTCTAAATATGAAGACATCATCATGGAATTGATGGACACTGTTGATGAGTACATCCCAGAACCAGAACGCGATACTGACAAGCCATTGCTTCTTCCAGTCGAAGACGTATTCTCAATCACTGGTCGTGGTACAGTTGCTTCAGGACGTATCGACCGTGGTATCGTTAAAGTCAACGACGAAATCGAAATCGTTGGTATCAAAGAAGAAATCCAAAAAGCAGTTGTTACTGGTGTTGAAATGTTCCGTAAACAGCTTGACGAAGGTCTTGCAGGGGACAACGTAGGTGTACTTCTTCGTGGTATCCAACGTGATGAAATCGAACGTGGACAAGTTATTGCTAAACCAGGTTCAATTAACCCACACACGAAATTCAAAGGTGAAGTTTATATCCTTACTAAAGAAGAAGGCGGACGTCACACTCCATTCTTCAACAACTACCGTCCACAGTTCTACTTCCGTACAACTGACGTTACAGGTTCAATCGAACTTCCAGCAGGTACTGAAATGGTAATGCCTGGTGATAACGTAACAATCGACGTTGAGTTGATCCACCCAATCGCCGTTGAACAAGGTACTACTTTCTCTATCCGTGAAGGTGGACGTACCGTTGGTTCAGGTATGGTTACAGAAATCGAAGCTTAATTCGATTCCGTTCCCAGATAACAATTATAGTCAGACACTAAACCCCGTTAAAACGGGGTTTTTTAATATTGTAATTGTTTTAAAAAATAAAGAAGAATAGAAAGCAGTCAGTAATCTCCAGAGTAGATAGCTCGATTTTGCAGAAGCACCTTGAAGATGATTTAGGAGACGGGAAGGGAAGAAGTATAGATATAAGCTTGATAGAAGTTTTGCCCTTTTTGGTTAGGTTGGGGGAAGAAATAAGTATCTAGTACCCTAAGGTTACTTTTTTTAAAGGAATTTATGGTATAATTGGATAAAGTTTTATTTATAATGAAAGAGAGTTTGATTATATTGAAAGTGGTATCGCCACAAAAGATTTTCTTTTGGAATATTCTTGGTAGCCTGTCTTCAGCAGCTGTATCTGTTATTTTATTATTTATAGTGACTCGTACTTTATCTAGTGAGTCAGCTGACTTATATAGTTTTTCTTATGCAATTGCGAATTTACTAGTTATTGTTGCGGGGTTTCAAGTTCGAGATTTTCAAGCAACAGATATTAAAGAAAAATATTCTTTTGATGCATATTTGACTACTAGATTTCTAACTAATATTTTAATGATATTAATTTTATTAGGTTATTTAATTTTAAATTCTTCTACTCATGAAAATTTTTGGATTATATTTTGGGTATCTTTTTTCAGAGTTAGTGAAGCACTGTCTGATGTATTTCAAGGTTTGTTTCAGCAGAAAGAACGATTAGATATAGCTGGTCAATCATTATTTTTTAGAAATATAATTTCAACAATAATATTCGCTGTTCTGTTATTATTTTCTAAAAATCTTCTTTTATCGATTGTTTTTCAAACAATCACCTCTTTCATAGTAGTTCTTTTTTTTGATTTTCCGAAATCTAAGTTGTTTCATCGTATTAATATCTCTATAGTAAAGCTAAAAGATATTTATAGTATTTTAAAGGACTGCTTACCTTTATTTATAAATGCTTTTTTATTAGTTTCAATCTATAACCAACCTAAGTATGCATTAAACGATATTTTTAATAGGGGATTGATTGAAGCGGGAGTTCAGAGAGACTTTAGTATTTTATTCACTCCAATTTTTGCAATGAATCTAATGATTGTTTTTTTACGCCCCATGGTTACACAACTAGCAATTTTCAAGGAAGAGAATAAAATTTCTCATTTTATTACGTATAAAAATAACTTGTTTAAGATTTTATGGGGAACAAGTGTTTTGATTTGTCTTGGTGGGGCGATTGCTGCCATACCTATTTTAAATATCATTTATGGGACAAGATTGGATCAATATCAAATTAGTTTCGTCATTCTTTTGTTAGGTGGTATTGCTAGTACATTTTCTACAGTCTGTGATAATATTTTAACTGTTTTTAGAAAACATCATTATTTGGTCATTTCATTCTTAGCGGGGTATCTTGTATCCATTCTTACAGCTGAACCACTAGTATCCCAATACGGAATTTTTGGAGCCTCTTTGTCTTTCCTTATCTCTATGATTGCTTGGTTGAGTGTCTCGCTGATTATTTATTTTATGACGAATCCATATACTTTTTTGAGAAGGAAAAAATAAGGAACATATGAAATTTTCAATTATTATACCTGCCTATAATGTAGCGGATTATTTAGAAAAATGTGTTAAGAGTGTCTTAATTCAAGAATTTAAAGATTATGAAATTTTGATCATAAATGATGGGTCAACTGACGCTACTGCAATAGTCGCTGACAAATTGTCTGTGGAGAATACCAATAAAGTAAGGGTGTTAAATCAAACAAATGGCGGAGCTTCAAAAGCAAGAAATACAGGTATTGAGTCTGCTCGGGGAGAGTACTTATTGTTTTTAGATGGTGATGACTTTTGGAGTGATCAGCACTTTTTGAATCAACTTGATGAAATAACTACAGAATGTATTGATGATGTTATCGTTTTTGGCTACAGTTATTTTTATGATGATAGAATTTTAGATTTCCCTATATCTATGTTTGAGGAAAATATTTTAAAAGCTACTTGCTTTGGAATATTTAATGGTCCAAATTGGAATAAGTGTGTATCGAAAAAATTATTTCAAAACGGCCTGAAATTTCCAGAGGGAATGGTATCTGAGGATAGTTTATATTGTTCTCGGATCTTAAAAATGACAAAGAAATTTTCAATTCTTAATAGTACTCAATACATGTATCGACAGAACCGCAAAGGAAGTTTGACTAATGTCGTGAAAGAAAAAAATGTTCAAGATACTCTTGAAGGAATCAGGACGGGACTTTCTGACTTGAAGAACTATTCAGTTGAAATTCAAAAAGCTTTAAATATCTATTTCGCAATCTCATATATCTCTATATTACCTTATGTAAATCAATACATTGATAATTTTAAAATTAAAGAGTTGCTTTATCAGTATAAGTATTTGCTCCAGTATGCAAAATATATAGAGAACCGAGCATTTAAATTAACAGGTCTATTAGCCAATTTATTGGGGATAAAATTTTCAATAAAACTATTCCCTATTTTATTGAAGTTTTATAAATAGAGTGGATTAGTTATGAAAGGAAAAATATGTCTAAACCAGCTATTTCAGTTATTATTCCAGTTTATAATGCACAAGACGGGATTAAACGCTGTGTAGATTCTCTTTTGAATCAATCATTTAAGAATTTTGAAATTATTCTTCTGAACGATGGTTCGAAAGATAACTCTTTAAATATTTTAAAAGAATATGAATTGAAGTATAGTTTTGTAAGAGTAATTGACAAACAAAATGAAGGAGTTGCAGTAACTAGAAATAAGGGGATTCTTCTAGCTGAGGGAGAATATACTATGTTCATGGATAATGATGATTTTGTTGATAGTGATTACATTGAAACATTTTATCAGGCCATCCATGAGAAAAAGCTAGACTTGGTTATTGGTGGGTACAAACGTGTCAATCAGGATAACCAGATTATCTTTAGTCAAGATATACAGCAGTCAGAGTGGTCCAAGTATATTATAATGGCTCCTTGGGCCAAAGTTTACCGCACGGAGTTCTTGAAAACGAACAATCTAGAATTTTTTGACTATGGTATAGGAGAAGATATCATTTTTAACCTAGCTGCCTATAAGACAACAGATAAAATAGGATTATTAGACTATAAAGGATATAATTGGTATTACAATAATCAGAGTATTTCTAACACTTCTCAGAGAGGTTTTTCTCCTAAAATTGATATTTTAGTTCTTTTTTCAAAAATATTAGAGCTGGGTAAGCCATCTGAGCTAGTAGTATACTACTTGAAAAGATATTATGTTTGGTATTTGTTTTTTTCTGGGAGATCCTCATCAGATCAGGAGTTTATTCATCAGTATATTAGAATTAAGGAATGGTTAAAAGAGAATAAACTCATCAGTACTATCTCTCCGTTGTCTAAGAAGGTTCAGGGCGAAAGGTTTCAGACTAAAATTTCACTTATTGTTTTTTTGAGCTTAGAGAAGTTAAGGTTAGTTCCATTATTTGCTAAAATTTATTGTAAAGGGAAGAAAGATAATTGAAAGTTTTAATGATAATTCCTGCTTATAATGAGGAAGAAAGTATTTTAAATACGGTTATGAGCATTGTAGAATATCGAAAGAAAGTTGATTTTGACTTAGACTACGTAGTTATCAATGATGGGTCAGTTGACAGAACCAAGGAGATTTTGGACAGTCATCATCTGAATGCTATTCATTTGGTTATGAATTTAGGAATTGGTGGAGCTGTTCAGACGGGCTATAAGTATGCTCTTGAGAAGGATTATGATGTGGCCGTACAGTTTGATGGAGACGGTCAGCATGATATTGAGTCGCTGGATGCTTTGCTGGAGCCTATTCGTCATCAGAAGGCGGATTTGGTTGTTGGTTCTCGTTTTATCGGTGACAAGTCTTCGGAGTTTCAGACGACTTTTATGCGTCGATTTGGCATTAACATTATTTCAGCTTTTATTAAATTAACAACTGGTACAAGGATTTTGGATACCACATCAGGCTATCGTTTGGCTAATCGAGACATTATTCGACAATTCGCTGCGCGATATCCTATCAAGTATCCTGAGCCAGAATCAATCGTCCATATCTTGAAGCGGAAATATAAAGTGGTGGAAGCACCAGCCAATATGTTTGAACGTGCAGGAGGAGTCTCTTCGATTACTCCGATCAAGTCCATTCGCTATATGATTGAAGTTTGTTCTTCGATCTTGATTGCTGCTTTTATGAAAGAGAGTGAATAATGTCCATTTTGTCTATTGTTATGCTAGTGGCTTCAGTTCTATTCCTGTATTTTGTCTTTCGGAATATCAATCAAAACAATATTTTGTTTGAGCAAGCCTTTATGTGGATTATTATTGGCTTTGTACTGATTGTTATCTCTATTTTTGATTGGATTCCAGTTTCGATTGCCAAATTATTAGGCTTTGAGCTGACATCGAACTTTGTCATGTCCTTAGCTATCTTTTTCCTGCTGGTTATTGTTTTTTTACATACTATTTCCATTTCCAAGCAAAAGGAGCAAATCAAGCAGTTGGTGCAAGAACTGTCCATCATGAAGCGAAGAATGTCTAAGTTAGAGAGTGAAGAAGATGAAAAATAACCATACCTGGGTGATTTGTGCCTATGGCGAAAGTGAATTTTTGGAAGCATGTATCCTGTCTTTGCAAGCTCAAACCTTGCCATCAAAGATTATTTGCTATAGCTCAACACCGTTGGATTCAATCAAGCAGTTGTGCCAGAAGTACGGTGTTCCTTTTTATACGAAAGAAGGCGGTGGTATCGGTAAGGACTGGAACAATGCCCTTTCTTTTGTTGAGACGGCTTATACTACCATTGCCCACCAGGATGACTATTATGAGCCAACTTATCTAGAAGCGGTGATGCAGAAGATAGAGCAGTCTAAGGACATTCTCATTGCCTATACAGACTACTTTGAAGAGAAAAATGGAGTCAAAATTCCGGCTAATACCAATCTGAAAATCAAGACTCTCATGCTTAAAACATTGAATCTAATGCCAGCCAGCCGTTTTTGGAGAAATCGGGTCCTGGCTTTTGGCAATCCCATTTCCTGTCCGGCGGTGACTTACAACTTAGAGGCATTAAGCGATTTCCAATTTGATGAGGAAATGCGCGTGAGTCTGGATTGGTACGCTTGGTACAAGATTAGCGCCTATAAGGGTCGCTTTGCTTATATTTCTGAGAAGCTTATGTGCCACCGGATTCATGGAGAGTCTGAAACAACCAAGACTATTTCAGATAATACGCGGACCAAAGAAGACTTGTTCATGTATCAACTTTTCTGGCCTAAGTGGGTTGCTCATCTGATAAATAAAGCATACATGAAGAGTCAAGATGCTAACTCAAACTAATAGAGTTATTTACAAGGAAAGTATATGAAAGATTTAATATCTGTTGTTGTAACTTGTTACAACCATCAAGATTATATTGAACAGTGTTTGCGCAGTATTTTTGCTCAGACCTATCGAAATATTGAGTTACTGGTACTGGATGATGGCTCCTCTGATCATTCTGCTGAAATCATAGAGGCTGTCTTGGCGGATTCCCCTTTTCCGACGAGGTTTGAAAGCCATGAAAATATGGGGGTTGTTAAGACAAGAAACAAGGCTTTGCAGCAAATTCAAGGCACTTATTTTATTTTTGTGGATAGTGACGATTTTCTGGATTCGGACTATATTGAGAGCTTCTACACAAGCATGGTGCAAGAGGAGGCAGATATTGTCTATTGTGATTTGTATGACCCTGATAAAAAGGAAGTTTACCTTAAATCACGGCCCTATGACAAGCTAGCTTTCTTAACGGAGAATTATATTTCAAACTGTTCCCTCATTCGTCGTTCGGTTGCTGATGGTATTTATTATGATGAAGCGCTGAATCGTGAAAAACTGGAGGACTATGATTTTCTTTTAAACTTAATTATCAATCAAGGCGCGAAACCAGTTTATGATGCAAAAACAAAGCTGAATTACCGGGTCTTTGATAAGGAGTCAATCTCTAAACGGGATTCTACGAGATATCATTACGAAATGTATCTGAAAATCCTGCGTAAGTATGTGAGACAGATACCAGATGATATTTACCAAGCTCTGGGCAAGAACATATTTACACTGGAAGGTCGTTTGGATGAGCTGATTCAGCATATGGATAAAGTGAGCGACTATGTTCTTGAACTGCAGGAGGATCAGCGGCTATTACATAAAAATCTAGATTCCTTGAAATCCAGACTGAGAACGATAAAAGAACAGCGAGATGATGCTATTCAGGAGCAGTTTCGTATTCGCCGATCTATTTCCTACCGATTGGGAAATGGCTTGATTACGCCATTGAAACGTCTGGCTCGATTAGTCAAAAATCCTCGCAGCATCAAAGTTGTTTTAAGTCGGATTAAGCAACAGCTGGTTCGTCTAAAACGTAACGCTAAGTCTCCTAAGGTTTATTACTATCAAAGGCTGCGGAATTCTCAAAGGGAAAAAGCTTTAGCTTCAGTTTCAAGTGGCGAAAAAGTCTTAGTCTATGTCATTTTTGAATCCGAGCCACGCTTGCAGCAGTATAAGACTATCTTTTTAGAAAAGTTAGCAGCTTTGGCTGATAAGACTCTCATCGTCGTTAACGGCGGACTGGCTGAAGAGGATTTAGAAACTTTAGAGCAGTATGGGCAAGTCTTGGTGCGGGATAATAGTGGCTATGATACGGCAGCTTTTCGTGAAGGCATTCTTTCCTTAGGAAAGGAAACGCTGCAGCATTGTTCTCAGCTGATGCTCGTCAATGACACCAATATCGGACCTATGAGTGATTTGGCGGCTGTCTTTCAAACCATGGCTGGCAGAAATCTTGACTTTTGGGGAATTTCCTTTGGAGAAACCCAGGAAGATATCACTGGATTTAACCGCTATGGCTACATTCCCAATCACCTACAGTCTTATTTTTTGGTGATTGAACCTTTGCTGCTTCAGTCCGAAGAATTCTACGACTATTGGCAAGTGCTGACTGACACGGATTCAAGGGAAGAGGCTATCGGAAAACATGAAACGACTTTTACAAAGTACTTTGCTGACTTGGGCTATCGTTACGATGCCTTGGTTCACGAAAATCGGGATTCGGCTATGTATATTCATCCATTAAGGATGTTAAAGGCCGGTAGTCCTCTGATTAAGTATACTTCTTTGAAGAATTATGATGATCAGCAGTTTTTATGGCAAGGTCTGGAAAGAGAGTCGGAAGTCCCTGATTTGTTGGATTATGTCCGGGAGAAGACAGACTACCCAGTGGAGATTCTTGAGAACATCGTTCAAAAATTCAAAGATGTGCCTCGTGATCAATATATTCTCATCATTGACGGTGTAGAGAACATCATTCCGCAGTGTACGCGCTACCGTGTGCTCAATAAGGCAGAGCAGCTTAGAAAGAATGGCTTTGCTGTGAAAGTGGTTAATGCGTCTGAGTTTAGTCTGGCTCAGGCCCAGTATGCCAGCCACATCATTATCTACCGCGCTCCTTGGTCCGCCCAGCTCCAGATTTTATGTGATTTGGCTCGGGAGGAGCATAAGCCAGTCTATTTTGATATTGATGATTTGGTCTTTGATACCCTTTATACGGACCAGCTGAGCTATACACAGGGCTTATCTGAGAAGGAAAAGGGCAATTACGATGCTGGAGTGAAGAATTATGGGAAAATGCTGGCGGCTTGTGATGGGGCGATTACCTCCACGACTCAGTTAAAAGAGGAATTGCTCAAATACAAGGACTCAGTCCTACTGAATCGTAATCTGGCGTCCAGCGAATTGATTGCGGTTAGCTCGCAGTTTTTGAAGGAAGACTTTGGTGCAGACGACAGAATCAAAATCGGTTATTTCTCTGGCTCCATCAGCCACAATGAAAATTTTGAGCTCATCAAGCCGGCTATCAAAGAAGTCCTGGACAACTACCCAACTGTGGAGCTTCATATTGTAGGGCACTTGGATATCCCGCAGGATATGAAGCAATATACCCAGCGTATTGTCGTCCATGAGTATGTGGACTGGAAGACCTTGCCTCAGTTGATTGGTCAGGTTGATATTAATCTGGCTCCACTGGTTGACTCAGTCTTTAATCGGGCCAAGTCAGAAATCAAGTGGATAGAAGCAGCTCTAGTCAAGGTGCCAACGATTGCCAGTCATATCGGTGCTTTTTCTGATATGATGATTGACGGTCAGACGGGACTTTTGGTTAAAGATAGTGAATGGAAAGAAAAGCTGAAAAGCCTGATTCTTTCTGCGGATTTACGCAGAGAACTAGCTGAGAACGCCTACGCTTTTGTATTAGAAAATTGCAGTTTAGATAAAAAAGATGAAATGGTGACTTATTTTGAAAAGAAATAAAGAAGTAAAAGTCGAGAATATTTTCCTATTATTGGCAAGTATCTTTGTCTTGACTTTTATGATTGCACAGCCGATTAATCGGGTGCCTGATGAGACAAATCACGCTCGTATGACATGGGAGATCTTCCATAAACCGACCAGTCGAACATATAAATGGATGGACAAAATCCCCTCCACACCGAATGTTTCTCCGGCAGAGTACAAGCAGCTGTTCTCAGAGAAGATAGATCTGGCGCAAGAAGAGTTTACCTTTGGCTTTAATCTCAAGGCTATCTCTTTCCTGCCTCAGCTGCTAGGTATGACCTTGGGAAGCTTGCTTTATCCGTCAGTAGGCTTCATCATGATGCTGGGGCGGCTCTTTAATGCTTTGGCATATATCTTCGGGGTTTATCTGCTGATTAAATACTTCAAATATGGCAAAAAAGCTCTACTTTTCCTATCTCTTTTGCCTATTATGGTCCAGCAGGCTGCTTCTCTCTCTTACGATGTGATGAACTACCTGGAAATTATGTTGGCGATTGGCTTTTTGACCAATATTGCCTACTATAAGAAATTTACCAATAGAAATCTACTAGAGCTTTTGGTAATTTCTATAGGCCTCTTTGTCACCAAACCGAATAATGTCCTTTTATTAGGCTTGGTGCCTTTTGTTGATTTTGAGTTTGAAGGATTCCTTGCGGTTCTGAACAAGCCTTTTGTTGCAACCAAAGCTTTTGTAGCTCGTTATCGCATTATATTTTATATACTTGGCTTTGCAGCTTTCTTTCTTGCCCTGCATTTGGCTTTTCGCAATCAGGGTGGGCTCTTGTACTATGGCCAAGTTTTGCTGAATACGCTCTTTAAGCAAAGTGCTAATGGTGACTTGAATACCATTTTGACAATCGGTATGTTTGGCTTTTTGGGGAATTTTACTATCCAGCTGCCGCTTTGGCTGATTTTTATAGATGTGGCAGTTTTGGCGCTTATCTTTTTGCAGTCGCAGAAAGATTTTATGACCAAGGGCTACACAGTCATGTCGCGTTATCTGTTTCTGGTTCAAGTGATTGCTGTTGTGTCGATTATGTATCTGCAGTGGACGCCCATCGTCCTAGGTAAAGGTGCCATGATATCGGTTGGTGCTCAGGGACGTTATTTTACCCCCTTCTTGATTTTACTGTTACCAACTGTTGCTAATCTAGGAACCTTGGACATTAAAGACAGAGTGGTGAATCGAATGATGGTTGGGACTCTGGTAGCTAACTTCTTGGTTTCCCTCTACTTGATGGTGCCCTTTTATTGGAATGTATTAGGATAAGCTATGAAAAAAAAAATATTATTTATTTCGCCGACGGGAACGCTAGATAATGGAGCTGAAATCTCTATTGTCAATTTAATGGAATACTTGGTCCAGACGGGCCATCAGCTTATCAATGCGATTCCGGATTATCATGTAGCCGTTCAGCAGGACTATATATCCAGCTTGGCAGCCTTGGGTGTTGAGACTATAGCCTTGCCGTCAGTTAAATGGTGGTGGGAGGATGCGCCAGGTGGCCTGCCAGGTAGTCCTGAGTCTAGAGCTCGCTCTTATCAAGAAAATACCTCAGCGCTCAGAAAGATACTAACGGAGCGAAAGATTGATTTGGTTGTCACCAATACGGTCAATATGTTTCAAGGAGCAGTGGCAGCTGCCTGCGAGAATGTTCCGCATTTCTGGCTGATTCATGAATTTCCTGACGGAGAGTTTGGTTACTATAAGGAAAAGCTAGATTTTATCAGTGATTACTCGCAGGAAATATTTGCAGTTAGAGGTGCCTTGCAGAGACAGCTGCAGGATCTGCTGCCAGACAGAAAAGTCTTGTCTTTTGCTCCTTTTACGAAAATTCAGCCTACTGATACAGAAGAAAAGGATGGAGCCGAAAGGCGTATTGTGTCAGTTGGACGTTTGACAGAGCGGAAAAATCAATTAGAATTGATAAAAGCATATAACCAGCTATCTCAGCCAAAACCTGCCTTAGTTTTTATAGGTGCCTGGGATGAGGATTACAGAAAAAAATGTGATGCTTATATTTCTGAACATCAAATAGAAAATATTAGTTTCTTGGGGCACAAGGACAATCCTTGGGCAGAGGTGACGGAAGCAGATCTTGCGGTATTTCCATCTGCGATGGAAACCTTTGGCTTAGTCTATATTGAAGCGATTATGAATGGCCTTCCGACCATTTTGTCGGACAATCCTGGTCATCTATCCGCCTATGAAATCTTTGAAGAAGGTCAGCTGTATTCATCTGGCAATATTGAGGAGTTGGCTGATAAGATAAACATTGCCTTGGCAAACTTTGAGAGATTAAAAGACCAGTCGGTGGCTAATCTCGGTAAAATCCAAGAGCGCTACACAGTTCAGAGTGTTTACCAAAACTTATTGGATAAGATTGAAAACACTGAAATGTACAAGCCTAACTCCTTGCGCCATGTCAAATGCTTATTGGATAAAAATTTACCTTCTCAACCAGCAGGCTCTTTCTTACGCAAAGTGAAAAATAAGTTGCTTTCCGGCAGAAGAGGTTAAAGAAAGAAAAGGACAAGTGCAGCCGTGGCTCTACCTGTCCTTTTTGTATTATACAAACACACTAGAAAGTGGTATAATAGAATGGATTGTAAAATCTTGAATTGAGGGAAATCATGAAACATGTCTTCATCATCGGGAGTCGGGGACTTCCTGCCAAATATGGAGGATTTGAAACCTTTGTCGAAAAATTGACAGAGCATCAAATCTCTTCTCAAATCCAATATCATGTGGCTTGCTTATCAGATGATGAAGCTTTTCATCATTTTGACTACAAGGGAGTAGACTGTTTTACAGTCAAGCCACCTAAGCTTGGTCCGGCCCGCGTAATTGCCTATGATATGATGGCTGTCTCCTACGCCCTCAAGTTTGCTAAGAAAGAGCAGATTGAGCAGCCAATTTTTTACATTCTTGGAAATACGATTGGTGCTTTTATCCTTCCCTTTGCTCGTCGTATCCATCAGGCAGGCGGTCAATTCTTTATCAATCCTGACGGGTTGGAGTGGAAGCGGGCCAAGTGGTCTAAGCCAGTCCAAGCCTATCTCAAGTATTCTGAGAAGGTCATGACCAAGCATGCGGACCTAGTTATCGCAGACAACCAAGGCATCGAAAGCTATATTCAAAAAGCTTATCCTTGGTCTAAAACGACCTGTATCGCTTATGGAACCGACGTTTATCTGTCTAATCTGACGGAAAATGAAGGCAAGGTCAGGGTCTTCTTTGAAAAGTGGGCCAGTAAGGAAAAAGACTATTACCTCATTGTCGGACGCTTCGTTCCAGAAAACAACTATGAAACCATCATTCAAGAATTTATGAAATCCAAAACCCAACGTGACTTGCTGATTATCTGCAATCATGAGGGCAATCCCTATTTTGAAGAGCTTAAGCAGAAAACGGGCTTTGACCGTGATTCTCGCATTAAGTTTGTTGGGACGGTTTATGACCAGAATCTGCTCAAATATATCCGTAATCATGCTTTTGCATACATACATGGACATGAGGTTGGCGGGACTAATCCGGGACTCTTGGAAGCTCTGGCTCAGACAGATGCCAATCTGGTGCTGGATGTGGACTTTAACCGTAAGGTGGCAAAAGAAACGGCTCTCTACTGGCAAAAAGAACCCGGCCAGTTGGCCCAGCTGATTGACCGAGTAGATGCTCAGACAAACTTTGCGGAGCTAGGTCAAGCCGCCAAAGAAAATATGAAAGAAAACTACACCTGGGAAAAAATTGTGGGTGAATACGAGGATTTATTTTTATCATGAAAGTGACCATTCTTCTGTCCACCTATAATGGGGAACAGTTTCTGGCCGAGCAGATTAATAGTATTCAAGAGCAGACATATAGGGACTGGCAGCTGCTGATTCGCGATGATGGCTCTACAGATGGGACGCGGGCTGTCATCGAAGACTTTTGCCGCAAGGATGACCGCATTTCCTTTATCAATCGGGAAAATCCACAAAATCTAGGTGTCATTCAAAGTTTTCATAGCCTGCTTCAATACCAAGATTCGGATTTCTATCTCTTTAGTGACCAAGATGACGTTTGGCTGCCAGACAAGATTGCCATGCAATTGGCTGAGGCAGACAAATATGATAGCAGTCTGCCCTTGCTGGTTTATACTGACTTGAAGGTCGTAGATCAAGAGCTACAGGTCGTTCACGAAAGCATGATTCGCACTCAGTCGGATCACGCTAATACAGAACTAGTCCAAGAGCTGACGGAGAATACGGTAACGGGCGGTGTTTCTATGATTAATCGCGCCTTGGCCCAACTTTGGACTGGGAAGGAAGAGCATGAACTGCTCATGCACGATTGGTATCTGGGCTTGCTGGCTGCGACTTTTGGCAATCTAGTCTATATTGACAAGCCGGGTGAGCTCTATCGCCAGCATTCGAATAATGTGCTAGGAGCTCGAACGCTCAGAAAACGCGTAAAAAACTGGGTGCGTCCCCATGTTCTTTTCGCCAAATATTGGAAATTGATAAAAGACAGTCAGACTCAGGCCAGAAATTTGCTGGTCCTGCCGCTTACTGCTGAAAATAGAGAGTTAATTGAGAACTTTGTGACCATTATGGAGATGCCTTTTAAGGAGCGCTGGCGTAGGATTCTCCGATATGGTTACCGTAAAAACCGCACTTTTCATACCCTTGTTTTTACGATCCTCATTCTCACAAAGTTTGCTTATAAGGAGTAATATTCATGGATTTTTTTAGTAAAAAAAATCGTATTCTTTTGAAAGAATTAATCAAGACGGATTTTAAGTTGCGTTATCAAGGGTCCTTGGTCGGCTATCTCTGGTCGATTTTGAAGCCATTGATGATGTTTACCATCATGTATCTGGTCTTTGTCCGCTTTTTGCGCTTTGATGACGGCACACCCCACTATACAGTAGGACTCTTGCTGGGGATGGTCTTCTGGTCTTTCTTTACCGAAGCTACCAATATGGGCATGCTTTCCATCGTTTCTCGGGGAGATTTGCTGCGTAAATTGAACTTTCCAAAGCATACCATCGTCTTTTCATCAGTTCTTGGAGCAGCTATCAATTTCCTGATTAATCTGGTCGTTGTTTTCCTCTTCGCCTTGATTAATCAGGTGAAATTCGGCTTGCATACGCTGGTTATTATTCCTCTTTTTCTGGAGGTATTGGTCTTGGCAATGGGCTGCGCCCTTATGCTGTCTTCCTTGTTTGTAAAGTATCGGGATATTGGACCGATTTGGGAAGTGGCTCTTCAGGCTGGAATGTACGCCAGCCCCATTATCTACTCTCTGACCTTTCTTTTGCAGCGTAAGCAATTCTTTGTAGCTAAAATTATGATGCTCAATCCGATTGCTCAGATGCTGCAGGATATGCGCCATTTCATCGTTTCTCCTGTCAATGTCAGAGGCTGGGACATCGTGAATAACAAACTAATCGCCCTCATTCCCTACTTGATTCCTTTTGTGATATTGGCTCTAGGTTTGTTCTTCTTTAATAAAAATGCTAAGAGATTTACGGAGATTTTATAATGTCAAATAATATTGCAGTAAAAGTCGACCATGTAAGTAAATTCTTTCGATTGCCTACTGAGGCTACTCAGAGTTTGAGAACCAGTTTGGTCAATCGTTTTAAGGGGATCAAAGGCTACAAAGAACAGCATGTTTTGAAAGATATTTCCTTTGAAGTTGAAAAAGGGGACTTCTACGGGATTGTCGGCCGCAATGGCTCTGGTAAGTCTACCCTCCTGAAAATTATCTCTGAGATTTATATTCCGGAGAAGGGCAAGGTAACTATTGACGGTAAGTTGGTTTCCTTTATTGAGCTAGGTGTCGGTTTCAATCCAGAACTAACTGGTCGCGAAAATGTCTATATGAATGGTGCCATGCTGGGATTCTCAACAGAAGAAGTAGATGCCATGTACGATGATATTGTGGAGTTTGCTGAGCTGGGCGAGTTTATGAACCAAAAGCTCAAGAACTACTCCAGCGGTATGCAAGTGCGTCTGGCCTTTTCTGTGGCCATCAAGGCTCAGGGTGATATTCTGATTTTGGATGAGGTCTTGGCTGTCGGCGACGAAGCCTTTCAGCGTAAGTGTAATGACTACTTCAAAGATCGTAAGGAGTCGGGCAAGACGACCATTCTCGTGACCCATGATATGGGAGCTGTTAAAAAGTATTGTAACAAGGCTGTCTTGATTGAAAATGGCTTGGTCAAAGCTATCGGTAATCCAGATGATGTGGCCAACCAGTACAGTCTGGACAATGCGACTGAAACAAAAGCCATGAACGAAGGTTTCCAGGTTGAGAATGCAGCGGTTTCTGATTTGAAGGTTAAGCTCTTGCATTCGCCTCAGATTTCACCTGAACAAGAGATTGAATTTGAAATTTCTTATCAGGTAAATCAAGACCTTCCGACCTATGTTTCCTTTTCATTGACAGATATCGATCGAACTATCTGGCTTTACAATGATAATTCCATGGATCAGCCAACAGAAGGACCTGGACAGAAGCGTTTGACTTACAAGTGCCATGTGTCACAGATAAATAACGCTAAGTTAAAACTGCAGGTTTCGGTGCGGGATCAGGAAGAACAGATTTTAGCCTTTGCAGACTCTCAGAACAACCCAGTTATCTTAGTCAATCGTAAGGATATTAAGGATGACGATGTCTCTGCTAAGGATTCTGCTACTGGCTTAATCCAGCGTAATGGCAGTTGGAAGATTTCTCAATCATAAAGAATAAGGTATTTTCATGGAACGAATATTACTCTATGTTCATTTCAATAAATGCAATCATATAAGCGGTCATGTCTTCTACCAGTTGGAGCAGCTCAAGCCGCTTTTTTCTAAGATTATTTTTATTTCAAATAGTCCTTTGAGCAATGAGGACAAATGCCGGCTGAGAGAAGACTTGGGCATTTCTGACTTGCTTGAGCGGGATAATCGAGGCTTTGATTTTGCAGCCTGGCGTGATGGCATGAACTGGCTGGGTTTTGACACTTTGCAGAACTCAGACTCTCTGACTCTCATGAACGACACTTGCTTTGGTCCGCTATGGGATTTAGAGCCGATTTATCAGCGCTTTGAAGCGGATTCTCAAGTCGATTTTTGGGGAATGACTAATTTTCGCAAGACCAGGTACTTTGAAGAACACCTGCAGAGCTACTTTGTGACCTTTAAGCAGTCAGTTCTCAAAGACAAGGCTTTCCATGAATTTTGGTCTCAGGTAGAAGATTTTACTGACGTTCAAGATGTGATAGACCATTACGAAACCCAGTTTACCAAGCGCTTTGTAGAGGCAGGATTCAGATATCAAGCTCTTTTTGATACCCGTCAGGAAGAAGTGGGAGAATTGGTCCATCCAGACTTTTCATACTATAAGCCACTTAGGATTCTGGAAGCGAAGGTCCCTTTTCTAAAGGTCAAGGCTCTTACGGGCAATCCTTTTTTGGCTAGGTATTTGCTGGAAGAACTTGAAACCAACTCATCCTATCCGACTTCGCTTATTAGGGAACATCTTTTCTATCATTTTGGTCCGGACCTTCCTTGTTTGCTAGTGGACAAGTATTTGTCCCAGTCAACTTCGAACTATCGTACAGATCAGCCTGTCCTCCTGCATATTCATGTAACGGATTTTCCTATTTTTCAGCAGTATCAGGACAAGCTATTCTCTCTCTCGTCTCAGTATCAGTATTTAGTGACAACAAATCAGCCAGAAGTGCGGAAGCAGCTGCAGATAGCGCTGGCTCATCTGGGCAATAAAGTACAGATTATCCTAAGTCAGAAATCTCATGCCTTTCTTGCCATGCTGGAGCAGAAGGAAATTCTGCAAAACTATGCTTATATCGGCCATCTATCTACTCATAGGTTGGTGGAGAATCAGGCAGTTTTTGACCAAACCATGCGCTCTGATTTGATAAATATGATGGTGGATTATGCGGATGCAAGTATAGAAGCGTTGGAGCAGGAGTCTGCTGTAGGGCTTGTTATTCCGGATTTGCCGCGCCTAGTCAGAGACGGCTTGTTTGAGTCAGAACTGCCGCGTCTAAGGCTGGCTGCTATCTGGCAGGAAGCTAGTTTGCATAAGTCTTTTGACTTGATGACCGCCCCTTCTCTGACGAGAGTCTATGGCGGTTTCTTATGGTTCAAATATTCTGCTTTGGCTAGTGTGTTCCAGATGAAAAGCTTAGAAAGTTTGCCATCCTCTGATCAGGAGCTGTCTGATGTTTTAGAGCATTTATTGGTCTATATAGCTTGGGACAATCATTATGATTTCAAGATTATGCCCTTATCTTCCCTCCCCCCTTTACTGGACTGGCAGAGGAAAAGGGAAGAGTTGACCGAGCAAAAAGAAACATTAAGTCAGAAAAATTTATCTCAAAAGATACGAAATCGTTTGTCCAATCTTTTAAAGAAAAAGTGAGATTCTTGATTCACAAAAAATTTCGCTAGAGAATATAACTATTTACCAGAAAGAAAAATGAAATTTTTACTCAAACACTATAAGCAGTTCTCATACTTACTGATTAGTTTTTTACTTTTAGATACAGTCGCTGTTACGACGGTTTTATTGTTGGAGGAAGGCGAAAATTTGCGGAATTATCCAGCCTTGTGGCTGACCTTTCTGATGCTGCTCCCTCTTTTGTTTGGCTTGGGTAAGCTCTTGTCTCAGCTCTTCAGCAAAGGATTCTTTATATGGTCAGCTATTATTTACGCTCTCTATACGGGATTTTCTTACTTACTGACAGTAACGCAGCATGTCAATGATTTTGAGTTCAAAGCAGATCAAGTGTTTAGCAATCATTTTTGGCAGTTTAACTCCCTACCTGGCTTGCTTTTGATTTTCTTATTTGCTTATATTTTTATTCATTTTCCAAAGCTTAAAAAACGCTTTCCAGGTAAGTTCTTGCAAGTTACTAAGAAAAATAGAGAGGTACTAGAAAATCTTTTTCTGTCCCAGATTTTCCTCTTCCTCTCTTTGATGGATGATAAGATGCCGGAATTGCTACATCACCAGAGCTATTTAGTGAATTTCCTTGAGGAAGGCAAGTTGGAAATAACGCAGAACTTTATGCTAACTTTCCTCTGCCTTATCGCACTTATCTTTATCCTGCTTTCTCTCCCAAGCTTTCTAGCTGTTAAGGGATTGCGCGATCTCGCTCAAAATAAAGCCAGTGTTTCTGTTGCTTTTGTGTTGAGTACAGTGTTTGCTCTTGTCTTTAATTACACCATTCAAAATACTATCCGTGGAGATGTAGTTGTTTTAGAGAGGTACCTTTTCACTGGAGCCAGTCTTTTTCAAATCATTGTCTTTTTCATGATTTTTATGGCTCTTTACCTGATTTTCAATCATTTTCTCCTGCCAACCATGCTGATAACAGCCTTAGTGGTGATTGCCACCATAGCTAGCAGTCTGAAATTCCAGTATCGCCAAGAGCCAATTTTGCCTAGCGATATGGTCTGGCTGAGAAATCCTAAGACCCTCTTTGACTTTCTCGGAGGCAATTATGGATTATATGCTTTCTTGGGACTGGCTGCTCTAGGCGCTTTCTATTGGTATTTGCGCAAGAAAATCTTGCCAGGAAAGCTCATTACCGTTCTTAAATACCAGCTCCTCTTGCTAGTCCTGCCCCTGGTCTTTTTCTTGGGAGTCATGGATATATTTGCCACTAAAAAGAATGGTAAAATAGTAGAGAATATTCCAGTTATTTCGGTCTTGAATAATTACCATGACCTGACTTGGATGGGAAATACTGTCAATTCACAGCTGCGCTCCCTTTCCTTTGTCTGGTTTTCACAGATGTCCGATACAACCATGATCGAACCGCGTGGCTATTCCAAAGCAAAGATTCAAGAGATAGAAAAGAAATACAAGGGGATTGCTGAAGATATTAACAAAGAGCGCCAGAATAAAATCGAAGATCAAACGGTAATTTACCTCCTGAGTGAAAGCTTTTCTGACCCTGCTCGGGTTGACGGTGTAACTATGTCTGAGAATCCAATTCCTTATATCCAGGAAGTTAAAACTCGCACCACTAGTGGACTTATGAAGTCAGACGGCTATGGTGGAGGAACGGCCAACATGGAATTTCAAACCCTGACTGGTTTGCCTTTTTATAATCTGTCTCCATCTATTTCGGTTCTCTATACTGAAATTGTCCCGAGGATGAATAGATTCCCTTCCATTAGTGATGCTTATTCATCTAAGAATCGAACAGTAATCCATCTGGCTTCTCCTAGCAATTATGCCAGAAATGTCATTTACCAGGATTTGGGATTTGATACCTTTATTCACTATGGTACCAAAGGCTTGAAAGGTGATAATATAGGTGGTAATTACAGCGATCAAACGACTTATAATCAAGTCTTGGAGCATTTGAATGGCAAGCAGGGACAGTTTTTCTCTGTCATGACCATGCAGAACCACATGCCTTGGAGTGAGCCCAATCCTGTCTACATGTCTGCCAGCTATCCTGACTTTAGCAAGGAAGGGAACGAATCTCTTTCCAGCTATGTCAGAATGCTTTACCATACAGATCAGGCGACCAAGGATTTTCTTGAGAAGCTTTCAAAGGTAGATAAAAAGGTAACAGTCGTCTTTTATGGCGATCATCTGCCAGGTCTCTATCCTCAGTCAGCCTTTAAAGAAGATCCAGAAAGCCAATATCTGACAGATTATTTCGTTTGGAGCAATTATGAAACTCCTAAACTTGATTATCCAAGAGTCAATTCTAGTGATTTCTCCGCTCTCTTACTGGAGCAGACAAATTCCAAAGTATCACCTTACTATGCTTTATTAACAGAAGTATTGCATAAGGCTAGTGTAGATAAAAAGGAATTGGACGAAGAAGCACAGGAAATAGCAGATGATTTGAAACTGATTGAGTATGATATGGTCAGAGGCAAGGGCTATTTGTCTGATAGCTTCTTTAAGACAGCAAAATCATAAATAAAAAAATAGAATAGGCAAGTCTACCTGTTCTATTTTTTCTTAATTTATGCTAAACTAGTAGTATGGGGGTGTGAGCATGATAAAGATTTTTGGTAAGGTTCGCTATCACTGGCAGCCAGATGTAGCTATCCTGATAATATATTGGTCTTTATCGGTCATTCCGATTTTTGTTGGCCTGGCTTTGATGTATGAAAGCTCACGAGTGCCGACTCTTGTTCTGTTTTCTTTCTTCTTGTTCATGGTTTTGTTGGGAATGGGAGTTCATCGTTATTTTACCATTTATGACGATGGAACCTTGCGAATTATCACAGCTAATCCCTTTACTCCGATAAAGGTCAAGATTTCAGATATTGAAAAAGTCGAAGTGACCAAGACGTCAATTACCTTATATTTTAAAGTGCAGAGCCGCAGCCGGAGTTTTTGTATGCGCAAGTGGCCTAAGAAATATTTTGTCAACGCCCTGGCCCTGAATGAGCATTTTAAGGGTGAGGTAGAATTAGTAGATAATTTTACCCATATTGACTATTTTGAAGCTTACTATGGCAGTCAGTCCAAAAAATCCTAGTCTTTCAAAAGAGCTCGGGTTGGGCAGTTTTTGATGGCTTCCACGACATCGGGATCCTCAGCGATTTCCTTTTCTAGGAGCTGGTCGTCCTGGTAAAATTTGACGATGCCATTGTCATGATAGTCAAAAAGATCTGAGTAGGTTTGACAAAGCCCGCAGGCAATGCACCGTTCGGGAATGAGTGTTACTTTCATACCCATATTGTAATAAGATTTTAAGAAAAACTCAAGGAGGAAGTCATGGAAAAAGAACCATGGGAAGAAGATGTATACGATAACGGAGAAGAAAAGTTGAAACGAACTAAGAAGTTTAGCGCTTTGAATGCAGACCGCTTGTTGACCATATTAACCATTATTTTCTGTATTTTAGTGGTTGCGGTGGTGTGCTTCTTGACCTATCTTTCTACTGGAGGAAGTAATAGACAGACCCAAATGGAAGGTTTCTACGGCACTTCAGCAGCAAGTTCCAGCAGTGAAGCGTCTTCTACAGCAGAGCAGCCAGCGGCAAATACTACAGAATCATCTGAGGGGACTCTGACTGTCCAGCCTGGTGAAGGTGAGGCAGCCATTGCGGCGCGTGCAGGTATTTCCATTGCCAAGCTTGAACAGCTTAACCCTTCTCATATGTCCACTGGTTCTTGGTATGCCAATCCAGGTGACGTTGTGAAGATTGAGTAGGAGTCAGCCATGAAACAGATTCAAATTGCGATTGACGGTCCTGCTTCCAGTGGAAAATCGACCGTAGCCAAGATTATTGCTAAGGATTTTGGCTATACTTATTTAGATACAGGAGCCATGTATCGGGCTGCAACCTATTTGGCTCTGCGGCATCATCTGACGGAAGCAGATGCCACTGAAATTGTAGACTTGCTCAATAATCATTCGGTCAGTTTTGGTCGGGCGGAAGATGGCGAGCAGTTGGTCTTTGTCGGAGATGTAGATGTCACCCACCCAATTCGGGAAAATGAAGTCACCAATAATGTTTCCTGGGTATCTGCCATTCCTCAAGTCCGTGAGAAACTGGTTGCCTTGCAGCAGCAAATTGCAGCTCAGGGAGGGATTGTCATGGATGGCCGTGATATTGGAACGGTTGTCTTGCCTCAGGCTGAGCTCAAGATTTATCTGGTAGCTTCGGTTGAAGAAAGAGCTGAGCGCCGTTACAAGGAAAATCTATCTAAAGGCATTCCAGCTGATTTGGAGAAACTGAAAGAAGAAATTGCAGAGCGGGACTATAAGGACAGTCATCGTGAGGTTTCGCCGTTGAAACCGGCAGACGATGCCATTCATTTTGATACCACGGGTGTTGGCATTTCCGAAGTTGTTGCATTTATCGAAGAAAAAGCGAAAAAAATCATTGACAAATAAAATGAAACTTGGTATGATAGTAGAGTTGAGAAAAGCAGAAGTGAGAACTTCTCGCCTTGCGACTAACGTTGTCTGGCTCTACAGGATTCAGTTTCAGAAATGAAATACTATCATGTAGTGCGGGTTTGCGTTAGCAGGTCCGCACTTGTTTTTCTCTAAAAATAAAAAAAGAGGTGAAAACCATAGCAAAACAAGACTTATTCATCAATGATGAAATTCGTGTGCGTGAAGTTCGCTTGATCGGTCTTGACGGCGAACAGTTAGGTATTAAACCGCTGAGCGAAGCGCAGTCTCTTGCGGATGAAGCAAATGTCGATTTGGTCCTGATTCAGCCACAAGCTAAACCACCTGTTGCAAAAATTATGGACTATGGCAAGTTCAAATTTGAGTACCAGAAAAAACAAAAAGAACAACGCAAGAAACAAAGTGTTGTTACTGTGAAGGAAGTACGTCTCAGTCCAACTATTGACAAGGGAGACTTTGACACTAAACTTCGCAACGCACGCAAGTTCCTTGAAAAAGGAAATAAAATAAAGGTATCTATCCGTTTCAAAGGTCGGATGATTACCCACAAAGAAATTGGGGCTAAAGTTTTAGCAGATTTTGCTGAAGCGACTCAGGATGTTGCTATCATTGAGCAAAAGCCTAAGATGGATGGACGTCAGATGTTCATGCAGATGGCGCCAATTCCTGACAAAAAATAGATTGTCAGAAAGATAGAAAAAGGAGAAAACATTATGCCAAAACAAAAAACACACCGCGCATCAGCTAAACGTTTCAAACGTACAGGTTCTGGTGGCTTGAAACGTTTCCGTGCTTACACTTCTCACCGTTTCCACGGAAAGACTAAGAAACAACGCCGTCATCTTCGCAAAGCAGGAATGGTGCATGCAGGAGATTTCAAGCGTATCAAAGCAATGCTTACAGGTCTGAAATAAGAGCTGCTGTAACGATTATCTAGGAAATATTGGAGGAAATATAAATGGCACGTGTTAAAGGTGGCGTTGTATCACGCAAACGCCGTAAACGTATTTTAAAATTAGCTAAAGGTTACTATGGAGCAAAACATATCTTGTTCCGTACTGCAAAAGAGCAAGTAATGAACTCTTACTACTATGCATACCGTGACCGTCGTCAGAAAAAACGTGATTTCCGCAAACTTTGGATCACTCGTATCAATGCGGCAGCTCGTTTGAACGGACTTTCATACTCACAATTGATGCATGGTTTGAAGTTGGCTGAAATCGAAGTGAACCGTAAAATGTTGGCTGACTTGGCTGTTAACGATGCAGCAGCTTTCACAACTCTTGCAGACGCAGCTAAAGCTAAGCTTGGTAAATAATTAAAAAAAGAACCGAGGATTTCCTTGGTTCTTTTTTATAACTTTTAATGAAAAGTATGAAGAGAGAAACAGCCTGTCATTCTACTTATAGTATAGATAAAAGCTTGTTACTGATAAGACAGCTTTCATGGTAAAGCTAGTTAAAAATAGGGATTTGCGATATAATAGAAAAAACAGACGTTTATGTAAATAAAAAATCAGTAGAATGGAGAAATTATGTCAGAGAATCGTTTGGCTTGGGATCAGTATTTTGCGGCTCAGGCTCTCTTAATCGCTAATCGCTCAACCTGTAAGCGAGCCAAGGTTGGCGCTGTATTGGTCAAGGATAATAAGGTTATTTCAACTGGTTACAATGGCTCAGTTTCAGGGACTGAGCACTGTATTGACCATGAGTGCTTGGTCATTGACGGTCACTGCGTACGGACCTTGCATGCTGAGGTCAATGCCATCTTGCAAGGAGCCGAGCGGGGGGTTCCCAAGGGCTTTACGGCTTATGTGACCCATTTTCCTTGTCTGAACTGTACCAAGCAACTGCTTCAGGTCGGCTGCAAAAGAGTGGTCTATATCAACCAATATCGCATAGATGACTATGCTCAGTATCTCTACAAGGAAAAAGAAGTGGAATTGGTTCATTTGCCGCTGGATGATGTCAAGAAAGCTATTGCTCAAACGGATTTGGTTTAGGGAAGAAGTTCTGGAGGTAAAAGGAGAAGAAAGATGAATGATAAATTGGCAGCCGCTTGGCAGTATTTCTTTGAAGGACAGTTAAATAAGGCTGAAGAACTAGAGCAGCAGCTGGAAAAAGATTCCTTTAGCCGCTGGAATTTACGGGCCTATCTAGCTGTAGAAAGGCAGGATTATCAGAGCGCTTTTGCAAATTTAGAGGCTTACCTGATTCAGGCTCAGAAAGGAAGTGATAGAGAAAATGAGCATATCGCTTATCATCAGCTAGGTTATGTTGCTAGATCTGCGGGAGATTTTTGTCAAGCTTTAGAGTGGATTGAAAAAGAAGCTGCTTTCCTAGCGAAGTATTTACCAGATGACCATTATCGCCAATCAGTTAATCTCTATGAGCTAGGCTATCTAAATCTTAAATTAGGCCGGTTGGCTCAAGCTCAGGATTTTATGCAAAAGTCACATATCTATTCTATGGAGTCAGATGATGTGATAAATCATGCGTGTAGTTACCGAGGCTTAGGTGAAATTGCTCAAGCTTTGGGAAATCTCCAAGAAGCAAGAACCAACTTTGTGGCTGCTATCAGACTTTTTGACCAAGCTGGTGATGCTATCGGTAAGGCGGAAGTTGAAGAGTTGTTAGCAAGCTGCCCTTAGATTATCATTGCAATAAAGCTATAGTTTCTGATTATAGCTTTTTCTATTAAAAAAATTCTGAACTTTTTAGCGAAAAGTGGTATAATGAAGAAGTTATATAGTCCCGATAAGGTGGTAGTTATTTCTATCAGTACTTTGTAACTCTATAACAATTTATTTAAGGGGGGACATTTCTATGTCAGAACGTAAACTTTTCACATCTGAGTCTGTATCGGAGGGACATCCCGATAAGATTGCAGACCAAATTTCCGATGCTATTTTGGATGCTGTCTTGAGTCAGGATCCAGATGCCCATGTGGCTGCTGAAACAGCCGTTTATACGGGCTCGGTTCATGTTTTTGGTGAGATTTCGACCACAGCTTATGTAGATATTAATCGTGTGGTTCGTGATACCATTGCAGAGATTGGCTACACCAATACAGAATATGGATTTTCAGCAGAGACGGTCGGTGTGCATCCGTCTTTGGTGGAGCAATCACCAGATATTGCTCAGGGTGTCAATGAAGCTCTGGAAGTTCGTGGGAATGCGGATCAAGATCCATTGGACTTGATTGGTGCTGGAGATCAGGGGCTTATGTTTGGCTTTGCAGTGGATGAAACGCCGGAGCTCATGCCGCTTCCTATCTCGCTCAGTCACAAGCTAGTCCGTCGATTGGCGGAATTGCGCAAATCAGGAGAGATTGCCTATCTGCGTCCAGATGCTAAGTCACAGGTGACAGTTGAGTATGATGAAAATGACCAGCCTGTGCGCGTGGATACGGTGGTTATTTCGACTCAGCATGACCCAGAAGTGACCAATGAAGAGATTCATCGTGATGTGATTGAAAAGGTAATTAAAGCAGTTATTCCAGCCCAGTATTTGGATGATAAGACGAAATTCTTCATCAATCCAACCGGTCGCTTTGTAATTGGCGGCCCGCAAGGTGACTCTGGCTTGACTGGACGTAAGATTATTGTGGATACTTACGGCGGTTATGCTCGTCATGGTGGCGGTGCCTTCTCTGGTAAGGATGCAACAAAGGTCGACCGCTCAGCTTCATACGCAGCTCGTTACATTGCTAAAAACATCGTGGCTGCTGGACTGGCCAAGAAAGCAGAAGTGCAGTTAGCCTATGCTATTGGTGTGGCTCAGCCGGTTTCTGTACGCATCGATACTTTTGGCACTGGTACTGTTGCAGAAAGCAAATTGCAGGAAGCAGTTCGTCAGATTTTTGATTTGCGTCCAGCCGGTATCATTCAAATGCTGGATCTGAAACGTCCGATTTATCGTCAGACGGCAGCTTATGGCCACATGGGTAGGGCAGACATTGACCTGCCTTGGGAAAATTTGGATAAGGTAGAGGCTTTGAAGGCAGCAGTGCAGTAAGAAGACAGTTCTCAATCGTCATGATTGGGAACTTTTCTATTTTCTAAAGAAAAAGTCATTTCTATACAGGCAACTTTAAAAAGGCAAGCAGTCTAGCCTTGCGCTTCTTTCATTTTTTTCAATACTATTTTTTTTGAAAAATTATTGAAAAAGCCATTTTCCCTGTTTCATTTTAATTTCGATTGTCTTATTTATCTAAAAGTATAGGAAATTTCCCGAATCTGTGGTATAATAAATGGCAATACCTTGAAAGAGCTTTATTTTAAACATGAAAAAAATTGTAATACATGGTGGTCGCCCCTTAAAAGGAGAGGTGACTATTAATGGTGCTAAAAACAGTGTCGTTGCCTTGATTCCAGCTGTGATTCTGGCGGATGATATTGTAACGTTAGATGGTGTTCCGGATATTTCGGATGTGGATAGTCTGATTGATATTATGGTTGCCATGGGGGCTAGTGTTACTCGCTCTGAGGACAGTCTGACGATTGATCCGCGTGGTATCCAAAACGTCCCTATGCCTTATGGAAAGATCAACAGTCTAAGGGCTTCCTATTATTTCTATGGCAGCTTGCTTGGTCGCTATGGTGAAGCAACGGTAGGTCTGCCTGGTGGCTGTGACTTGGGGCCGCGTCCCATTGACTTGCATCTCAAGGCTTTTGAAGCCATGGGGGCTAAGATGACCATGGACGGCAACTATATGAACCTATCCACAGGAGGTCAGCAGCTGAAAGGCGCTAGCATTTATATGGATACGGTCAGCGTAGGTGCTACCATCAATACTATGTTGGCTGCTGTCAAGGCCAAAGGTCGGACTATTATTGAAAATGCAGCGCGGGAGCCAGAAATCATCGACGTGGCAACTCTCTTGAATAATATGGGAGCACATATCCGCGGAGCAGGAACTGATATTATAACGATTGAGGGGGTTCCACACCTTCATGGAACGCGTCATCAAGTGATTCCAGACCGTATTGAGGCAGGGACTTATATCGCCCTTGCTGCAGCTATTGGTCAGG
The DNA here is from genome assembly GCF_900635155.1 of Streptococcus sanguinis. NCBI lineage: Bacteria > Bacillati > Bacillota > Bacilli > Lactobacillales > Streptococcaceae > Streptococcus > Streptococcus sanguinis. The sequence goes on from NZ_LR134002.1 coordinate 839,535, forward strand.
GAATTCAGATTAATAATGTCCTTTATGAGCATTTGGAGAGTTTTATTGCCAAGCTTGAGGAAATGGGTGTTCGGATGACGGTTTCTGAAGACAGCATTTTCGTCGAAGAACAGCAAAATCTGCGAGCTATCAACATTAAGACTTCTCCTTATCCAGGCTTTGCAACTGACCTACAACAGCCGATTACCCCGCTCTTACTGACGGCTAATGGCCACGGTAAAATCACGGACACCATCTATGAGAAGAGGGTTAACCATGTGGCGGAGCTGGCTAAGATGGCAGGCAAGATTTCGACCAGCAGCAATCAGATTGTCTATGAAGGGCCAAATCAACTGCAGGGAGCTCAGGTCAAGGCGACCGATTTACGAGCAGGAGCTGCTTTGGTTATTGCAGGTTTGATGGCTCAAGGAAAGACAGAAATTACTAATATTGAGTTTATCCTGCGCGGCTATTCTAATATTATTGAAAAATTAACAAGTCTGGGTGCAGATATCCAGCTGATAGAAGAATAAGCGTTTTTCGCTTATTTTTTGTAGAGGTAGCAAATGAATTTGTGGACACATTTAGCGGCCTGCTCATTTATTGAGACGGAGCATGCTTTTTTGCGGCCCATTCTCTTTGAAGATGCGGGCGCTCTTTATAAGATTGCGTCCAATCCGGAAAATACTCAGTTCATTTTTCCGACAGAAGCAAGCCTAGAGGAAAGTGAATATGTCATTGCCAATTTCTTTATGAAAAATCCTCTGGGGATTTGGGCTATTTGTCACAAGGAAACGCAGGAAATGATTGGCTCTGTCAAGTTTGAAAAGATGGACGAGATTAAGAAAGAAGCTGAGTTAGGCTATTTTCTGCGGCAAGACTACTGGGGACAAGGGCTGATGACAGAAATTGTTCGGGAAATTGCTTTTCTATCTTTTACCCGCTTTGACTTCAAACGACTTAGTATTATCACTCATGCAGAGAACCTAGCTAGTCAAAAGGTAGCTCAAAAATCTGGCTTCAGCCTCTACCGGCAGTTTAAAGGGAGTGATCGGTACACGAGGAAGATGAGAGATTATCTGGAGTACCGTTATGAGAGAGGAGATTTTAATGAGTAAGCATCAGGAAATTTTAACCTATCTTGAAAATCTTCCAATCGGCAAGAGGGTCAGTGTCCGCAGTATTTCAAACTATCTGGGAGTTAGTGATGGTACGGCCTATCGAGCTATCAAGGAAGCGGAGAACCGCGGTATTGTTGAGACCAGACCTCGGAGTGGTACGGTTCGGGTTAAGTCCAAGAAAGTGGTCTTGGAGCATCTGACCTACAAGGAAATTGTTGATATTACTGGCTCAGAAGTATTGGCTGGAGAAGATGGTCTAGAAAAAGAATTTAATAAATTTTCCATCGGAGCCATGACGGAGCAGAATATCCTGCGCTATCTGACAGAGGGCGGTCTCCTGATTGTCGGAGACCGGACGAAAATTCAGCTCTTGGCTCTGGAAAATGAGAATGCGGTGCTGGTAACCGGAGGCTTTGAAGTCAGCTCGGAAGTTCTAAAGATGGCTAATCTGCTTAATATACCGGTTCTCAGGACCAAGCACGATACCTACACCGTTGCAACCATGATTAATCGAGCCCTGTCCAATATGCAGATCAAGACCGATATTTTAACAGTGGAGCAGGTCTATCGCTCCAGCCACGAGTACGGCTTCTTGCATGATACTGATACTGTTCGTGACTATCTAGACTTGGTTCGTCGCAATCGCGCCAGCCGGTTTCCGGTTATCAACCAGCAGCAGATGCTGGTGGGAGTAGTAACCATGAGGGATGCAGGGGATAAGTCCCCTCTGACAACCTTGGACAAGGTCATGACAAAAAATGTCTTTATGACAGGTTTATCTGCCAATATTGCTAATATCAGCCAGCGCATGATTGCAGAAGATTTTGAAATGATACCAGTAGTGCGCAGCAATCAGACCTTGCTGGGTGTGATTACGCGGCGGGACATTATGGAAAAAATGAGCCGTTCTCAGATTTCCAGCTTGCCGACTTTCAGTGAGCAGGTGGGACAGAAGATTAGCCGTCAGGATGATTTGTTCTCCTTTACCGTTGAGCCTTTTATGCTAGAGCAAAATGGTGTGCTGGCTAACGGTGTGCTGACAGAAATTTTGACTCGGATTACCCAGCAGCTCATGGTCAACTTCGGCCGCAGCTTGATTATCGATCAACTGATGATCTATTTCTTTCAGGCGGTTCAGATTGATGACCTGCTGCATATCCAGCCGCGCATTATCCGTCAGACTAGGCGGACAGCGATTATTGACTTTGAGATGTATCTGGAAGCGATGCTAGTTGCCAAAGCCACAATTACAGTGAAAATTAATTAAGAAGAGGAATTTAGAGAAAGAATGATTACTTTAAAATCACAGCGTGAAATTGACTTGATGGACAAGAGTGGAGATTTTCTGGCTTCGGTCCATATCGGTTTGAGAGACTTGATTAAGCCAGGCATTGACATGTGGGACATTGAAGAGTATGTCCGCAAGCGTTGTAAAGAAGACAATGCGCTGCCTCTGCAAATTGGTGTTGAAGGCTCTGTCATGGACTATCCTTATGCGACTTGCTGCTCTCTTAATGACGAGGTAGCCCATGCCTTTCCCCGTCATCAGAAGCTGGTGGAAGGCGATGTCATCAGCGTTGATATGGTGGTTGGCTTGGTCGATAAGGCAGAGTTGGATGTGTCCAAGCTAGATTTTGACAATGTAGCACAAATGAAGCAGCACACAGAGAGCTTCCGGGGCGGCGTGGCAGACTCTTGCTGGACCTATGCAGTAGGGAAGATTAGCCCAGAGGCTCAGCAATTGATGGATGTGACCAAGGAATGTCTCTACCGTGGAATTGCGGCAGCTAAGGTTGGCAATCGTATCGGCGACATTGGCGCAGCTATTCAAGAATATGCTGAAAGTCATGGCTATGGCGTTGTGCGTGATTTGGTCGGTCACGGTGTTGGCCCAACCATGCATGAGGAGCCTATGGTGCCACATTACGGTCGAGCAGGACGCGGCTTGCGCTTGCGTGAGGGAATGGTTCTGACTATCGAGCCCATGATTAATACAGGTACCTGGGAAATTGATACGGACTTTGAGACCGGCTGGGCACATAAAACGCTGGATGGCGGCTTGTCTTGCCAGTATGAGCATCAGTTTGTCATTACAAAAGATGGTCCTGTCATTCTGACCAGCCAGGGAGAAGAAGGGACATATTAGAAATCAAAGGCTGGGCATTGTCTCAGCTTTTTTTGAAGGAGAAGAGAGTGAAGAAATTATTTAGTAAGGTTCGGAAAAATCAGTTTTTAAGAGCATTTTTCCATTTTTATAAAGAGGCAGATAGTGAGCTGAGCAGCGTTGCAGTTGCTTATTATTGGCTGATTTCCGTTTTTCCTTTGCTCTTGATTGTCGTCAATATTCTGCCTTATTTCCATATTCCAATTGCGGATTTTCTGACAGCTATCAAGGACATGCTGCCAGAGACTTTATATGATGTTGTAGCAAAAGTCATGCGTGAAGTGCTGACCCAGCCTTCGACTGGGCTGCTGAGCTTCTCAGTCTTGTCTGCTCTCTGGACTTTTTCCAAGTCAATGAATTTTCTACAGATTGCTTTTAACAAAGCCTATGGGGTAGCCAAGAGCCGGGGGCTGATTTCTCATCGCGTCATGAGTCTCTTTGTGAGTCTAGGTCTGCAGATTCTCTTTGCCTTGGCCCTCTTTCTGACCATGTTCGGCCATATGTCGCTGGATTTTCTCCGTACTTACTGGAAACTAGATAGTCAGCTTTATCAGCACTTGCAGAATTTTACGGAGCCATTGATTTACGCCTTACTCTTTGCGGTTTTGGTCATGTTCTATTATTTCCTGCCTAATGTGAAAATCAACAAAAAACGCTATGTTCTGCCGGGCAGCGCCTTTGTGCTCCTGACTATTCTTGCCTTGCTGAATATCTTTTCCGTTTACATGGATAATTATTTAAATCACCTGGTTGATGTTCGTTTTTTTAGTTCTATCATTATGGTTGTGATGATGTTTTGGTTTATCATGATTGCTAAAATTTTGATTGTTGGCGCAGTGCTTAATGCCAGTGTCCAGAGCTGCTGTGAGTCAGGATTTCAAGTCGAAAGTACAGGTAAATTTTCTTTTAAGAATCAGCTGGTGAAAGAAAAACAGTAGGATAGATACACAAAAAACTAAATTTTCTAGTCACTATGTCTTAAAAAATGAAAGGAGAAGAAAACTATGCCTACTTTAAAAACTGCAAAACAATTAGCAGTATCTTCAAATAAAGAACTTGTTTCTATGCTCCTATCTCAAAAACTACCTCTACTTAAGAGAGCAAGCCAAGCAAATTAGACGCCAACGTATAGAAGGCCTGGATCAAGCATTAGCTGAAGCTCTGGGCTTTGTTATGACTAAACCAAGGTCTTGGGAACTCAGAATGAGTTGATTTTGACCATTGCAGCTACGGAATGTACTAGCCTACTACCTTATTTGGAGGAATTAGTTCAAGGAAAATACTCAGCGACTGTTCTCTATCGAAGCTTGGCTTTAGCTATCGTATATTTACAAAATAAAGACAAGAAAGAGTTGAGCTATGTATACTCTAGCTTAGATAGTGGCAACCAGAACTTATTTGCTAGAGCTTTGCTAGGCTTGAATCAAAGAGAGGTTGTACTCAGTCATGAGGAAGTCCAAGACTTCTATAGTGCAGCTAAACGTGAAGCTTACTTAGAGAACTTCAGGCAGGTCATTTCTCCAATTCAGGTCCTAGTATCAATGGCTTACCTGTTTGAGGACAGGGATCGACAAGAACTGATTAGCTACTGTCAAGAATTGAATTCTGCATTTTTCTCTAGTATCATTACTAATCTTAATAAGAATAAGAAGATTCCTTACTTGTAAGGATGTTGATATAGATTTCTTAAAGAGGATTTTCCTCTTTTTATTTTTGGTGATTTTATTGCATTTGCAATAAAATGTGATATAATAGTTTCAAATAAAAATAAAAGGAGGGGATATGTCAGTATTGCGGGAAATTGGGATTATCGCCCGAGCTTTGGATTCCATTGCGAATATTGAGTTTCGTGATATTGACCTTGCGCGGGGGCAATATCTTTATCTGGTACGAATCGCGGAGAATCCGGGAATTATCCAAGAGGAGCTGTCGGAGCTGCTCAAGGTGGATCGCTCAACGGTTGCCCGCTCTGTTAAGAAGCTAGAAGCCAAGGGCTTGGTGCAGCAGAAGGCAGCCAAAGGCAACAAGAAGAACAAGGAATGGTTTGTGACGGAAAAAGGGGAAACACTTTATCCTTTTATCCTAGCGGAGAATGACTATTCTGAAGAGACATCTCTGCGGGACTTTTCTCAGGAAGAAGTTCAAGCCTTGGAGGAAATGCTGATCCGAGTGCGTGAAAACATCACAGGTGACTGGGAAGCCGTCAAAAAAGGACAAAAAAGAAACTATTAAGATTGAAGAGGTAGAGCATGAAAGTTACAATTGAAAATGAATTTTGGCAAGTATTTCCGGAAGCTCAGATTAGTATTTTAGTGGTCAAAGGGCTTGATAATAGTGTGGATGAAAGTAAGGATCCATATTTCAAATCCCTGCTGGATAAGGGAGCAAAGCGAGCTGAGGACTTTATCCTAGACGAGAACTTCACTCAAAATGAAGTCATTCAGGAGTGGCGGCAGGCTTTCAGCAAATTCAAGACCAAAAAAGGAGCGCGCTCCTCTATCGAAGCCCTGCTCAAGCGGGTTAGTCAGGGGCGGGAACTTCATCCAATCAATCCTTTGGTCGATATCTACAACAGTGTCTCGCTGTCTTATGCGGTTCCATGTGGAGGTGAGGATTTGGATAAGATTGTCGGAGGTCTTCATCTAGGAAAAGCCAAGGGTGGCGAAGCCTTTTTCCCGCTGGGAGCTGAGAGTGACGCGCCGGCTCTGCCAGAAGAAATCATCTACTATGATGAAGAGGGGGCTGTCTGCCGTTGTCTTAACTGGCGAGAAGCCCAGAGGACCATGCTGACAGAGGAGACCAAGGACGCCATCTTGGTCATTGAGGCCATTAATGAAGAGCAAGCAGCACGCGTCCAAGCAGCTATGACAGAACTCCAGACTCTGATTGAGGACTATTTTGGTGTCAAAGGTGAAATCACTCATATGACGCTTGATAATCCAAGCTTGGAAATTTAAGACTATAAAAATCTGGATCAGAATTATCTGGTCCAGATTTGATATTTTGAGGCCGAAGTACCATAGTCAATTAGCTTTCTTGTTTTCAAAGATAAAGACTTTGCTGAAAACATAGTTGAGGACAATAATAAGCACTTGAGAGAAAAGAGACTCTATCGAGTTGATAAGGTTGCGTTCATTTTTGACAAATTGCCCGATAATATTAGGGTAAGTATCTACTAATAATTTTGCAAGAACAATATCTAGCAAAAGAGTGCCAGAACGAGCCAGAGCAAATTTAAGAAGTCGTTTTTGCCAACCTTTGCGCTGCTGTTTAAAGACAATGGTATCATTTGTGATAAAGGCAAAAAGTACTGCTGTGACATTAGCAGTAATGGTCGCAAATAATGTCTGTCCTGTAAGAGCGAAGATAAGGAGACGAGTAGTCATATAAACAAGGGTAGCTGCCACACCAAAGAAAAGATAGGACAGAACCTCATTGTCAAAGAATTTTTTGATTAAAGTTTTCATAAAGATAGTCTATCATATTTCTAGGATTTATGCTATACTAGTTGGGTTGCCAAATCTGTGGGGGAATCAACGAATGATGCTCCTCTCATGTGACGCAACCCTTGGCGCTTAACTTCTTTCGCCAAGCATATTACACGCGGTAAAGCCGCTAAAGGAGAAAAGATGAAACAAGAAAAACTGACAGTTCGTGACTTAGCTCAGATTGCCATTGTTGCTGCCATTTACGTAGCTCTAACGATTACGCCCCCTTTAAATGCTATTAGTTATGGGGCCTATCAGTTCAGAATTTCTGAAATGATGAACTTTATGGCATTTTATAACCGAAAATATATCATGGGAGTCACCATTGGTTGTATGATTGCTAATCTCTATAGTTTTGGAATCGTTGATGTCTTCGTCGGCGGTGGATCCACCTTAGTTTTCCTGTCACTGGGTGTCTATCTTTTCAGTCGCTATAAGAATCAATATCTGATTAAAGGCTTGATTCGTTTGGATCATTTTTATTTTGCAGTATTCTTTTCTATTTCGATGGTGACCATTGCTGCAGAATTACATTTCTTGCAAGGCCTGCCATTCTTCCTGACTTGGTTTACAACAGGCATTGGAGAATTTGCTTCCTTGATTGCTGGAGCTATCATTATTAACCAGATTGCAAAAAGTATTGATTTGGCAAAATAAGACAGCAGAGAGCGGAATTTCCGCTCTTTTTATATCCTCTTGTTTTTTAGGAAGAATTCGGAACAAATAGAGGAAGATTTTGTGTATTTGTGATAAAATAGAAGTATGAAAGAAAGAATGTCAGAATTAGTAGAATTGCTCAACCGATATGCCCATGAGTATTATACGGCAGACAGGCCAAGTGTATCGGATAGCGAGTATGACAGACTCTATCGTGAGTTAGCGGAGTTAGAAGAAAAGTACCCAACAGATATCCTGCCTGACAGTCCGACGCATCGGGTGGGAGGGAAGATTTTAGAAGGATTTGAAAAATATCCACACCAGTATCCTCTCTTTAGTTTGCAGGATGCTTTTTCACGTGAAGAATTACTAGCCTTTGACCAGAGGATTCGCAAGGAATTTCCACAAGTCTCTTATCTCTGTGAGCTCAAGATTGATGGGCTCTCTATTTCTCTGACCTATGAAAAGGGAATCTTGGTAGCAGGAGCGACTCGGGGGGATGGCTCAGTTGGTGAAAATATCACTGAAAATCTCAAGCGGGTCAAGGATATTCCCCTGACCTTGAAAGAACCGCTGGACATTACAGTTCGTGGAGAATGCTACATGCCCAAGACTTCCTTTGATGCGGTCAATCAGCTGCGGCAGGAGAACGGTGAGCCTGAGTTTGCCAATCCCCGCAATGCGGCAGCAGGAACCTTGCGTCAGCTGGACACAGCAGTTGTGGCCAAGCGCAATCTAGCAACCTTCCTCTACCAAGAAGCCAGTCCGACTCAGGTCGACAGCCAAGAAGAAGTCTTAAACAAGCTGGCAGATTTGGACTTCTCAGTCAATCCTATACATATTCTGGCGGACTCTATCGAAGCGGTTTGGGAGTTTATCGAAAAGATCGCTGAGGAGCGGGACAGTCTGCCTTATGAGATTGACGGTATTGTCATCAAGGTTAATGACTTGGCGGTGCAAGAGGAGCTTGGCTTTACTGTCAAGGCACCTAAGTGGGCCATCGCCTATAAGTTTCCAGCTGAGGAAAAAGAAGCCCAGCTTCTGTCTGTTGACTGGACAGTGGGTCGGACGGGAGTTGTGACTCCGACAGCTAATCTGACGCCGGTTCAGCTAGCGGGAACGACTGTCAGCCGAGCAACTTTGCACAATGTGGACTATATTGCGGAGAAGGATATTCGTCAGAAAGACACCGTTATCGTCTATAAAGCGGGAGATATTATTCCTGCTGTCTTGCGAGTGGTGGAGTCCAAGCGTGTCTCAGAGGAGACTCTGGAAATACCAAGTCACTGTCCGAGCTGTGAGAGTGAGCTAGTGCACTTTGAAGATGAAGTAGCTCTGCGCTGCATTAACCCGCTCTGTCCAGCCCAAATCAAGGAGGGCTTGATTCACTTTGCCAGCCGGGATGCCATGAACATTACTGGATTGGGTCCAGCAGTGGTAGAGAAGCTCTTTGCTCAAAATCTAGTCAAGGATGTGGCTGGAATCTATCGGCTGACGGTAGAAAATTTACTAGAATTAGAGAACTTTAAGGAAAAATCAGCAAATAAATTGTATACTGCTATTCAAGCTTCCAAGGAGAACTCGGCCGAACGTCTCTTGTTCGGATTGGGGATTCGCCATGTTGGAAGTAAGGCCAGTCGGATTTTGCTGGAGAAATTCCATGATATTCCTAAGCTGTCTCAGGCCAGCCAAGAAGAGATTGCGGCTATTGACAGTCTTGGAACTGTAATTGCCCAAAGCCTGCATACCTATTTTGAGCAGGAAGGCTCTCAGATTCTTTTGGCGGAGCTGCAGGAAGCAGGTGTGAATCTAGACTATCTGGGGCAAAAGGCAGCGGCTGATGCAGCCCTATCTGGTATGACGGTTGTTTTGACTGGTAAATTACAAAAATTGACACGCAATCAAGCTAAAGAAAAATTGCAGAGTCTGGGTGCTAATGTTTCTGGATCTGTTTCTAAAAAAACGGATCTGGTAGTGGCTGGCCAAGATGCCGGCAGCAAGCTGGCCAAGGCTCAGGAGTTGGGAATTGAAATTCGGGATGAAGATTGGCTTGATAGCTTATGAGGCTGAAGTATGAAGGATAAGATTAAACGAGCACGATTGATTTATAACCCGACTTCGGGACAGGAAATTATTAAGAAAAATATAGCGGAAGTTCTGGATGTTTTGGAGGATGTGGGCTATGAAACCAGTGCCTACCAGACCACTCCAGCGCCTCTTTCTGCTCAAAAAGAAGCTGAAAGAGCAGCAAAAGCAGGATTTGATTTGATTATTGCGGCAGGCGGCGACGGTACCATCAATGAGGTAGTTAATGGTGTGGCGAATCTGGATGAACGGCCTAAATTGGCCTTTATTCCAACTGGCACAACCAACGATTATGCGCGAGCTTTGAAGATTCCCATGGGAGACCCTGTAGCGGCAGCCCGCATTATCGAAAAGAACCAGACCATAAAGATGGATATTGGCCGGGCCTATGGTAACAAGTATTTTATTAATATTGCAGCTGCTGGAACTCTGACTGAGCTGACTTACAGTGTTCCTAGTGAAGTCAAATCTCGCCTAGGCTACTTTGCTTATGTCGCAGAAGGAGCAAAAAAACTCCCTCGCTCTAAGTTCCGCAAGGTTCGTATCAAGCACGACCATGGTGTCTTTGAAGGGAAGATTTCGCTGATGTTTGCGGCTCTGACCAACTCTATTGGTGGTTTTGAAAAGCTAGCGCCAGATACTAAATTAGACGACGGGAATTTTACTTTGATTTTGGTTAAGACAGCCAATCTCTTTGATATGCTGAGTCTGATGATGCAGGCTATCAATGGCGGTCAGCACGTTGGCGATATCAATGTAGAATACCTTAAAACAAGCAAGCTGCAGCTGGAAATTTTAGACAAAAAAGGTCCATTTATGCTGAATTTGGATGGAGAATACGGCGGCGATACGCCTGTTGAACTGGAAGTGCTGCACGGACATTTGGAATTTTTTGCCAATATCGATGAAATCAGTCAGACAGCCCTTTCAATAGAATAATTTTAGATAAGAGATGAAAGAACATGCTAGACTATAAAGTCTTAGTCCATTACCACAATCCTACTGGAGATTATTTCTCCTATGATATGTGGCAGTGGCAAATAAACCAATGGGGAAAGGAAGCAGCCTTTTCCAAACTTGATTATTTTGGTATTCAGGGGGAATTATCGTTTGAGACCTGGGAGCATTTGAATCACGCTCATGTGATTATCAAACGTTCAGACTGGTCTAGCCAGTCATGTGACTATCATATTGATTTGTTGCCTCCTCATCTGGTGACGGAAATTTGGCTGATTGAGGGAGATGCTCAGGTTTATTATTCCCTGCAGGCTGCAACGACCAGTCACCAGTATTCACGCCGGCGGCCACATAACTTTGATATGGCTCTGAGAACAGACTACTTTGATGAATGCTGGGGCTATCAAGGCTGGTTGGGACACCGCCAGACAGACGGCGCACATACTTTCAAAGTTTGGGCACCGACAGCTAAGAAGGTGGAATTAGTAGTCTATGAATCGGCTGACAATCAAGCTCCTCTTTATAAAATCTTCCCAATGCAAAAAGGAGAACGATATTCTCACGACCATAAGGAAAATACCATCGGTGTCTGGTCGGCTGAAATAGCTGAAGACTTGACCGGCAAAACTTATCACTACCATGTTAGCTTTGAATACCGCAATTTTTATACTCGTGATCCCTATACTGTTGCGACCAGTCCAGATGGCAAGCGCTCAGCGATTCTTGGATCGGATGAGACTGAAGTAGCTGGTTTTCAAGTCCGTCAAGGCAAAGAAGCTCTCTGGCGTTTGGACAATCCAAATCAGGCAGTGATTTATGAGATGCATATTCGGGATTTGACCAAGTCGGAGACTTCAGGCGTGGACAGTCAGCTGCGCGGGACCTTCTTGGGAGCCTGTCAAAAAGGAACTACCAATCATCTAGGGCAAAAAACAGGTTTTGACTATATCAGTGATTTAGGCGTTAATGTTGTTCAGCTTCAGCCTGTCTCTGACCGTCACAAGGACTATGATGAAAATGGAGAGCTAATCTACAACTGGGGCTATGATCCACAGAACTATCATGCTCCGGAGACTAGCTTTTCCAGCAATCCTGCAGACCCAGCGCAGGCCATTCGTGATTTGAAAACAATGATTCAGGCCTACCATGATGCGGGGATTTCTGTGACACTGGATGTTGTTTACAATCATATCTACTCGACCTATGATTCTGCTTTTCAGGCTACAGTACCGGATTATTACTATCGGATGAATCCTAACGGCTCTTTCCAAAACGGAACTGGAGTGGGGAGTGAGACGGCCAGTGAACATGAGATGTTCCGCAAGTTTATGATTGACTCTCTGCTGTACTGGGTAGAGGAGTTCAATGTAGATGGCTTCCGCTTCGACCTAATGGGAATTCATGATGTGGAAACGATGAATGCCATCCGTCAAGCTATGGATGAAGTGGACCCACGAATCCTGCTCTATGGAGAAGGCTGGGATATGGGAACGGGCCTGAGACCGGAAGACAAGGCTAAGAAGGACAATGCTTATCAGTTACCGCGGATTGGATTTTTCAATGATACAGAGCGGGATGCGGTCAAAGGAGCAGAAGTTTACGGCGGCATCAAAGCTGGTTTTGTCAGTGGTCAGGCGACGGAGGATATCGTCGCTAAGGCTATCCTTGGCAGCAGTGAGCTAGGCAGCTATCGCAGTCCTGATCAAGTCCTTAACTACGTGGAGGCTCACGATAATTTCAACCTGCATGATTTGCTTGCGGAGCTGCATCCCGACGATGATGTTCTGACTCGCACCAAGCGGATTGAGTTGGCAACTGCTATGAACCTGCTCATGCAAGGCATGGCTTTCATGGAGGTTGGACAGGAATTTTCCCGTACCAAGCTCGTAGCTACGGGAGAGGACGGCCAAGTCCTGCACAGTGATCGTGAAAGGGCTATGAACAGCTACAATGCGCCAGATGCAGTCAATCAGGTGAATTGGAATCTATTGCAGGACCATCAGGAGAGCATTGTTTTTATCAAGGACATCATTCGCCTCAAGACAAGCTGCAAGGCCTTTTCTTATCAGACCTATGAAGATATTTATAAACATGTATTTGTTCAATCAGCAGAGCAGGGCAGTGGTTTGATTATCTTTGAAATCAAGGATGACAAGCATTATCAAGTCATTTTTAATGCTAGCGGGCTTCCTTACTATCTACCTAATGCAGACAAGCTGCGCCTCCTAGTCGGCAATAGCCGTCATAAGAAGCCTTTCTATGTTGAAAACCTGACTGTTTCTGTTTTTGAAGTTATTCAATAAGTTATTAGCTACAAGAAAAGCCTTAAGTCCAATGGACTTAAGGCTTTTGCTATCTATGGATTAGCTGTGGAGCTAGAGCTGGAAGAGCTTGAGTCTTCTTGACTGCTGTCTTCGTCGCTGCTGCTAGTTTGGAACTGCTCTGGATGCAGTGCCCTATAGCTTGGCGAGTTAAAGAGGTCCACAGTGGAAACATTGCCTCGCTTGGAGTAAAGACTGGTTGATTGGTCGCCTTTTTCTTTTTCAATAGCCAACAAGGCTTTCATTGAATTAAGATAAGAGTAATCTTTAGGGTTGACCTTGCCTAAGTCATTTCCTTTGTAGAAGCGAATCAAGTCACCGGTTTGAATAGCATCACTCATCTTCAGCTGAGTATTGGCGGCATTGCGAATCTCATCCAGTTCTTTCTTGATGGTTTCGTCTGGATTGGTAATTTCCTCACCGGTTTGGGTGTAGTAGGTCCGTCCGTTGAAGCTAGTGTATTTTGGAGTGACAAAGTTATTGCTGGATCGGAATGCTGTGATTTGTTGATGCTGAGATGACAGCAGGTCTTGTCCAACCTGAAGGTAGTTTTTAGAGTCAATGCCCAGCAAATGCTCCAATGTTGGCAGCATATCCACTTGACCGCCGTAGGTATCAATGATCTTTCCTTTGTCCATGCCAGGTACCACTACCATGTATGGTACGCGCTGCATCATAGCATTGTCATAATTGGACCAAGTCTCAGAGGATTTGCCTACAAGAGGGGCCAAGTTAGGATTGCGGGTTTGGGAAATTCCAAAATGGTCTCCGTAGAGAACGATAATAGAGTTGTCATAGAGGCCGGATTCTTTGAGATAGTCAAACAAGGCCTTGACAGAAGAATCTAGATAGTTGGCAGTGGCAAAGTAACCGTTGATGGTTTCATCCTTGGTCTTGGCCAGTGGGAAGCCAATCTCGTCACCAATCAGACTTGTCGTGTAAGGATAGTGATTGGAAACCGTGATATACTTAGCATAGAAAGGCTGCTGCAGGTGTTCCAGATATTTGATGGAATCTTTCAGCATAATCTTGTCATTCAAGCCGTATTGGAAAGAGTTGGTGTCGTCCTGCTTGGTAAAGTAAGACGCATCGAAGAAATAGTTATAACCCCATTGCTTGTAAGCTGTATTGCGGTTCCAGAAGCTTCCTGTATTTCCGTGGAAAACAGCAGAAGTATAGCCGCCGTTTTTGGAAAGAATAAAAGGTGCAGCTTGCTGGGTATTGGTACCACCGTAGTTAACCATGAAGGAGCCTTGATTGAGACCGAAGAGCCCAGTTTCAATCATGGTTTCAGCATCAGAAGTCTTACCAGCCTTGACCTGGTTGAAGACATTAGAGAAAGCCAGAGTCGAATTGGAGTGGTAGAGGGAATTGAGGAAAGGTGTCACCTCGTACTCTTTCCCATCTGCCTGCAGCTTATAGTCAATCAGGAACTGCTGGAAGCTTTCCAGATGGACATAGATGACATTGCGGCCTTTGGCAATCCCGTAATATTCTGGATTTGGTTCCGCATAATGGGATTGGATATATTCTGTTACTGGTTCCAAGTCTTTTTCAGAAGCTTTGGAGCGCTCACGATTGGCGGTATATGTCTGGTTAGCACTGTAACCTAGAAAGGCTGGCAAGCCCAGAGCCCGAACGACATAATAGTTGGAAAATCCACGTGACAAGAGCTCAGGGCGGTCAATTTCAGCCAAGAAAAGGTTGGCTGAGAACAGCATAGCGGACAGGGAGGTCACAGCAAAGCTGGCGCGTTTATTGAAAGGCCGGTCATCCATACGGATGTATTTCTTAAAGAATAAGAAGGCCAAAATCGGGAAATCAATCAGATAAAGAATATCCCAAGGGCGGAAAAGCTCAAGTGCTGCTTCCCCAAGTCCAGCAGAAACGCTGCTAGAAGCCAGCATAGTATTGACTGTAACAAAGTCGCTGAACTCACGGTAGTAAATGGAATTAGATACCAGCCAAGCAAAGAGGAGCAGATAGATTCCGAAGGCAAGGCTGTAGAATAATTTGGTTCGTTTTACATAAAGCGCCAGTCCCAGCAGCAAGAGGCTGATAGGGAAAGGGTTGATAATAGCTAAAAATACTTGATAAAGACCTTGAATATCGAGGTTAAAATCAATCGTGTAGGCCCACATGGTTTTTATCCAATAGAGGACCAGTAAAATCAAGACAAAACCTAGTCTCGTACTCATGAAATTGAGTAAATTCTTGGTTATTTTTTTCACAAAAAGTTACTTCCTTGTCTTATTTCCTAAAAATTTTCTCCTCTAAGTATAACATAAAAAGACGGCGCAAGGAAAAATTGACCTCTTTTTGACTGAGGAAAATGTTTGAAGCAGTTAAATATTTAAGTTTTTAATGGAGAAAGCTTTCTTAGGATTATTGTATGAAGATCATTTTGCCGCAGACATTAGTGGAATAGAATCAAATATCGTTGGCCAGAAACTTGAAAAACAGCAGGAAAATATCTAAAAAAACACTCAAAAAATATTTACAAAAAACATAGGAAAACATATAATTAAGATAAGTTGATATATCAAAAGTCGTTGGCGCAGAGTTTTATTACTAGTTATTGTTATAGTATAAATGCATGCTGTCTATTTAAAGGGGAGATGATGAAGAAGGCTATGAAAATCTCGCTCATTCCAGCATATTTAGCAGATGATGGGTGAAAGTGTTGGAGAATAAATGGAAAGGAAGAAAAAGATGAAAAAACTATGTGCATTAGCAATCCTATTTCTTGCAGGAACTATATTAGCGGGGTGTTCCATCATGAAAAACGCTAAAAGACAGGAGTATGAAGAGCGATTCTCAAGAATCTCAGAGGTTTATCCGACAGCCAAGGCGGAGGATTTGTTTAAGAAGTTTCCCAAGGGGTTCAGGATTGTATATATAAGACAAGAGCTGACTAACAATAAAACATTTTTTCACGAGTTTAAACTGAGGGGTGATCATACTACCAAACAGATTATCGGAGATTACACGAAAGTAAGAATTCAACCATATAATGATGAAATAATAATGACTTCAACTGTGACTTATAGTGATAAGAATGGATTCCAAACTACAGATGGTCAAGTTCTGGATTCTAGTTTAGAGAATGTTAGATTTCTTTTTACTCAACTACCTATTGATTATCAGTATTTGAAGTCTCTAGATTTAGACGCTATTACGGAAAGTCCGGTCACAGGTGATTACAGCATCCGCTATGAGATTACGAATGAAAACATCAACAGCTACATTAATTTGCCCAAAGGAAGCAAGACATTATTAGAATTTCGGGGATATCCAAAATATGACAAACAAGATAAATATTTTTTAACATTATCGGTAGAACGGTCAGAAAAATATTATTTTAGCGAAACAGTTATAGAAGAATAGGAGTTAATAATGGGAAAAGAGTATACAAGTTACATCATGATGATACCGGCCTTGCACAAAAAATGGCTGCTTTAACGGAGAATAAACGTAAGACCGAGGCAGAATTGATTCAGCAACAGTATATTTTAGAGTATCTAACGATTAAGGCGCCTTCGACTGATCAGATTGCAAGTTTAATCGTCAGTCATATTGGACAGACAGTTAGTGCAGAAAATCCAGTAGCAAGGCTCGTCCCTAGTGATTCAGAACTGATATTTGAAGCTCAGGTATCTGATAAGGATATAACAGATATTCAAAAAGGTATGAAGGCTGTTGTTAAATTACAGGCCTATCCTTATTCAGACTATGGAACCATTCCTGCTAAAGTGACTTATATCAGCCCGACTGCTTTTCAAGTTAAAGGAAAAGGGATGGTATATATAGTCCAAGTTGCGATTGACAAGAAGCATTTGCACAAAGGAATTGACTTAGTTTCAGGTCTATCAGGAATACTTGAAATAAAAACAGATAATCGAAGTATCTTAGATTACTTCCTTGACCCTATTCGGGATGGTTTGAATGACAGTCTGAAGGAGAAATAATTTCAGATACTATTTGGAATATTACTGAATGAATGAACAACCTCTCAGAAATCTTGAAGATAGTTCTGAGAGGTTTTTTGTGGTAATATACCTCTCTGCCTTCCTTGTCTTATTTCCTAAAAATTTTCTCCTCTAAGTAAAACATAATTTCTCCAGTTAAGGAAAATTTGAGCCGCATTTGAGATATTTTAAATCGGCGAAATTGTAATATTTCTATAAAAGCCTTATCCCCTCTATGGAGAGGTTTATAGTCGTTTTGTTCTCGTTTGTGAAATCTTTTATTAACTCAAATGTAAAATATGTTTTGAGAATTTTCACAATCTTTGGTATAATATAATTTATGAATAAACTTACTGTTACTCAACAGGCAGAAGAAAAACTGAGAAAGGGCATTCTTTTATTAGATAAAAAGGATTTTGGCGCTCTTTCTCTTCAGAATCAATGTGTGGAGCTGCAAAACCGTCAGGGAAAGTTCTTAGGAACAGCTTATCTCTCTCCGCAGAATAAGGGAGTAGGCTGGCTGATTTCCCAGAAGAAGGTAGAGCTGAACTCGGATTTTTTTCAAACTCTCTTTGAGCAGGCTAAGAGCAGACGATCTACCTATTTCCATTCGTCTGATACGACAGCCTTTCGACTCTTTAATCAAGAGGGGGATGGCTTCGGTGGCTTCACGGTGGATTTCTACAATGGCTTTGCGCTTTTTTCTTGGTACAATGACTTTGTCTTTGCTATCAAGGAGCAGATTCTGACAGCCTTCGCTAAGGTTTTCCCAGAGATTCAGGGGGCTTATGAAAAGATTCGTTTCAAGGGTTTGGATTACGAATCGGCTCATCTCTGCGGAGCGGAAGCACCAGAAACTTTCACAGTCTTGGAGAACGGAGTTCGCTATCAGGTTTTTCTGAATGACGGTCTCATGACCGGTATCTTTCTGGATCAGCACGATGTGCGTGCCAGTCTGGTAGATGGTCTGGCTGCTGGTAAAAGTTTACTCAATATGTTTTCCTATACAGCTGCCTTTTCAGTGGCAGCAGCCATGGGCGGTGCCAGTCAGACAGTATCAGTTGATTTGGCCAAGCGCAGCCGTGAGCTGTCAGAAGCTCATTTTCTGGCCAATGGTCTGACATTGGATCAGCATCGCTTTCAGGTGATGGATGTCTTTGATTATTTCAAATACGCTAAGCGCCACGATCTAAGCTTTGATGTCATTGTGATAGATCCGCCCAGCTTTGCTAGAAATAAAAAGCGAACATTCTCAGTTGCTAAAGATTATCATCGTTTGGTTGCACAAGCTCTGGAAATCTTGAATCCTCAGGGAATCATGATTTTAAGTACCAATGCAGCCAATTTTTCCAAAAGTAAGTTTAAACAAGAAATTGAAAAAGGTTTTGCCGGCAGAAAGCACCGCTATCTTGCGGAGTATGGCCTGCCAGCAGACTTTGTCTATAATAAAAAAGACGGGAGCAGTAATTACCTCAAGGTATTTACAATAAAGGTGGACCAATGAAATTAGTCGTTTCTGTAATGCCCAAGAGTTTAGAAGAAGCTCAAGAAATTGATGTATCACGCTACGAAGATGCGGATATTATTGAATGGCGGGCAGATTTTCTGGCCAAGGATGACATTTTAAATGTTGCGCCAGCTATTTTTGAAAAATTTGCCGGACGTGAATTGATTTTCACCTTGCGGACCCGTCAGGAAGGCGGAGAAATCGAACTGTCCGATGATGAATATGTAGCTCTCATCAAGGAAGTAGCCGGTTTTTACCAGCCGGATTATATCGATTTTGAATATTTCTCTCACAAGGAGAAATTTGAAGAAATGCTTGATTTTCCTAATTTGGTGCTGAGCTACCATAACTTTGAGGAGACGCCTGAAAATATGATGGAAATCCTGTCTGAGCTTACTTCTCTGACCCCTAAGGTGGTAAAGGTTTCTGTCATGGCTCGCAATGAGCAGGATGTGCTGGACTTGATGAACTATACTCGCGGTTTCAAGACTTTAAATCCTGAGCAGGATTTTGTCACCATTTCCATGGGAAAAATTGGTAAAATTTCACGCATTGCGGCTGATTTGACAGGTTCCAGCTGGTCATTTGCCAGTCAGGAAATGGCGTCAGCACCTGGTCAGATTTCTCTGAGCAATATGAAGAGAATCCAGGAGATTTTGAATGAGAATTAATGGCCACACCCGCATGGCTGCTGTGGTTGCCAAGCCAATTAAGCACAGTATTTCTCCTCTTATTCACAATATGGCTTTTGAAAAGACTGGTGTCAATGGTGTCTATCTAGCTTGGGAAGTGGAAGTGAAGGATCTGCAGGCCAGTATAGAAAATATCCGCAGATACGATATGTTTGGTGTCAATCTTTCCATGCCCTATAAGCAGGAGGTGATACCTTATCTGGACGAGCTTGATGTCAGCGCCCGCCTTATCGGAGCAGTCAATACGGTTGTGAATAAAAATGGAATTTTAGTTGGTTATAACACAGATGGCAAGGGATTTTTTAAGAGCTTGCCTTCTTTTGCTATTCAGGGCAAAAAAATGACGATTTTGGGAGCAGGTGGAGCAGCGACAGCTATTATTGCTCAAGCAGCTTTGGACAATGCAGAGGAAATTTTCGTCTTTACTCGGCAAGCTTCCTATGAGAAGACTGTCAGAAAGATGGCAGCTATCAGCCACCAAACCAAGAGTCGTATCCAAGTACTAACCTTAGAGGATGCGGATAGCTTACAGAATACAATCAACCAATCAGACCTTCTGGTCAATGGGACTAGTCTAGGTATGGATGGCATCAGCATGCCCCTGCCTGAACAGCTTGAACTGCCTAGCCAGATTTTAGTTGCAGATGTTATCTACCAACCTTTTGAAACGCCCTTTCTCAAATGGGCCAGAAATCAAAATGTCACAGCAATCAATGGACTTGGTATGCTGCTCTATCAGGGAGCAGAAGCCTTTGAGCTTTGGACTGGCAAAACTATGCCCAGTCAGGAAATTTGGCAGTGTTTAGAAGAGTTATACAAATAAGGAGGCGCTTATGAAACTGAATGTGAATCTCCCGCATCATCCCTATGATATTCTCATCGAAAAAGGGTCTTTATCTCAGGCTGGAAGTTGGCTGAGTCAGCTTTGGCAGCCTCAGAAGGTAGTTATCGTCACGGACAATCGAGTGGCTCGACTCTATGCGGAAAAGGTCAAGCTGAGCTTGGAAGCGGCTGGGTTTGAGACTTTTGTCTTTGACTTTTTGGAGGGGGAAGCCAGCAAGAACTTAAAGACAGTCAACAAAGTCTATGAGTTTTTGGTCAAGGTTGGTCTGACTCGCAGTGATGGTATCGTGGCCTTGGGTGGCGGCGTTGTTGGTGATTTGGCAGGATTTGTTGCTTCTACCTACATGCGGGGCGTTCATTTCGTGCAGATTCCTACCAGTCTGACAGCTCAAGTGGACTCCTCTATCGGCGGTAAGACAGGTGTCAATACGCCTTGGGCTAAGAATATGGTCGGGACTTTTACCCAGCCTGACGGAGTTCTGATTGACCCAGAAGTCTTGCATACCTTGGGCCAGCGTGAACTGATTGAAGGTATGGGCGAGGTGGTCAAGTACGGCTTGATTGAGGATAAGGAACTCTGGGATGAGCTGTCAGAAATGGATGGCAGTCCAGAGTCGATTTTGGAACATGCGGAGAGCATCATCTATCATTCCTGCGATGTCAAGCGTAAGATTGTGGTCGAGGACGAGCTGGATAATGGCGTTCGCCTCTATCTGAATTTCGGCCATACTATTGGGCACGCTATCGAAGCGACAGCAGGCTACGGAAAAGTCATGCACGGTGAAGCTGTGGCGATTGGCATGGTACAGGTTTCTAGTGTTGCTGAAAAGAAAGGCCTCATGCCGGCTGGGATTGCAGAAGATATCATCCGTATGTGTCAGAAGTTTGGCTTGCCGGTGGATTACCAGCCTTGGAATGAGAATGCTCTCTATCAGGCTCTGACCCATGATAAGAAAGCTCGAGGCAACTCTATCAAGCTAGTACTGGTGCCCGAGCTAGGGTCGGCTAGTATTCACCAGATTCCGCTGGAAGAGATGAAAGAATTTCTGAAGAAATAAGTGCCAGATGGAGTTTAAGACGATTGGACAGTTTGGATAAAAATAGACAGGCTGTCCATATCTTTCCATCCCAGAAATAGGAGAAAATGTATGAGATATTTAACAGCAGGAGAATCTCACGGACCACGTTTGACAGCTATTATTGAGGGAGTGCCGGCTGGTCTTCCTTTGACCGCTGACTATATCAATGCTGAGCTCAAGCGCCGTCAGGGTGGATACGGCCGCGGTGCCCGTATGAAGATTGAAAGCGACCAAGTTGAGATTACCTCTGGGGTTCGGCATGGCTTGACTATGGGCGGTCCGATTACCCTCAATGTTACAAATCTGGATCACCAGAAGTGGCTGGAGATTATGAGTGCGGCGGATGTGGATGAAAAGAAAAAAGGGCTGCGCAAGATTACCAAACCACGCCCTGGCCATGCGGACTTGGTTGGTGGTATGAAATACCGCTTTGACGATTTGCGAAATTCTCTTGAGCGCTCTTCTGCGCGCGAAACGACTATGCGTGTGGCAGTCGGAGCAGTAGCCAAGCGTTTGCTGGAAGAAATCGGTGTAGAGGTAGCCAGTCATATCGTGACCTTTGGCGGTATCGATATCGATGTACCAGATAATCTAACTGTAGCAGAAATCAAGGATAGAGCTGCACAGTCAGAGGTTTCCATTGTCAATCCCGAGCGCGAAGAAGAAATCAAGGCCTACATTGATCAGATTAAGAAAGACGGGGATACCATCGGTGGTGTCATTGAGACTGTCGTTGGCGGTGTGCCGGTTGGTCTGGGCTCCTATGTCCAATGGGACAAGAAGCTGGATGCCAAGCTTGCTCAGGGAGTTGTGTCCATCAATGCTTTCAAGGGAGTTGAGTTTGGCGTGGGCTTTGAAGCCGGTCGTCTCAAGGGCAGTCAAGTAATGGATGAAATCCTCTGGTCTGAGGAAGATGGCTTCACTCGCAGGACCAATAATCTAGGCGGCTTTGAGGGCGGTATGACTAATGGTCAGCCAATCGTGGTTCGCGGTGTTATGAAGCCTATTCCAACTCTTTACAAGCCACTGATGAGCGTGGATATTGAGACCCACGAGCCTTATAAGGCGACAGTGGAACGGAGCGATCCTACGGCTCTGCCAGCGGCGGGTGTTGTCATGGAAAGCGTGGTGGCCACAGTTTTAGCTACCGAAGTTCTGGAGAAGTTCTCTTCGGACAATCTGGAAGAACTAAAGGATGCGGTAGCCCGCCACCAGGAATTTGTCAAGAACTTTTAGAAGAGAGGAGAGGGCATGGAGAGAAAAACGGTCTATATCGCAGGTCTGGGACTGATTGGAGCTTCTTTGGCTCTGGGCATCAAGCGTGATCACCCTGAGTATGAAGTTCTCGGCTACAACCGCGGTGAGGAATCGCGTAGAGTTTCATTAGAGCGTGGAATGGTTGACCGAGTGACGGATGATTTTGTGGCCTTTGCTCCATTGGCTGACGTGATTATTCTGGCTGTGCCTATCAAGCAGACCATAGCATTTATCAAGGATCTAGCGGAGCTGGACCTGAAGGAAAATGTTATCATCTCTGATGCTGGATCGACCAAGGCTGAGATTGTGGCAGCAGCAGAAAAGTATCTGCAGAATAAGCCCGTCCGCTTTGTTGGTGCTCATCCCATGGCCGGAAGTCACAAGACCGGAGCCAAGGCCGCCCATGTTACTCTCTTTGAAAACGCCTATTATATCTTCACCCCCTCTAGCCTGACCAAGCCTGGTACGCTTGAGGAAATGAAAGACTTGCTGAGTGGTCTTCATGCCCGCTTTATCCAGGTGAACGCAGCCGAGCACGACCGAGTGACTAGTCAAATCAGTCATTTTCCGCATATCCTAGCCTCCAGCCTTATGGAGCAAGCGGCAGCTTATAGCCAAGAGCATGAGCTGACCCAGTCTTTTGCAGCTGGTGGTTTTCGAGATATGACACGGATTGCGGAGAGTGAGCCAGGTATGTGGACCTCTATCCTCTTGACAAATCCCGAAGCCATTTTGGAGCGGCTGGAAGACTTTAAAAACCAGTTAGACAAGGTAGCTGCGGCGATTGAGGCTAAGGATGAGACAGCTATCTGGGAATTTTTCGACCGAGGACGGCAAAGCCGCAAGCAGATGGAAATTCATAAACGTGCTGGTGTAGATAGCTTTTATGACCTCTTTATTGAAGTGCCTGACGAAGAAGATGCGATATTGGGTATTTTGGAACTCCTGCGCGGAATTTCTGTCGTCAACATCCGGATTAACGAGGAAAACCGCGAAGATATCAACGGTGTTCTGCAAATCACCTTTAAAAGTCGCCAAGATTTGGAAAAATCTGCTACAATAGTAAGAGAAAATACGGATTACCTAGTGTCCGAAGACTAATATAGATTGGAGAACTCTATGTCAAATATTTATGATTTAGCCAATGAACTGAGCAGAAATCTGCGTGATTTACCTGAGTACAAGGCCGTCGCAGAAAGTAAGAAAGCAGTGGATGCTGATAGCGAAGCGAAGGCTATTTTTGCGGATTATCTGGCTTTCCAGCAGGAGTTGCAACAGCTGGCTCAGACTGGTCAGGTACCGACCCAGGAGGTGCAGGACAAGATGACTTCCTTTGGTGAGAAGATTCAGGGCAATGCTGCTCTTTCTGAATTCTTCAATAAGCAGCAGCAACTGTCCATCTATCTGGCGGACATTGAGCGTATTATCTTTGATCCGGTACAAGATTTGCTTAAGTAAACTAAAAAAAAGAAGAATCTGGGCTGAATACTCGGATTCTTTTTGCTTCAGCTAGGATTCCAGAAATTTTAAGAATTTCTGGTCTTTTTATGATAAAATAAGAAGCAACAAAGGAAAGTACGAGGTCACCTATGAAATTATCAACCAATGTAAAAGGCCTGAAGGGTCATATCCGCGTACCTGGAGATAAATCTATCAGCCACCGTTCCATTATTTTTGGTAGTTTGGCCAAGGGGGTCACTACTGTTCGTGACATTCTGCGAGGAGAAGATGTGCTGTCTACCATGCAGGTTTTTCGTGACTTAGGCGTGCAGATTGAGGACGATGGAAATCTAGTCAAGATTCATGGCGCAGGATTTGAAGGTCTGCAAGCACCGAAAAATAAGCTGGATATGGGTAATTCTGGAACGTCTATCCGTTTGATTTCTGGTGTTTTGGCTGGTCAGGATTTTGAGGCAGAAATGTTCGGTGACGACAGTCTATCCAAGCGACCTATGGATCGGGTGACCATTCCTCTGCGGCAGATGGGAGTCGAGATTGCTGGTCGGACTGAGCGTGATTTACCACCGCTCAAGATGAAGGGTAGCAGGGAACTGCAGCCTATCAATTACCAGCTGCCAGTGGCTTCTGCTCAGGTTAAGTCGGCCTTGATTTTTGCTGCCTTGCAGGCTCAGGGAGAGTCGATTATTATTGAAAAGGAAATCACTCGTAATCATACAGAAGATATGATTGCCCAGTTTGGCGGGCAGATTGAGGTTGAGGGCAAGGAAATTCGCATTCAAGGTGGTCAGGAATTCACTGCTCAGGAAGTAACGGTTCCGGGAGACATTTCCAGCGCGGCCTTCTGGCTGGTGGCTGGATTGATTGTGCCGGACTCTAAGATTGTTTTAGAGAATGTCGGCATCAATGAAACTCGTACAGGAATTCTAGAAGTGATAGAGGCCATGGGCGGACGGATGAAGCTGTCGGATGTTGATCCAGTAGCCAAGTCTGCAACCATCACCGTTGAGACTTCTGAGCTTAAGGGAACGGAGATTGGCGGCGAGATTATCCCACGCTTGATTGATGAGTTGCCGATTATTGCGCTTCTTGCGACTCAGGCTCAGGGACGGACTGTTATTCGTGATGCAGAGGAGCTCAAAGTCAAGGAAACCGACCGTATCCAGGTTGTAGCAGACGCTCTCAATAGCATGGGCGCAGCTATTACCCCGACGGAAGACGGCATGATTATCGAAGGGAAAACACCTCTTCATGGTGCCCAAGTCAATACCTTTGGTGACCATCGCATCGGGATGATGACGGCAATTGCTGCTTTGTTGGCCAAAAGCGGTCAGGTAGAACTTGAGCGGTCTGAAGCCATTAAGACCAGCTATCCAAGCTTCTTCAGCGACTTGGAGGGCTTGATGCATGGCTAAGATATTGCTGGGCTTTATGGGAGCCGGAAAATCCACAGTGGCTAGAGGCTTAGCCCAAGACTTTGTCGATATGGATGAACTGCTCTGCCAGCGGCTAGGCATGTCAATCAAGGACTATTTTGATCAGCATGGTGAAGCGGCCTTCCGGGCTGCTGAAGCCCAGCTCTTGGCTGAGTTGATTGATACGGACTTGGTGGTTTCAACTGGCGGCGGTGTAGTCGTCAGCCCTGAAAATCGCAAATTACTGACTCAGAATGCTGATAATATCTACCTGAAAGCAGATTTTGAAACGCTCTATCAGCGAATCCGGCAGGATGCAGAGCAGGAGAGACCCTTGTTCTTAAACCAGAGCAAATCAGACTTGCAGCAGATTTTTGAGCAGCGTCAGGCCTGGTATGAGGAAGTGGCGACCCAGATTGTTGATACGAGGCTCAAAAGCCCGCAGGAAATTATTGAGGAAATTCAATGAAAATAGCATTTTTAGGTCCTAGAGGCTCCTTTTCTCACCATGTAGCCCAAGCTGCCTTTCCCAACGAGAACTTGGTGCCCTATCAGAATATCACCGAGGTCATGAAGGCTTATGAGGCTAGAGAAGTGGATTACTCGGTTGTTCCGGTGGAAAATTCCATTGAGGGCAGTGTCCATGAGACGCTGGACTATCTCTTTCATCAAGCAGACATTCAGGCAGTGGCAGAAATCGTTCAGCCCATCAAGCAGCAGCTTTTAGTGACTGATTTAGAAAAGCCAATTGAGAAGATATTTTCTCACCCGCAGGCTATTGCCCAAGGAAAGAAATACATCCGCCAGCATTATCCGCAGGCTGCCATTGAGGTGACAGCTAGTACGGCCTATGCAGCTCGTTTTGTAGCAGAGCATCCTGAAAAGAATTTTGCGGCTATTGCCCCGCGCACGGCTGCAGCAGAATACGGGCTCAAAGTAGCGGCCAGCGACATTCAGGAAATGGAAGAAAATTATACCCGCTTCTGGATTCTGGGCCATGAGGTGCCAGAGCTTCAACTGACCAAGACAGGAGACAAGCAGACACTGGCTTTGACCTTGCCGGACAATTTGCCAGGTGCTCTCTATAAGGCTTTGTCAACCTTCGCTTGGCGTGGGATTGACTTGACCAAGATTGAGAGCCGGCCTCTAAAAACGGCTCTGGGAGAGTATTTCTTCATTATTGACATTGACAACGAGCAGAAAAAATTGGCGGATTTTGCCTATCAAGAGTTGACAAGTCTTGGAATTACTTATAAAATTTTTGGTAGCTACAGTGTGTTTCTGATTCAGGACAAGTAGCAGTAGATTGGAGAAGAGATGAAGAAACCAGAAAATCTTAGCCATCATGAACAGCTCCGCTTAGATTATCTCTATAAAAATTATTATTATCTAAACGATAAAGAAAAGAAAGAATTTGACTATCTGCGTCAGAAGTCCAAGGGGATTGGCAGTTCAGCCAGTGTGCCGGAACATGACGAGCAGCCGCATACAGTTAGCGACGCCTATGAGCAAGAGCCTGTGGAAATGGATTCTTCTGGTCTCTTGCCCAAGTACCCTGAGCGTTCTTCTCGCAGCAGAAGGCAAAAAAAGGCGCCGGAAGCTCTGGCAGGAGCTGGCCTGGGACAAGACAAGCTCAAGAAACCCCGCAAAAAAATCTGCTTGAAACGAATTCTGCTTTGGGCAGGGATTTTCCTGCTTATGGTCTTGGGGGGCATGATTTTCATGTTTATCAAAGGCTTGACGACAGCACACAATGGCAATTCTAAACCAGCAGAAACGGAATTCTTTGACGGCAAGGATACTAAGGACGGAGTGAATATCCTCATTCTTGGGACGGACGGCCGAGTTGGTGATGACTCGACTGAGACACGGACCGACTCCATTATGGTCTTGAATGTTGGTAATAAGGACCATAAGGTGAAATTGGTCAGCTTTATGCGTGATACCCTTATTCACATTGATGGTGTCAGCAATGAGTACACGGATCCGTCGCAAGCAGATTACTATGACCAAAAGCTCAATTCTGCCTACACGATTGGGGAGCAAAACCACAACCGCGGTGCAGACTATGTCCGCCAGATGCTCAAAGATAATTTTGATTTGGACATCAAATATTATGCACTGGTAGATTTCCAGACCTTTGCGACAGCTATTGACACCCTTTTCCCAAATGGTGTCAGCATGAATGCTCAGTTCTCAACCATTGATGGAGAGAAAGTGACAGAAGTTGAAGTACCAGATGACCTGAATATGAAAGACGGAGTGGTACCCAACCAAACCATCAAGGTCGGTCAGCAGCAGATGGACGGTCGGACCTTGCTCAACTACGCTCGCTTCCGTAAGGATGACGAGGGTGACTTTGGCCGGACCCGCCGTCAGCAGGAAGTTTTGACAGCTGTTTTCCAGCAGGTCAAAGATCCAACTAAGCTCTTTACCGGGTCAGAAGCTCTTGGTAAGGTCTTTGCCTTGACTTCGACCAATGTGCCTTACAGCTTCCTTTTGACCAATGGTCTCTCTATGGCAGGAGATTCCCGCAATGGGGTTGAGCGCCTGACGATTCCGGAAAATGGCGACTGGGTGGATACCTATGACATGTACGGTGGCCAAGGACTCTTGATTGACTTTGAAGCCTATAAAGAAAGACTGCAGCAAATGGGGCTCAGATAAGATATATGATATAATGAAAGGTAGGACGATGTCCTGCCTTTTCTTTTGGGAAATGGCAGAGCGATAAAGCAGAAAGAGAAAAATATGTTAAAAAAGAATGATATGATTGAAGTTGAAATCGTGGATCTGAGCCATGAGGGAGCAGGAGTGGCCAAGGCAGAAGGCCTGGTCTTCT
The DNA here is from genome assembly GCF_900635155.1 of Streptococcus sanguinis. Taxonomy (NCBI): domain Bacteria; kingdom Bacillati; phylum Bacillota; class Bacilli; order Lactobacillales; family Streptococcaceae; genus Streptococcus; species Streptococcus sanguinis. The sequence continues at coordinate 867,368 of NZ_LR134002.1, forward strand.
TTGTGGAAAATGCCCTGCCGGGTGAGCTCATTCGCATGCGTGTGCTCAAAGTCAATAAAAAAATTGGCTTTGGCAAGGTGGAGGAATTTCTTCGTACTTCAGACCAGCGCAATGAAAATCTTGATTTGGCCTATCTTCGTACGGGGATTGCTGACTTGGGACATCTGAACTATCCAGCCCAGCTGGACTTCAAACGCAAGCAGGTCAAGGACAGCCTCTATAAGATTGCTGGTTTGTCCGATGTAGAGGTGCCGCCGACACTTGGTATGGAGCAGCCGCTGGGCTACCGTAATAAGGCTCAAGTGCCTGTCCGCCGTGTCAATGGCCAGCTGGAAATAGGATTTTTCCGTAAAAATTCCCATGACCTCCTGCCGATTGAAGATTTTTATATTCAGGATCCAGTCATTGACCAAGTTATCCTCTTTACACGTGATTTGCTGCGTCGTTTTGACCTCAAACCTTACGATGAGCAAGAAAAGACTGGACTCATTCGCAATCTAGTTGTTCGCCGTGGCCATTATTCAGGGGAAATCATGATAATCCTGGTGACAACCCGTCCTAAAATATTCCGAGTAGAGCAGCTGATGGATCGCTTGACAGAGGCTTTCCCAGCTATTAAGTCCATTATGCAGAATATCAACGACCAGCCGGGCAATGCGATTTTTGGAAAAGACTGGCGAACGCTTTATGGTCAAGACTACATTACCGACCAGATGCTGGGAAATAACTTCCAAATCTCTGGACCAGCTTTTTACCAAGTCAATACCGAGATGGCAGAAAAGCTCTATCAGACAGCCATTGACTTTTCCGAGCTTACCTCTGATGATATGGTGCTTGATGCCTACTCTGGCATCGGGACTATCGGTCTATCAGTTGCCAAGCAGGTCAAGCAGGTCTATGGTGTGGAAGTGATCCTTGAAGCTGTCGAAAATAGCCAAAAGAATGCGGAAATCAACGGCATTACCAACGCCAGCTATGTCTGCGCTCCTGCTGAAGAAGCCATTCAAAACTGGCTTAAAGAGGGCATCCAAGCGGATGTTATCCTAGTCGATCCACCACGAAAAGGCCTGACGGAGAGCTTCATCAAAGCCAGCGTCAGCATGGAGCCTAAGAAAATCACTTATATCTCCTGCAATGTCGCAACCATGGCGCGTGATATCAAACTCTATCAAGAATTAGGATATGAGTTGAAGAAAGTCCAGCCGGTGGACTTATTTCCGCAAACGCACCATGTTGAGGCAGTATCACTGCTTGTACGAGCTGAGGCATCAGCGAAGTAGAAGCAGATGTTCTGCCCATGGGATAGGACTCGTAGAATGAGGAGGAAAACCGACGAAATGATACGGTAAGTCCGAACCGCTGAGTGTGTAGGATTGCTGGTGAAAACGTAGGAACGTCTTAGTGAAAGTAATTTAAAAATCCTTGTTTTTAAATTTTTGGCAGTTCAAAGTATTAGTAATCGAAATAGGTTAATGCGAGTATGAATGAAATTATTATAAGCAATCTAAAGAAAAATTTTCGTGGTAAAGTTGTATTGGACATTCCTAGCTTTGAATTGCATTCTGGAGAGATTGTTTCTATAGTGGGCACCAATGGTGCAGGTAAATCAACTTTCATAAAAATTATCTCTGGCTTAATGTTACAAGATGCAGGCGATGTATTTGTTTTTGGCAGTAAGAACACTTCGAAAGATATTCATAACAATGTCAAGCTCGTACTAGAAAGCGGTAGAGGCTACTATGAATACCTGACGGCAAATCAAAATATTGATTACTTTTTACATTTGAATAAAAGTTCGCGTAGTCAGATTAAGGAAGAATTGGAGGATTTATTTAATAAACTAGCTTTCCATCCTTATGTTGATGTATTGGTGTCCGAATTGTCACAAGGAACGAGACAAAAATTGTCTTTGATTATTGCGTTACTTTGTAAGCCAAAAGTATTGTGTTTAGATGAGCCAACTAATGGTCTGGATGTCATTGCCAAAAAGCAGTTTGCGAAATTATTACTAACTCTCAGTCAAGAAAAAGGAACCATTGTTCTCATGACGACTCATGATATCTATTTTGCAAAAGAAATATCAACAAGAATTTGTATCATGAGTAGAGGGAAAATAATACAGCAAGGTAGTTTCTCAGAAATCTTTGGGAAAAATACTAGGTGGATTAAATATAGAATTGGTATTTCAGATTCTGAGAAAGATGCTTTTGAGAGGCTGTTTCCTGATTTATCTTATCAAGTAGAAAACGAAAGGTTGATTGTTGAAGTAAAAGATAGTCAGTTAAAAAATAATATCTTTAATAATTTTGAGATGATATTTTTTGAAGAAGTTGAGGAAAGCATCGAAGAAATATTGTATGAGGTTATCAATGATGATTAAAGAAATAAGAAGGGAGTTGAAGAGACAACTGCAAGAGATGATGCAGTTTAAATTTAATTTATTTTTTTCAAATTTTGGAATTTTGATAATGGTTTCAGCTTATCTTCAATATTTTAAAAATACACAAAGTAAATTTTTATTGTTATGTTTATTATTTACTTGGTATTTTACGAGTCATAGTATAACGCACCCAACTTTTTTTATTGAGGATGACCTTTATGATAGAACTTTGATAAGTGTAATCCAGAGTAGTAAGAGTGTTTTTCATGTTTTAATGTTTAAAATTATTGTTCAGATATTGGTGGATTTAGTTAAAGCCATACCTATATTTATCGTTCTATTCACGTTAAATGATATTGATTTTCCGGATAGTATCTTAAAGTTAGTTGCGAGTCTCGCTGCATGTATGCTAACTATTATTAGCATGTATGGTTTGGGCTTTTGCCTATCAAGCCTTTGCTTCATTTTTAATCGTACTTCTAGTATTACATCGTTAATTTCTTATTTCATGCTGTATTTTACTGGCATACTAACACCGCTAGGTGGTTTATTTGGCTTTATAGGAAAGCTTTTCCCTTACTATGCCTTGAGAAATTTTATTATTTCTCCGTCCTACCAGAGTATCTTTTTTATTATAGTTTATTGTGCAGTATATTGGTCAGCTGGAACTTTCCTATTTTTCACTTTATTGAACATTGCTAAAAAAAGAGGGAGCCTTTTCCATGTTTAGTGAATTAAGAAGATATTTTAATTATAGAGTTCGATACACGTTTGATAGTATTTGCGAAGTGATTTATTCCATGATTTTTATTACAGGAATCATTATTATTTTCAATAGTGATAAACCGATAAATCTACTCTATTTTTTTATTTATTATTCCATAACTAATGTGATATTACTTGCTAATGAGGAGTTAGAATTTGAAATTCGCACTAATCAATATACAAATATCAAAACAACTAGACGGACACCAATGATGATTTATATTGCTAGATCAACAACCTATTTTATTTGGTCGACGCTCATTTTTTTGATTTCAATCATTCTATCGCATATGTTTTTTTATGGAAAATTTTTTATGCCCTCATTCCATTTAGTGGATTTGATTTTGATGTTAATACTTAATTATGCTGTATTTTTTGTCTTATATACCCTGGCAATTAAGTTAACAGAACGCTTTAAACGAGTATCCGTCTTATTGAATTTATTTAATACCATAATGCTATTTTATTCTGGACTAGTATTTCCAGCTCCCTTTGTTAGCTATGCAGATATGTTGAATATATTTTTGAATAAAAAATAAAAGTAAATTGATATGTTTAGAACTAGTCATTTAAATATTTCTCTGAAAGATTATAAAGTGGCCCTGCGTTTAATGGTTTCATTCAAATATTCAGGCTCCTATTATATCCCTGTCTAGAAAAAACGACTATCTAAGTTGGTAAATAACTTCAGGAGGTTTATACGCTATGCTTAGAGCTTATGTAACTAAAAAGTATTTATTCTTCTATTTCGTGGCGATTATGATTACTTGGCTGGAGGCTGTTATTACTCCAGCTTTGATTCAGTATATTGTCTCTAGTTTTACCAATCACCAGTTGCAGTTGCTGTGGCAGGTTTTGATTTGGGGGATTGTGGGGAATTTTATTCTCTTGCTGGGTTTGGCGGGGAAACGCTATTATTATGCACGAGTGCTGACAGACTTCAAGTCAGGGATTAAGCAGGCTATCTTTCAGACTTTCTTATATAGCCGTCGGATAGCGGATGACGAGGTTTTGTCCGACCTGGAAAATGATGTGAAACAGCTAGAAGATAACTATATTGAGCCGACTGTCATTATCATTTCTTCTTTGGGATTTACAACTGTCTCCATCTGTTATGCACTCTGGACTAATTTTTTTCTAGGCTTGCTCTTTATCGTTTTTTATTCGATACCTGTCCTTTGTAGTAGTATAGGTTCCAAGCGCTTGGATGCGATTACTAAGCAGAAGTCTATGGCTAACCAAGGCTATGTCTCTCAAGTGACCAATATGATTGCGGGAGCCCGTCCCATAAGACATTATGGGGCACAAAGTTTGTTTTACAAATTATTTTCCAAGGATTTACACAAGGCTTTAGAGCAAGAAATCGCCTATGAAAAGCAACGGACGCTAAACAGTCTCTTTATCAATGGGATTGATGCCTTTTGCTCGGTTGCGCCAATTGTCATTGGTGGTTTCATGACCTATTATAACTACCTATCTGCAGCCAGCTTTGTTGGGATTTACCTAGTATCGTATAATATCGGCTACCAATTTCAGGAGCTATCCTACTTTATCAATACCAGGAAATCAGCTAAGTCTCTTTGTGATAAATATCAAAACATGCTGGGAGAGGAGTTGATAATACCTTCAGCTCTTGAAAGTTCCGTCTTTCCTATCCAGCTAGAGCAAGTCAGCGTAGAGCGTGATGGTCGAAAAATCCTAGCTCCTTGTGACCTTAGCATTGAGGAAGGGGAAACGATTGCCATTATCGGGGAAAGTGGGTCTGGGAAAACAACCTTACTGAACCTCATCTATGGAGAAATCAAGCCTAGTCAAGGTCGGATTCGCTACCATGGACAAGAGCTAAGCTCGGATGAAATCTATCAGGCGGGGGCCTACATTCTCCAGTCTAGTCATGTCTTTGATGGTTTGACTCTAGAGGAAAATATCGCGCTGGGGCAAGAACTGGATTCTGTAAGGATGGAAGAAATCCTACAGCAAACTGGTTTGAAATCTCTTAAAGGCAAAACACCCAGCAATCAAACTCTGTCAGGCGGTGAGAAGCAGCGGCTAGAAATTGCCCGCGCGCTCTATCACAATCGCCAATTTATCCTGGCTGATGAGGTCAAGGCCAATCTGGATCTTAGAAATCAAGAGAAAATCAGCCAGCTTCTCTTCTCTCTCCCACAAGCACTTGTAGAAGTGATTCATCACTATAGCGAGGAGGACTTGAAGCGCTATGATAAGGTGATAAAATTGGATAGATAGGTGGAGGTATAGATTTCAAAAAGGAGTGGCAGGGGTCACTCTTTTTTGTGAGTTGGAAAATAAGATGATTAGCTTTTTTTCCATTTATAATATACAATAAAGTTATGGTGCTTTACCATATGTTTTTTTAAAAAAATATTATATAAGGAGATTAGCTATTGGCAATAAAAGAATTCGAGATAGATGATTTTAATGAATTAATTTCCATTTTAATTCAGGATTCATATTATAGCAATACTAGTAATAGAACTAAGTTGACTTTATTAAGGCAGTACTCCGAGATAATTATTAGAAAAATAATTAATATGGGTGAGGGAGAACCTTTATTACTTGGTGATGTGCTTTATCCTAAGAAAGGAACAAAAGTTCATGAAAAGCTTCAATTGTTAGAGAAGTGGCGTTTAAAGGAGTTTCAAGAAATAATTCAGAAAGTAGCATCTTGGGGAAATAAACATTCGCATACTCAAAGCATTAGTATAGGAACAGTTGAAGACGTTGGTCAAGCAGAAAATGCAATTTTGGAACTAGTGGCATTTTTGTTTATTGATTATTTCCTAGAATACCCTATTCATTTATTTACTGACAGAGTAATATTAAGAGCTTTCTCATTTTTACCACCTATATTGAGGTTCAAAGTTTTGTCATACTTATATAAAAAAGCTGATAGAAGAAATGTTGTATTGGTAGACAAACTCTTATTATCGTTAGTAAAAACGAAAGGAAAAAATTATACTAGCGACTGGTTAGAACAAAATCAAGAAGATTTGATTAAAGTAGATTATCCAAATCAAAAAACTATCGAAGATTTTTATAGTTTCTGTGATTTTGAAGTAACTATTCAGTTATCAAATTATAAAAATATATATGAGTTGTGGAAGGATAAAATTAATGACCCACGGATTCTGAGCAATGAAAGTGGTCGGCTTTATAAGAATTTTGAGGAAGCACTGTATTATTATAAACAAAATAAAATAGAGGATATGCTTCATGATAGTATTGAGAGAGAAAAATTTAGAGACCTCCTGAACTTTGTCTACGTTGGTAGAAAAGCACATTAGTTACGTTTAATGGTTTAATTCAAATATGCTGACCCTCTACATTTCGTTTCACAGTATAGGTAGCTAACGTCAGCACATGTTGAGGCGGTATCACTGCTTGTACGAGCTGAGGTATCAGCGAAGTAGAAGTAGATGCTCCGCCCATGGGATAGGACTCGTAGAATGGGGAGAGAAACTGACGAAATGATACGGTAAGTCCGAACCACTGAGTGTGTGGCTCTGCTCTTCCGATCTGAGATAGTCGAAAAGTAGAAGGGGATGGTATTGGTATCAATCAATGAGTAACAAAGTAACAGCATGATTCGAAACATTTGCTTGTAATTTGCGGAGGAACATCAATATGGATGGAATAACAAAAGATTCTATAAAAACGGCTAAACTAATGAAACAATTATGGCCCCAATTGACCGATAAAGAAGCTATTTATGAAGTAAAAAGATATACGAATGGCAAAAATACTGCAATCTTTACTGAAGTTGAAGGTGACACAATTGTAGGTTTAGCACTATGTTCACTCAGATTTGATTATGTTGAAGGTTGTAAATATAGTCCTGTTGGATTCTTAGAAGGGATTATTGTCGACGAGGAATATCGTTTAAAGGATATTGCTAAAAATCTCTGTACAAAATGTGAGGAATGGGCGAAAAATAAAGGATGTAAGGAATTTGCAAGTGACTGTACTTTAACGAATACGGATTCTATAAGATTTCATCTCAATATTGGATTTCAGGAGGCAAATAGAATTATTCATTTTAAGAAGAAATTATAATTTCAGAACGTGGTCAAAATTTATGTATCTTTAGGAAGTGTGAAAGAATGGACGGACTACGAATTACTTTTCATTAGTTAAGAATATAGTAATCTTGTAAAGTCAATCGAGGAGTTATTGATGGAATTTATTAGTAAGATAGCCATAAATAAAGGCTGGTCAGATGATAAAAAATATTGTGTTACAAACCACCAGAACCATCAAAAATATTTATTGCGTGTTTCTGATAAAGAGAAGTTAGATTCTAAGAAAATTGAATTTGATATAATGGAGAAGATTGCATTTCTTGGAGTTCGTATGTGTAAACCGATTAAATTTGAATTCTGCGGTGACGAAGTACATTCTATACACGAGTGGATAGATGGAAGAGATGCAATAGATACCATTTTAACTTATTCAGAAAACCAACAATACACTTACGGGATAGAAGCAGGAAGAATGCTTAGAAAGATTCATACAATTCCTGCTACAGAAGTTTGTGAAGACTGGGAAATCTTTTTTAATCGAAAAATTGATGATAAAATCTCCAAATACAAAGAATGTCCCGTCCAATATGAAAGTGGTCAACTCTTTATTGATTTTTTGGATAAAAACCGTGAACTGCTAAAGAATAGACCCCAAGTTTTGCAACATGGTGATTATCATATTGGAAATTTCATGATTGGAGAAGATCGTGAGATTTATGTCATTGACTTTGATCGTTTTGACTTTGGAGATCCTTGGGAGGAGTTCAATCGTATTGTGTGGTCAGCTCAAGTATCTCCCTCTTTTGCATCAGGTATGATAGATGGATATTTTGATGACAAGGTTCCAGATTTATTTTGGAAACTTCTTGCTGTTTACATTCTAAGTAACTTAATTGGAGCTCTTCCATGGGCTATTTCTTATGGAGAAGAAGAAGTATCAGTAATGCAAAATCAAGCAAAGGAAATTTTAGAATGGTATGATTATATGAACCGATTAGTCCCAAGTTGGTATATGAACAAGAATAATACTGAATAAGCGTTGGAATATCAATTTGGAAAAAGAAAATAATTAAATGAAATCTCAAGATAGAAACTAATATTAAGCCTTTTCTCCAAGGCTTTTTAATATTCTCTACTATACCTTTTATTCCCAAACTTAAACAATAGCTTGCAATCCTTTTTTTAAAATAGTATACTAGGGCTAGATTGTGGAATCGTTTGCATAAAGTTGCGATGAGTTTAAACAGAGAAATCTAGGAGATGAAAAGTATGGAATTAACAGCCATTTATCATAGACCGGAATCGGAGTATGCCTATCTTTATAAAGAAGGTCAAGTGCATATCAGAATTAGGACTAAGAAAGAGGATATAGAGAAAATCCTTTTGCACTATGGGGACCCCTTTATCTTTCTTGAGGATTCTTATGAAGATGTGAAAGAGATGGTCAAAGTGACCTCTGATGCCTTATTTGATTATTGGCAAGTAGCTGTTTCTGTGCGCTTTGCTAGGCTCCAGTATCTCTTTGAGCTGAGAGATAAAGAAGGTCAAAGTGTCTTGTATGGAGATAAAGGTTTCACTGCCAATATTCCAGAAAATCTTGCTTCGGAAGGAAACAGATTTAAACTCCCTTATATTCACGAAATTGATGGTTGCCAGGTTCCTGACTGGGTTTCAAAAACGGTCTGGTATCAGATTTTCCCAGAACGATTTGCCAATAGAAATTCTGAACTTTCACCAGAGGGATCTCTAGATTGGGATTCGTCTATCAGACCTAAAAGTAGTGATTTCTTTGGTGGGGACTTACAAGGAATTATTGATCATCTGGATTATTTGCAAGACTTGGGCATTACAGGGCTTTATCTCTGTCCCATCTTTGAATCTCCAAGCAATCACAAGTACAATACGACGGATTACTTTGAGATTGATCGACACTTTGGGGACAAGGAGACTTTCCGTCAACTGGTGGAGCAAGCTCATCTGCGTGGCATGAAGGTGATGCTGGATGCAGTTTTCAATCATATGGGCGATCAATCCGCTCAATGGCAGGATGTTCTCAAGCATGGTGAAAAGTCAGCTTACAAAGACTGGTTCCACATTCAAAAGTTCCCAGTGACGGATAACAAGCTTGTGAATCCAAAAGAACTGCCTTATCATACCTTTGCTTTTGCCAGCTATATGCCTAAGTTAAATACGGCAAATCCCGAGGTGAAAGACTATCTCTTAAGCGTTGCGACCTATTGGATTGAACATTTTGATATTGATGCGTGGCGACTGGACGTGGCCAATGAGGTTGATCATCAATTTTGGCGAGATTTTCGTAAGGCTGTTTTGGCCAAAAAGCCTGACCTTTATATTCTTGGAGAGGTTTGGCATACCTCTCAGCCTTGGTTGAATGGAGATGAGTTTCACGCGGTCATGAACTATCCTCTATCGGATAGTATCAAGGACTACTTTTTGAGCAGGCGCAAGAAGACCAGTCAATTTATAGCTGAGATTAACTGCCAGTCCATGTACTACAAGCAGCAGATTTCTGAGGTTATGTTTAATCTCTTGGATTCGCATGATACAGAGCGCATCTTGACGACTGCCAAAGGAGATATCCATCTTGTCAAATCCGCACTCGCCTTTCTCTTTTTACAAAGGGGAACGCCTTGTATCTATTATGGAACCGAGCTAGAATTGGACGGAGGTATGGACCCGGATTGTAGACGGGTCATGCCTTGGGATCGGGTTTCAAGTAGCAATGATATGCTCAATTTTATGAAGAACTTGATTCAGCTTCGCAAAGATGTTGCGGGCATTATTCAGTATGGGAAATTTACCCTGGAAGAAATCAAGCCTAATGTGCTGGCTTTAGAATGGCAACATGATCATCAAGTAATCCGAGCCATTTTTAATCAGTCGAATGAGAATTATCTTTTAGACAGAGATTCAGCTGATTTAGTGAGTCATTGCCAAACTGATGACCAGCAAGTTGTCATCTTACCAAAGGGATTTGTAGTTTATTGTGATGAGTCTCGCATTTGAGATGTGTTTAACTAATATCTTAATCCCATGATGTATTCTAAATAAGATAAGAGAAGTCGGAAGATTATTCTATTTTTGTAATTACTGTAATTATCTGTTATAATATCCCTAAGGAGGAAGCAAGATGGCAGTAAAAACTAGAAAACAAGGGAATTCTATAACAATAACGATTCCAAGTGAATTTAATATTCCGAGTGGCGTGCATTACGATGCTAAATTGTTACCGAGTGGCGAAATTGTCTTTACTCCAGAAAAGACTGAAAATCAGGTTACTTATATTTCTGACGAATCTTTTGAATTGGATTTAGATCATATTTTTGATGAATACGATGATATTTTTAAAGCTTTGGTGGAAAAATGACAGTCTATTTAACAGAAAAGCAAATTGCAAAGATTAATACTTTAGTTATTCAGCGCTATTCTCCGAAAGAACAAATCAAGACGATTAGTCCATCAGCACTAAATATGATTGTGAACTTACCTGAACAATTTGTTTTTGGGAAACCTCTTTATCCATCGATTTTTGATAAGGCAACATTTTTATTTGTTCAATTGATAAAAAAACATGTTTTTGCTAGTGCTAATAAACAAACGGCTTTTTATGTTTTAGTAAAATTTTTACGATTAAACGGTTATCATTTTGCTGTTACGCTTGAAGAAGCGGTTGAAATGTGTGTAAGAATAGAGGTTGCATCACTGTCTGAGCAAAATTTAAAAAGCTACTCAAAATGGGTTTCTGAACATTCGTTTCGTAATGATAACGATTAAGCTTTAACTATGCAAAGGAGTGCAATCTTATGCCTAGACCGAAAACTAAAGAAGATCTGCTGTTAGCTGCTAAGGAAAACTATGAGAAGCTACACACTCTCATTTCCAAATTGTCTGATCAAGAGCTAAATACGCCCTTTGATTTTTCTCGGGATGAAAAGAAGAAAGAGGCCCATTGGAGACGAGATAAAAATCTAAGAGATGTTTTGATTCACCTCTATGAGTGGCATCAGCTCTTGTTGAATTGGGTGCATTCCAATCAAAAGGGGCAAGAGCAGCCTTTTCTTCCTGCTCCCTATAACTGGAAGACTTATGGAGAGCTGAATCTGGAATTTTGGAAGAAACATCAGAATACTTCTCTTGAAGAGGCAACTGGGATCTTTCGTCAGTCCCATCAAGATGTTTTGGACTTGGCAGACACATTTACAAACGAAGAATTATTTTCAAAAAATTTATATAAATGGGTCGGAGGGACTGTACTAGGTTCCTATTTTGTAAGTGCTACCTCCAGCCATTATGACTGGGCCATGAAAAAGTTGAAGGCTCATCAGAAAAATTGTAAATTAAAGTAATTAATTGAATACGAGTAGTGGAGAGAAATAAAATATGAAAAAATACAGCAAAATAATCATGTCCTGCGCCTGCTTAGCATTGACTTTTGGGCTTGTGGCATGTGCTAGTTCCCAGAAAAATAAAGAAACAAGTCAAACTACATCGACTTATTCAAATCTAAACAGTAAAAAGAGTGTCGAAGAAGTCAAGAGTTTGTTGGCTGCTGAATTGGATAAAGACAGTGTCGATAACTTTGTCAATCTAGTCAATGACTACAATGGACTTGTTGGTTCTGCTGGATTAAGGGGCGATTTCACTAAGTTTACCAAAACCGAATATGATGTGGAAAAAATCAATCCTCTATGGCAGGCAAAGAAGGGCGATTTTATCGGGACAAATTGTCGGATTAATACTTATACTTTGCTGAAAAATAGCATCGAAATTCCTCAAATAGAAAAAGATGACGAACTCTTGTTCATAGATAATGATTCGATTGACAAGGGCAAGCTCTTTGATGCCAAGGATAAGGAAGATTTTAATATCCTGTTTTCAAGAGTCAAGACTGAAGCGACTCAAGATGTAAAAGTCCATGCTAAGAAGATGGAGGAATACTTCAAACAGTTCAAGTTTAGTGAAAAAGCACGGATGCTTTCAGTCATTGTCCACGACAATCTTGACGGCGATTCTCTCTTTGTAGGCCATGTCGGCGTCTTGGTTCCAGATAAAGACGGCTATCTGTTCGTCGAAAAGCTGACCTTTGAAGAGCCATACCAGGCAATCAAGTTTGCGACCAAGGAAGATGTCTACAAATACTTGCAGACAAAATATAAGGACTACACAGGGGAAGGACTGGCCAAGCCTTTTATCATGGACAATGATAAGTGGGTAGAGGGTAAATAGTGTGCTTCTGTTAGCATTAAGAAAATAGAACTGGAAGATTTTAGCGTATGGAATTAAAAGATTTTACAGAAAAGGAACAGGAGCAGATCAATCAAGGGCTCAGTACTCCAGAAATTTCCGATAAGGAAGCTGCCAAAAAGATTCTGGCACTTGTGCCCAAGGAATGGATTAAGAGGATTCCTTTCTTTGTGAGAGGGCATGCGACGACCAAGACGGTTGAGCGAGTTGCCAAGCAATATCCTGAACTATACGCTGTAGCCAAGCAGCAAGGCGAACTTCCTGACAAGGAAAGAGAAGAATTGCGCGTGATTATGACAGAGATTTTTGAAGAAAAGATGAATAAGCATAAAATCAAATGAACTCTTACTTTGAAAGAAGTAAGAAGCTATAGAAAGCCACTGGAAGCAGTGGCTTTCTCGTTTTTTATGGACATGACGAGGATAGTCACTAAGGCTATCTTTGGATGCAGGCTTCTAATTGGGCTTTGGGACTATTCTCCATGAGAATTATCGGCAAAAATGGTATAATGTTCCTATATTTTCTAGAGGTAAAGGCAGGCTATGAAATTACTTTATACAGATATTCGCCATTCTTTGACCAAGGTTTTGGTGGCTGAGGCTGAGAGCTTGGTGGCGGCTGGTAAGCGAGTCTTTTATATTGCGCCAAATTCGCTATCTTTTGAGAAGGAGCGGGCGGTTTTGGAGTGCCTGAAAACTCAGGCTTCCTTTGCCATTACGGTGACGCGCTTTGCCCAGATGGCTCGGTATTTTGTCCTCAATGATGTTCGGCAAGGGCAGAGTTTGGACGATATTGGTCTGGGAATGTTGATTTATCGGACCTTGACAGAGTTAGATGATGGCGAACTTAAGGTCTATGGCAGAATTAAGAAGGATCCCCAGTTTATCCAGCAACTGATGGATCTTTACCATGAACTGCAGACCGCCCAGATGTCCTTTGCGGATTTGGAATTTCTTGAGGAGCCTGAGAAGCGGGAGGATCTGGTCAAGATTTTTACAGCGGTGACTGCTGCTCTGAATAAGGGCGATTTTGATTCGTCTTCTCAGATTGCCGCTTTTGCCCAGCATATTCTATCAGGTGATACGGATGAGGAGTTGGAGAATCTAGCTCTGGTCATTGATGGCTTTACTCGATTTTCTGCCGAAGAGGAATACCTAGTTGGTCTTCTTCATCGGAAAGGTGTTGAGATTGTTATCGGTACCTATGCCAGCCAAAAATCCTATCGAGCAGCCTTTCGTGAGGGCAATCTCTATCAGGCTAGTGTGGATTTTTTGAGAAAGCTGGCTGAGGACTATCAGGTCAAGCCTGACTATATCCCTCATGCAGAAGCAGAAGATGCCTTTGGTCGGATTTCCAAGGTCTTGGAGAGTCGCTATGACTTTTCAGAATCAACGGTTAGTCTTAGTGAGACAGACCGCTCACAGCTTCAAATTTGGTCTACTATGAACCAGAAAGAAGAGCTGGAGTTTGTGGCTAAGTCCATCCGACAGCGGGTTCATGATGGTGTGCGCTATAAGGATATTCGTCTGCTTTTGGGAGATGTGGAAGCCTACCAGCTTCAGCTCAAGACCATTTTTGACCAGTATCAGATTCCCTACTATCTGGGGCGGAGTGAGTCGATGGCCCAGCATCCGCTGGTTCAGTTTGTTGAGTCCTTGGAGCGGCTCAAGCGCTATAACTTCCAACTGGAAGACCTGGTCAATCTCTTAAAGACGGGCCTCTACGGAGATTTGACTCAAGAGGAGCTGGATCATTTTGAGCAATATCTGCGCTATGCTGACATTAAGGGTGCAGGCAAGCTAGCTAAGGATTTCACGGCCAATAGCCAAGGGAAATTTGACCTAGACCGTCTTAATCATATTCGCCGCCGGGTCATGACTCCGATGCAAGACTTTTTCAAATCCCGCAGCCAGACGGTGTCGGGGCTCTTAGCTAAGTTTACGGAGTTCGTCCAAGCAGCCCGTTTTTCGGACAATTTGACGGCTCTGCTGCAGGGAGCAAGTCAGCAGGAGCAGGAGCGTCATGAGGAAGTCTGGAAGGCTTTTAGTCATGTTCTAGAGCAGTTTGCTCAGGTCTTTGAAGATAGCAAGGTAAAACTGGACGACTTTCTGGCCTTGATCCTGTCTGGCATGCTTTTGTCCAACTATCGGACGGTGCCAGCAACAGTAGATGTGGTCAAGGTCCAGTCTTATGACCTGATAGAGCCTTTAGCAGCTCCTTACGTCTATGCGATTGGACTGACCCAGGAGCGTTTCCCGAAAATCGCGCAAAACAAGAGTTTGCTCAGTGATGAAGACCGGGCTCGGCTCAATGACGCAACGGATTCTCAGGCCGAACTCCAGATTGCCAGTTCAGAAAATCTCAAGAAGCATCGCTATACAGCTCTATCACTGATGAATTCTGCCACCAAAGAGCTGGTCTTGTCTGCACCAGCCTTGGTCAATGAAGTAGAGGACAGCATATCGACCTATCTACTGGAATTGACTGCAGCTCCGCTTTCCTTGCCCATCATTGTCAAAAAGCCTCAGGCTTCCAGTGATGATATTGGTAGCTACCGAGCTCTACTTTCTCAAATTATTGAGCTCCACCAAGAGGAGATTGACCGAGAGTGGACAGCAGAGGAGCAGACTTTTTGGGCAGTAGCTGTGCGGGTACTGCGCAAGAAATTGGCAGCAGAAGGCATCAGCATTCCGCACATCAGCAAGGAACTGAAAACGGAGCCTCTGCAGTCGGAAACTTTGCAAGCCCTCTACCCTCAAGAACAGCCTCTGAGACTGTCAGCGTCTGCCCTCAACGAATATTTCCGGCATCAGTATGCTTATTTTCTCAAGTATGTTCTGCGTCTGCAGGAAGAGTGGACCATTCATCCTGATGCTCGCAGTCATGGGATTTTCCTTCACCGGATTTTCGAAAAGGTTCTGCAGGATGATTCGTCTGCCGATTTTGACCGGCGTTTAGCGCAGGCTATGGAAGAGACTAGCCGAGAGGCTGAGTTTGAGAGCATCTACAGTGAGTCAGGCCAGACCCGTTTTGCCCGCCAGCTCTTACTAGATACGGCGCGGGCGACTGGCCGTGTGCTGGCTCATCCAAGCGGGATTGAGACCATTGGTGAGGAGACTGGCTTTGGATCTGCTTCTAAGCCTTTCCTGACCTTGGAAAATGGCAGAGCAGTGACCGTGAGCGGAAAGGTGGACCGGATTGACCGTCTGACTAAGACCGAGAGTTTGGGAGTGGTGGACTATAAGTCTGGCGATATTAAGTTCAGCTTTGAAAAGTTCTTTAATGGACTGAATTCTCAGCTGCCGACCTATCTGGCAGCGATTGAGGAGTTAGCAGACTATCAAGAGGAAAAGGGCACTTTTGGCGCCATGTATTTGCAGATGACCGATCCGATTGTGGCGCTTAAAGATACCAAGACCTTGGCGGATGCAGCCAATCAGTCTATGAAGCCACTCCAGTACAAGGGACTTTTTGTGGCTGATGCTGTCAAGGATCTTGGTCCGCTCTATGAAAAAAATAAGACAAACTTGCTGAGTCAGGAAGACTTGGACTTGCTGCTGGCCTACAATGCTTATCTTTACAAAAAAGCCGCGGAAGGCATACTATCAGGTCGCTTTGCAGTCAATCCTTATACAGAGAATGGGCGAAGCATTGCTCCTTATGTAGAGCAGTTTAAGGCCATTACAGGCTTTGAAGCCAATTTCCATCTTGGACAGGCACGCCAGCTGGAAAAGCTGGATACAAGCAAGTTTGATAGGCGGCCGACTGGTGAGAAGTTGCGCCAGGCCTGGCTAGAAAAGATGAGGGAGGAGATGGAAAAATGAAGAGAATTCCTTTTTTAACTGCAGAAGAAATTGCTCTTAAGCAAGCTCAAGAATCTGCTTCGGACAAGCCACAGAAAAAGACGGCAGAGCAGATTGAGGCTATCTACTCCTCTGGCCAGAATATTCTGGTATCCGCTTCGGCCGGATCGGGTAAGACTTTTGTCATGGTCCAGCGGATAATAGACCAGATTTTGCGAGGTGTTGCGGTCAGCCAGCTCTTTATCTCAACCTTTACTGTCAAGGCGGCAGGAGAGCTCAAAGAGAGACTGGAGAAGGAACTGGGGCAGGCCTTGAAGGAGGCCGAGAGCCCTGAACTCAAGCAACATCTAGCCCAGCAATTGGCTGATCTGCTAAATGCTGACATTGGCACCATGGACGCCTTTACCCAGAAAGTGCTGAGTCGCTATGGTTACCTGCTTGGCCTGGCACCAAATTTTCGGATTCTACAGTCTGCCAGCGAGCAGCTGATTTTGCAAAATGAAGTCTTCAGCCAAGTGTTTGACCGTTACTATGACAGTGAGTGTCAGGTTTTGTTTAGCCGTTTGGTAAAGAACTTTACTGGTAAGCGCAAGGATTTATCAGGCTTTCGGGAGCAAGTTTATCGGATTTACAGTTTTCTGCAGTCAACCAGCAGTCCTCAGCGCTGGCTGGAGGAAACCTTCCTCTATGGTTATGAGCACAGTGACTTTGCAGCAGAGAGAGAGAGGGTATTCGGTCAAATCAAATCAGCCCTTTGGGAGTTGGAAGCTTTCTTTTCTGTCCATTTGGAGCATGAAGGAAGAGAGTTTGCGGGTGCTAAATATCAGGAGAATGTCCAGGATGCTCTGACCCTCTTAGCAAGCCTGAATGAACTGTCCTCGATAGAAGAAACAGCTCAGGTTCTCAAACAGATTGTGGCACTTTCCCAACTGTCCAATGGCCAGGCTTTTACAGCTCGGGTTGGCAAGAATGCTGACGAGCTCAAAAAAGAAATGGCCAAGGACTACAATGAGGCTAGGAAGCCTATGATTGAGAGGCTGCGCAGCTTTGACCAGCAACTTTATCAGCTGGACTTTATCGAGCAGCATCAGGATGAATGCCTGCCTCTGGTTGAGCTTCTGCGGGATTTTGTGGCGGACTTTGCACAGTCTTACCTGGAGCGAAAGAAAGCAGAAAATGCCTTTGAATTTGGCGATATCAGCCATTTTGCTATTGAGATTTTAGAGACATTCCCAGAGGTGCGTCGCTTTTATCAGGAACGCTACCATGAGGTCATGGTGGATGAGTATCAGGATACCAACCATACGCAGGAGCGCATGCTGGACTTGCTTTCCAGAGGACAAAATCGCTTTATGGTAGGTGATATCAAGCAGTCTATCTACCGTTTCCGTCAAGCAGACCCGCAGATTTTTAGCGATAAATTTAAGGCCTATCAAGAGGATAGCAGTCAAGGCAAGCTGATTGTCCTTAAGGAAAATTTCCGCAGTCATCTTGAGGTTTTGGAAGCGACCAATGATGTTTTTAAACGCTTGATGGATGAAGAAGTCGGGGAAATTGACTACAATGAAACCCACTATCTGGTGGCTGGAAATCCAGCCAAACGTGAACCTAATCCAGCTAACCGCGCTTCCTTCTTAATCTACGAAGGCTCCAAGGAGAGTCCGGAAGAGGAGGCTGATGAAGGCTTGCCACAGGCAGTATCAGCTGGGGAAGTGGACCTAGTCATCAAGGAAATCATCCGCCTGCACAATGAAGAAGGAGTGGCTTTTAAAGATATTACGCTACTGACGGCATCCAGAACCCGCAATGATTTGATTTTAGCTGCCTTTGAGCAGCACCAGATTCCGCTGGTACCAGATGATGGCGCAGCAAACTATCTGCAGTCGGTTGAGGTCTTAGTCATGCTGGATACCCTGCGGACCATCAATAATCCGCTGAATGACTATGCCCTGACCGCCCTTCTCAAGTCTCCCATGTTTGACTTTGGTGAGGACGAGCTGGCTCGGCTGTCTCTGCAGGCCTGTCAAGAGCATTCTCAGGAAAACCTTTATGAAAAGCTGGTCAACACCCTCCAAGGAAGAGGTTTGCATCCTGCTTTAGTCACCCAAGAACTGCAGAAAAAGCTGCAGCATTTCCATGATACCCTGCAAGGCTGGCGGACTTATTCCAAGACGCACTCCCTGTATGATTTGATTTGGAAGATTTACCAGGATCGTTTCTACTATGACATGGTGGGAACTCTGGCCAATGGTGCCCAGAGACAGGCCAATCTCTATGCCCTCTCTTTGCGGGCTAATGAGTATGAAAAGTCTAGCTTTAAAGGTCTCTCTCGCTTTATCGGGATGATAGACCGTATCTTGGAAAACCAGCATGATCTAGCCAGTGTGCCAGTGGCGGCGCCTAAGGACGCTGTTCGCCTCATGACCATTCATAAGAGTAAGGGGCTGGAGTTCAAGTATGTCTTCCTGCTCAATATGGACAAGGCCTTCAACCGTCAGGATAGCAGCTCTGCTATTATCCTTAGCCGGACCAAGGGAATCGGCATCAAGTATGTAGCGGATGTATCGGTGTCTGTGGAAGATCCTTATGCGCCGAATCAGCTGCGCATTTCCATGGATACGCTACCTTATCAGCAGAATCTAGCGGAGCTGCAGTTGGCTAGTCTGTCTGAGCAGATGCGTTTGCTTTATGTGGCCATGACGCGGGCTGAAACCAAGCTCTATCTGGTCGGAAAGGGCAGTCAAGAGGTTTTGGATAAGCGTCAGTGGGGCAAGAGCCAACAAGGGCGTTTGTCTGCCAGTCTGCGCAGCCAGCTCAGTAATTTCCAAGACTGGCTCTATGCCATTCAGGCCGTTTTTTCCGATGAGAATCTCGCCTACGAGACCCGTTTTGTCACTGATGAGGAGCTAACTGCTGAAGAGATAGGGCAGATTAATGAGCCTGTGCTCTTTCCAGCGGATGATTTGGCAGATAATCGTCAGTCGGACGACATCCGTCGGGCTCTGGATATTTTAGAAAGCGTGGACCAACTGAATAGCCAGTACCGCTCTGCCATTGAGCTGCCTAGTGTGCGAACTCCAAGCCAGATTAAGAAGTTTTATGAGCTAATCATGGATACGGATGGTCTGGATATCATGGATGAGCGAGCAGCTTTTCGGCCTCAGCCTAGCTTTGAGTTGCCTGATTTTGGCAAGAAAGCCAAAGTGACTAGGGCTCAAGTCGGTAGTGCCGTTCATGAGCTCATGCAGCGAATTCCTTTGGATAGCCGTCCCAGCATGGCTGTACTTCGTTCTGCCTTGGCTCAGGTTCAGGCCGATGAAGCGGTCAAAAAGCAGATTCAGCTGCCTAAGATTGCATCTTTCTTCGAGACAGATTTGGGACGTCTCTTGATTGAGAACAGTGACAGAGTTCGTCGAGAAGCACCATTTGCCATGCTCAAGAGGGATGACGCCAGCGGTCAGAACTTTGTTTTGCGGGGGATTTTAGATGGTTACCTGCTCTTTGAGGATCGGATTATCCTTTTTGATTACAAGACGGATAAATATAAGGATTCATCTGAGTTGATTGCCCGCTACCATGGCCAGCTAGACTTATATGCTCAAGCTCTCAGCCGTTCTTATGGCATTTCTCAAATTGAAAAATATTTGATTTTGCTGGGCGGTGAGCAGCTGCAGGTGGTTAAGGTGAATTGATTATTTTGTCGTGTCCAGAAAGGAAGGAAGCCTGTGGAACAGTTAGAACGCATTCAAAAAATGGAAAAGCACCTGAATAAATATTCTCAGGTATTGGCAAGAGCCCAGGAAGCTTTAGCTGAGCTGGAGCGCTGTCAGTCAGATTATATACAGCTGAGGGACTACTATACTGGTCAGAATTTTTTTGATGATTTAGAATACTCAAATAGTCCAGAATTCCCTGAAAATATAGCTTGCGGCGTCTTAAGTGAAGATGCTGTCTATGATCTGATGGGGGAGCATTTTGAAACAGCGATTAATCTGCTGGATTTGTCCAGCTCTATGCTGAAAGAACGTTAATTTATTTAGAAAGAAAAAAATAATTAATTTTTTTCAATTTTCCTCTTGCTTTTTAATAAAAATTCATGTAGAATATTCAACAATAAATTGAAAGCGATGAGAGAAAAAGTCTAAGACAAGAAACAGAGAGTGCCTGATGGTGAGATGGCATGCAATCCTTAGACGACACATTCTTGAGTGCGGATGCGAAATCAGTCAGCAGTCTGAGACTAGTGTCCGACGGCTGATTGCCGTTATCAATCTGGAGTCCCGTACTCCCAGAGGGTCCTCAGGCGACTGTGGTCCAAATAAAGGTGGAACCGCGTGTCAACGTCCTTGCAAAGTTTTTTTGCGAGGGCTTTTTATTATAATGAATTCAGAAAATTCCCCTATATTCCTTTACCAAAGCGGTAAATTTCGTCTTTCATTTATTAGAAGTTCTAAAAGATAATCGGAGTCAGATAATGGCTAGTGTGAAAGAGAGGTGGCAAGATGGTTAAGCTAAAAGGTCTCAGGCAGATCAACCCCTATGTAGCGGGGGAGCAGCCCAATGAGCCAGACATGATTAAGCTCAATACCAATGAAAATGCTTATGGGCCAAGTCCTAAGGTGGCAGAGGCCCTGCAGAACTTTGATGCCCAGGACTTGCGCAAGTATTCCAGTTTGGATCAGGCGGAGCTCTGTCAGGCTTTGGCGACAAACTTGGGTGTATCACCCGACCAGCTTATTATTGGTAACGGCAGCGACGACATCTTGTCCATGGCTTTCCTGGCTTTCTTTAACAGCGGCGAGTCGGTCTTATTTCCGGATTTGACCTATGGTTTTTACAAGGTCTGGGCGGACCTCTACCACGTGCCTTTTCGAGAAATCCCTCTGACAGCTGATTTTGAGGTCCATCCCTCCGACTATTTTGGAGACAATGGCGGCATTATCCTAGCCAATCCCAATGCTCCGACGGGGATGTATCTACCACTTGATCAGTTGGAGGAAATTCTGGCGTCCAATCAGGATGTGGTAGTGGTGGTGGATGAGGCCTATATTCACTTTGGCGGTCAATCTGCCCTGTCTCTGCTAGACACCTATCCCAACCTCTTTATCACACGGACCTTTTCCAAGGATGCGGCCTTGGCTGGTCTGCGGGTGGGCTACGGCATCGGCCATCCAGACTTAATAGCTGTCATGAAAGCTGTCAAGGACTCCATCAATCCTTACTCAGTGGATATGTTAGCAGAGCGCTTAGCCCTTGCTGCGGTGGAAGATTGGGATTATTATCTCGAGACCGGCAGAGCCATTCAAGAGACCCGAGATTGGTTTGCTGGGGAATTGGCTGCGCTGGATTTCCAAGTCCTGCCTAGTCAGACCAACTTTGTCCTAGCCCAGCCTACTAGAATTTCTGCAGCAGAGCTTTTCCAGCAGCTAGAACAGCGTCGGATTTATGTGCGGTATTTTCCAAAAGCAGAGCGAATCAAAGACTTTCTGCGCATCTCTATCGGACAGCGAGAAGAGATGGAAAAAGTCCTGGCAGCCATCAAGGAAATTTGCAGCAGCTGAGAGTTTGACTCAAAGCCAGCCAGTGTAAGAATAGAGCAAGAAAGGAAAGCAGCCTATGAATAAAATCACCCTTCCGATTGGCATGCATGACAAGCTTTTCAAGAGGGCGCGTGTGACTTACGAGATTGAGCGGGACATCAGTGATTTTCTGATGGCTCAGGGCTTCAATCGGATTGACACACCGACTTTGGAGCACTTCGAGGTCTTCAGTGACCATGTGGAGCCCCATCATTATCATCTTTTCGATAAAAAAGGCGAGCTACTAGTGCTACGGCCAGATGTGACCAGCCAGATTGGTCGGGTTATTGCTTCGACAAGGGTGCATACGCCGACCAAGTTTTCCTATTCGGGCAAGGTCTTTCACTATCAAGAAGAGCTGCGCGGTCTTGCCAACGAGCTCAGTCAAGCAGGTATTGAGATTATCGGCTATCCAGTTCGCGATGCGGTGCTTGAGGCTATCAAGACAGCCAAACAGTCGCTGGATTTGGCGCAGGTTAAGTCTTATCAGTTCGAGTTTTCCCATGCAGCAATCCTGCAGACAATTCTAGAGAGTCTGGCCTTGGATTCGCAGGAGGAGGCCCAGCTGCTAGATTATATTCGCAAGAAAAATAGGACGGGGATCTTTGAATTTACCCAGACCAGATCGAGTGAATTTGATGATTTTTTGCAGGAGCTGCCCTATTTGTTTGGTCCTAGCCAACAGGTTTTAGCTAGGGCTAGAGAGATAGTTGACAACGAGCGGATATTGACATCTTTAGATGATGTGGAGCAAGTTTTGCAGAGCCTATCAGGCTTGCTGGATCAGACAACTATGGACTTGGGACAGGTGGCGACCATGCCTTACTATACCGGCCTGACCTTCAAGGTCTTTGGCGACCGAGTACCAGATGCCTTTCTATCTGGTGGGCGCTATGACCAGCTTTTCAAGCGCTTCGGGGCAGCAGAGCTGACAGCTATCGGCTGGTCCCTTGACATTGACAGTGTCTATCAGGCCATTCATGATGACCTGCCGGACGAGGGCAGAAAGGAAGGTGATGCCAGATGAGTCAGATTACCATTGCCCTGACCAAGGGGCGGATTGAGGAAGATACGGTCAAGCTCCTGACCAAGGCTGGCTTTGATATGTCCTTCATGGCAGACAAGGGGCGCAGTTTGATTTTTGAAAGTCCAGACAGTCGCTTTCGCTTTCTTTTGGTCAAAGGGCCTGACGTGACGACCTATGTACGCCATGGAGTCGCTGATTTGGGCATTGTCGGCAAGGATATTCTCTTTGAGCATCCGACCGGCTATCTGGAGCTGCTGGATCTGAACTTTGGCCTTTGTAAATTCTCACTGGCCTCGGTACCCAGCTATGACCCTCATGATCACAAGCGCAAGCGGATTGCGACCAAGTACCCGACTGTGGCAACTGATTATTTTAATCAAAAGGGGGAAGATGTGGAAATCATCTCCATTCAAGGCAGCGTGGAGATTTCACCGGTGCTGGGTCTGGCGGATGCCATTGTCGATATTGTGGAGACGGGGCATACCCTGTCAGCTAACGGCCTGCTGGTTTTTGAAGACATTTGTCGGGTGTCAGCCCGGCTCATTGCTAATCAGGCTTCCCTGAAAAATAACCCTGATATCATGCCTTTTGTGGCAAAGATTGAATCCCTAGTAGGAAGAAGAGAGGTGGCTTTTAAATGACAATTATCAAACGTTTAAGCGGAAGTAACGAAGAAATTTCACGGATTTTATACGAAGAGCAGCTGCAGCTCAGTCAGCAAAACTTAGATGTGGAAGAAGCGGTGGCTGAGATTATTGAAAGAGTCAAACAAGACGGTGACCAAGCTTTAAGAGACTATACCATGCTTTTTGACAAGGTTGAGGTGACAGACTTTGAAATTGGGCAGGAGCTAATTGACAAGGCCTTTGAGGAGATT
This sequence comes from Streptococcus sanguinis, assembly GCF_900635155.1. Lineage (NCBI taxonomy): Bacteria > Bacillati > Bacillota > Bacilli > Lactobacillales > Streptococcaceae > Streptococcus > Streptococcus sanguinis. The sequence continues at coordinate 891,104 of NZ_LR134002.1, forward strand.
GACCCAGAGGTCTTGGCTGCCCTGAAAAATGCCCAAGCTAATATTGAATCTTACCACCGCCAGCAGTTGGAGACTGGTTTTGAGGATAGTCCCAGTGAGGGAGTTATCCGTGGTCAGTTGATTCGGCCGATTGAGCGGGTCGGCACCTATGTACCAGGCGGCACCGCAGCCTATCCTTCCTCCGTCCTCATGAATGTTATCCCAGCCAAGATTGCCGGTGTCAAAGAAATCATCATGATTACACCACCCCAGGAGCATTTTACTCCAGCGATTTTGGTTGCAGCCAAGCTGGCTGGTGTCGATCGGATTTTCCAAATTGGCGGAGCCCAAGGTGTAGCAGCTCTGGCTTATGGAACTGAGAGCATTCCCAAGGTGGATAAGATAACTGGACCGGGCAATATCTTTGTGGCTACGGCTAAGAAGATGGTCTATGGTGTCGTGGGAATTGACATGATTGCCGGTCCTTCGGAGATTGGGGTCATTGCGGATCGTTCAGCCAGTCCAGTCTATGTGGCTGCTGACCTTCTGTCGCAAGCTGAGCACGACAAGCTAGCTCGGGCTATTCTGGTGACCGACTCGGAGGAGCTGGCAGACCAAGTCGAAGCAGAGCTGGACAGACAGCTCAAAGAGCTACCGCGGGAGGAAATCGCGCGTGCTTCGATTGAGAACAACGGCCGCATCATCCTTGCGCCTTCTAAGGAAGCCATGTTTGAGCTTATGAATCAGGTGGCACCTGAGCATTTGGAGATTGCCATGGATAATGCTTACAGCTATCTGGATCAGGTTGAAAATGCCGGATCTGTCTTTCTGGGGCATTATACCAGTGAGCCAATTGGTGACTACTATGCGGGAGCTAATCACGTTTTACCGACAACCAGCACCAGCCGCTTTTCATCAGCTCTGGGAGTCTATGACTTTATCAAGCGCATCCAGTACACCCAGTACAGCCGTGCTGCTGTAGGAGCGGCTGACAAGGATATTACCAGTCTGGCCTATGCAGAAGGCCTGCAGGGACATGCCAAGGCCATCGAAGCCCGCAGACAGGAGAAATAGAAGGAGTTGCCATGAGACAAGCTGAAATCAAGCGTAAAACACAGGAGACCGATATTGAACTGGCTGTCAATCTTGATCAACAGGAGCCGGTAGCTATCGAGACCGGTGTCGGATTCTTTGACCACATGCTGACCCTTTTTGCCCGCCACAGTCGGATTTCTCTGACGGTCAAGGCCGAAGGCGATCTTTGGGTGGACAGCCACCATACGGTTGAGGATGTAGGCATCGTGCTGGGCCAGGCTCTGCGTCAGGCTTTGGGAGACAAGGCAGGTATCAACCGCTACGGCACTAGCTTTGTGCCCATGGACGAAACGCTAGGCATGGCCAGTCTGGATCTATCTGGTCGCTCCTATCTGGTCTTTGAGGCGGATTTTGACAATCCCAAGCTTGGGAATTTTGACACCGAGCTGGTGGAGGAATTTTTCCAAGCCCTAGCCTTTAATCTGCAGATGAATCTGCACCTGAAAATCCTTCATGGCAAGAACAGCCACCACAAGGCGGAAAGCCTCTTTAAAGCGACTGGACGAGCTCTGCGGGAGGCTATTACGATCAATCCAGAGATTCATGGAGTCAACTCCACCAAGGGCTTACTCTAGCTTGTCTTTCTGTGTGAAAGGAGTTGATGTAGAGATGATGATTGTCATTGACTATGACGCGGGAAATACTGCCAATGTCCTCCGCGCTCTGGCTCAGGTCGGTGTAGCAGCACGCCTGTCAGCTAATCCGCAGGAAATTTTAGCTGCCGATGGCTTGATTTTACCAGGTGTCGGTGCTTTTCCTGCGGCTATGCAGGAGTTGGAAAGGCGAGGGCTGGTCTCCGTTATCCAGCAGGCTGTGGCTGATGGCAAGCCTCTCTTGGGCATTTGCTTAGGCATGCAGCTCCTGCTGGAGTCTGGATTGGAGAATGGTCAAAGTTCTGGACTGGGCTTGATTCCCGGTGTTTGCCGTAGGATTCCGGACCAGGCTAGTCTGCCTGTGCCTCACATGGGCTGGAATGATTTAGAGGTCCAGCAGTCGTCTGCTTTGACAGCTGGTCTAGAGGGCCAGTCAGTCTATTTTGTCCACAGCTACTATACAGATGTTCCGGAGGAGTACTTGGATGTGACGGCTGATTATGGGCGACCAATCCCAGCTATGATTCACCGAGGGTCGGTTTTTGGCTGCCAGTTTCACCCAGAAAAGTCTGGTGCTGTCGGTCTCGGTATCCTAGAGAAGTTTAAGGAGTATGTCTATGAAAATACTGCCCGCTATTGATATCAAAGACGGCCAGGCCGTCCGCCTTTTTAAAGGGGATTTTAGCCAGAAGACGGTGGTCAATCCCGATGTCTTGGAGCAAGCTCGAGTTTTCAAAGAAGCTGGGGTTACCATGATTCATGTGGTTGACTTGGACGGAGCCTTAGAAGGTCGGGCGGCCAATCGAGATTTGATTGCCCAGATTAAAGCGGAGACTGGTCTAGCCATCCAAGTCGGGGGCGGCATTCGCAGTCTGGATCAGATTGAAGATTACTTAGCAGTTGGCATTGACCGTGTCATCATCGGCTCTATGGCTGTTAAGAATCCTGATTTTGTTAAGGAAGCGCTGGAGCGCTTTGGAAGCAGCAAAATCGTGATTGGCATTGATGCGAAAGAGGGTCTAGTTGCGACTGAGGGTTGGCTGGAAACTAGCAATCAGGACTATATCAGCCTAGCATTGGCCATGGAAAAAATCGGCGTTCGCCTCTTCGTCTATACAGATGTGGACCGAGACGGGACTCTGACTGGCCCTAATATCCAGCATTATCAAAAATTGCTGGCGTCCCTCAAGCATGCTCAAGTCATTGCCTCTGGCGGCATTCAGTCAGCAGAGGATTTGGAAGAGCTGAAAAAGCTGGGCTTGGCTGGTGCCATTGTTGGCAAGGCCTATTACAGTGGACGAGTCAGCCTAGATCAGATCAAGGAAGCAGAAAGGGGCTAGCCATGCTGAAAAAACGAATCATTCCCTGTCTGGATGTCAAGGACGGCCGGGTGGTCAAGGGTATCAACTTTGTCAATCTGACTGATGTGGGCGATCCAGTTGATGCGGCCAAGGCCTACTATGAAGCCGGCTGCGATGAGTTGGTCTTTCTGGACATTACAGCCACCCACGAGGAGCGGGACACGACGGTCGAGATGGTCCGGCGCGTGGCGGAGCAGGTTTTCATTCCCTTTACCGTTGGGGGCGGCATTCGTACGGTTGAGGACATGAAGCGGATGTTACAGGCTGGGGCGGATAAGGTTGCGGTTAATTCATCAGCACTGGCAAATCCTCAGCTTTTAGCTGACTGCGCTGAGAAATTCGGCAGCCAATGTGTGGTGCTGGCTGTGGATGCTAAGAAAGAAGCGGATGGTAGCTGGCATGTCTATCTGGCTGGCGGCCGCAAGGACAGCGGTCGCGACCTGTTAGATTGGGTTCAAGAAGCTGTCGGTCTCGGAGCGGGGGAAATTCTTTTGACCAGTATGGATAAGGATGGGACCAAGTCTGGTTTTGACTTGCCAATGCTGGAAGCCGTCTCTCAAGTGGTTTCCGTTCCTATCATCGCCTCTGGTGGTGCTGGCAGTAGCCAGCATATCCTAGAAGTTTTTGAAAAGACTGCAGCGACGGGTGCCTTGGCAGCCTCGATTTTCCATTATGGTCAGGTCTCCATCGCTGAAACCAAAAAAGCCATGCTGGAAGCTGGATTGGAGGTGCGCATCTGATGACAGAAGTAAAGTTAGATTTTCAAAAGCAAGGTGGTCTCGTACCTGCCATTATCTTAGACCACACCAGCAAAGAAGTCCTCATGCTAGCCTATCTCAATGAAGAAGCCTACCAGCTGACACGCACCAGCGGTCAGATGTGGTACTGGAGCCGGTCACGTCAGGAGCTTTGGCATAAGGGAGCCACCAGTGGCCACTACCAGACTGTCAAAAAAATCACAGCTGACTGCGACCTAGATACCCTGCTGATCGAGGTAGACCAGCTGGGAGCAGCCTGCCATACCGGTGCCAAATCCTGCTTTTTCCATAAAATTTGGGATGAGGAAGACAGCAAAACTGACTAAAAGCTCCCTTGCTTTACTTTAGTACTTGCTTAATGCAAAAATAAAATTAAGACATCAGCCTGCCATTGGAAAGAATTGCTTTTTATAGTAAAATAAGGAAGATATAAGGAGATACGATGCTAGCAAAACTCTATCAAGAAGCCCTCAACCGCAAAAAAGAGCCCAAGGAAGGCTCCTATACCAGCTATCTCTACGACAAGGGGCTGGACAAGATTCTAAAAAAAGTCGGAGAAGAAGCGACAGAAGTGGTCATTGCGGCTAAAAATGCTGACAAGGACGAGATGGCCAATGAAACCGCTGATCTGCTCTACCATCTGGCGGTCGCTCTCGTCGAAACTGGCGTCAGTCTGGATCAGGTAGAGGCCGTCCTCCAGGCCCGACAGGGCAAGCAGAGCCGGATTCATGATCGACCTGAAATTGACCATTACTAAAGGGACACAAGATTTGCAGAAAGGCGGTCCAGCATGCGCGACAACCATCTTCATACCTATTTTTCCTATGATTCTGAGGCGGATTTCTGTGACTATCTGGACCATTACGAGGGCGAGATTGTCACCACTGAGCACTATGATTTGTCCAATCCCTACCCTTACGAAGCTGCCTCGCCCCACGATGATGTGCCTGACTATGAGGCCTATTCAGCAAAAATAGCAGAGCTGAACCAGCAATATGGCAACCGCATTAAAAAGGGGATTGAAATTGGCTATTACGCTCCGCGTAAGGACGATATTCTAGCTTTCCTAACGGACAAGGAATACGACCTCAAGCTCTTATCTGTCCACCACAATGGCAGTTTTGACTATCTGGAAGATCCGGTCTTGCAGCTGGATAAGATGGAGTTAATTCCCCGCTACCTGAGAGAGTTAGAAGAGGCTATCGAAGCTGTGCCAGCAGATGTACTAGCTCACTTTGACTATGGTTTCCGAAAATTTGCGCTTACCGTAGAGGAGTTAAAAACTTTTGAACCAGAGCTGCGACAGCTTTTTCACAAGATGATTGATTATGGTCTGGCCTTTGAGCTCAACTGCAAGTCCATGTATCTGTACGGCCACGAGGAACTCTATATCTATGCTCTTTCGCTAGTCAAGGAGCTGGGCGGTCAGCGCTTTTCAGTGGGATCAGATGGCCACAAGCTGGAGCATTTCCGCTTGCAGTTTGACCGAGTTTCCAAAATCTTAGCAGAGGCTGGCATAGGTGAGGAGCAGTTGATCTAGAAGGAGAAATCATGACTGAGATTAGGTCCTTAAAATCAGAGGAAATCCCGCTCTTAGAGGAATTTATTTACCAAGCTATTTTTATCCCTCAAGGTCTAGAGCCGCTACCCAGAAGTATATTGAATGAACCAGAACTAGAGATGTATATCAAGGATTTTGGTCAACAGCCAGATGATTGGGCTTTAGCAGTAGAAGTGGCCGGCCAGCTGGTCGGAGCTGTTTGGGTTCGGATTATGAAAGATTACGGCTATTATGACGACCGGACTCCCTCTCTGTCCATTTCATTCCTGCCTGAGTTCAGGGGTCAAGGTCTAGGGCAGCAGTTGATGACGGCCATGCTGGACTTACTCAAGTCCAAAGGCTACCCAAGTGTTTCCCTCTCCGTTTCCAAAGACAATCCTGCCGTTGGCTTTTATCAAAGACTGGGCTTTGTTACGGTTGAAGAGAGGGAAGATGATTATTTGATGTTGTGCCGATTGTAATAAGAAAAGAAAACTCATGAAACTAGAACGATTAATCTATATTTTGCTAGCCCTTTTGAATAAGAGACAGATAACGGCTAAAGAAATTGCTGAACGTTTTGAAATATCTACCCGCACAGTATATCGAGATATGGATACGCTAAGCTTAGCCGGAATCCCTATCTACTCTGAACGTGGAGATAAGGGCGGCTTTTATATACCTGATGACTACAAGATGGACAGCAGCTTTTTCACAGAAGAAGAAAAGCAGTTTATCATCAATATGAGCCAAAATGTCGGCAAAATTGTTGGCCATCCAAGTTTTGACAATATTGAGCATAAGCTTACTTCTCAAGAAGCGACCGACAAGGTCAATCCTTTTTACTTTGATCTTACTTCATGGTCTCTCAATACAATTATTTACTTGAAATTGAGCAGGCTATACAAACTGGGAAGAAAATTTCCTTTTCTTACTATTCTAAAAAACAAGAACGAAGCCAGCGAACGATTCTTCCTTATCGTCTGATTTTTAAACTGAATGCTTGGTATGTTACCGGCTACTGTTTAGAAAAGTTAGATTTTCGTTTTTTCAAACTCAGCAGGATTCGTGATATGCAGTCAGTAGAAGAGGCTGTCGATGTTGGAGATTACCCACTTTTATCTCAAGAAAAGTTAGAGCTTTTTTTAAATCCATCCAAAGATAAAGTTGAGGGCAGTAAAGAAGAAATAGAGCTAATTTTTGAAGAATCTGCGCTTCCAAAGATTTATGATCATTTCACAGAAGAAGAAATCACTGTTGAGCAAACAAGGATAAAGGTACATGCTTTCAGAGCATTGACACCGGCCTTTTTCGAATTGATTTTAAGTTTTGCTCATCAAGTAAAAGTCATATCACCAAAAGAACTGCAGGATAAATTAATTATTACTCTTCAAAAAAATCTTCAGCAATATGACAGACTGTAGTCATATTGCTTTTTGTATAATCTTAAATGGCTTGAAAATCTCATTGGTTGAGTGCTTGCCTAAATTATTTTTGGAGGTTCCAAATGGATACAAAAACATTAGCAGAAAGCTATTTTACCGCAGTTAATAAAGGTGGCTGGGAAGATTTCGTAGCAGAAAACTTTAATTATGGAATGTGCGATAGTCAGGAGATCAGGCAAGGGCGTGATGTTTATCTGCAAGGTGCAGGTCAATTCTATGCTTTAAGCCAGAATCTTGAAGTGAAGAAGATGCTGGTAGAGGGGAGAGAAGTTGTTGCATTAAATCGCTATCGCTTGCAGTCGCCACACGGAAAAGAACTAGAATTGGATGTCGCAGAATTTTTAAAATTTGACGAATCAGATAAATTAATTGCATCTACTATTTACTTTGATACTCATCGTTTCCAAGAGTTTATGCAAGGGAAATAGGCATGTAGAAAAGTCACAGAATGGTGGCTTTTTCAGTAACCAATGACTTCTTCAAATGCTTTATCGTATTATTTGTAAGTTTTCTTGCCAAGTGGTAAAATAAAGCCGAAATAAAATATGTTTTCCTAGAGCAATCTAATCGATTAGCAATAATTAATTTGACTGTTCTTCGTAGTCATATAAAGGAGTTGATTTTATGGCTAATACTAGGCGAGCAGTGGTGGCGCTGAGCTTAGGTGTTTTGTTATTGCTAGCAGTGGGAATTCTTCTGCAGGTTCATTTTTTGAGAATGATCATTTTGCTAGGTCTATTCTTTTTTGCGGAAGTATTTATCATCTGGCACTCGGGAAGTAAGTCTAAGCTGCAGATTAGAGGCAGGCAAAGCCTTGAACTCTTCTGGCTTTATATCAAACGCTTGAAAATCTTTTATGTCACAATTATGTGTCTTGCGATTCCTTTCGTTTCCTTGTCTTCCAATACTGCTTTCGATTTGTTTTTTGTGCTTGAGTTGTTAGTATTCTTGCTCTTAAGCAATTATATCTTTAGCTCTTATGGCATTCAACCGCCCAAGAAAGAGCTTTTAAAGTCTAATAGCTTTGTTTGCAGCAGTTGATTTGACTGCTGTTTTTCAAAAAAGAAAAAGCCTGGATTTTTCCAGACTTTTTAGTGAAATATGCAAGCTTAGTGTGATACGCGTCTGCGAGCTGCTTTTTTACGGTTTTCTTCGATGAAAGCCGCTTTTTGTTCTTCAGGTTCGATGACTTTTTTCTTGACGGCATATACTGCGCCTGCCACAGCAGCAACAGTAGCTGCAACTCCTGTAAGAACGCCTTTTCCAAATCCTTTAGCCATGTGATTTCTCCTTTTCTGAACTTTTATTATTTATGTTATAATTAATAGTAACGAAAAATCAAAATTTTTTCAAGGAAAAAAGATGAAAACCAAGATAATTGTGATAGTGGGGCCTACGGCAGTTGGAAAAACGGCTCTGAGTATTGAGGTAGCCAAGCGCTTTAATGGTCAAATCATCAGCGGTGACAGCCAGCAGGTCTATCGTGGCTTAGATATTGGCACGGCCAAGATTCGTCCGGAGGAGCAGGAGGGCGTTCCCCATCATCTACTGGATGTGAGGGAGGTTGGAGAAAGCTACTCGGCCTATGATTTTGTGACTGAGGCGGCTCAGGCTATTCGTGAGATTGCGGCTCAAGGACAGCTTCCCATCATTTGCGGCGGCACAGGGCTCTATATCCAGAGCTTGCTCGAGGGCTACCATCTGGGTGGCTCCGTCCCTCACGAGGAGATTCTGGCCTATCGGGCGCAGCTGGACAGTTGGTCAGATGAGGATTTGTTTGGAAAAATAGCAGAGCTGGGTATCGAGATTCTCCAACTGAATCGGCGCAGGGCTATGAGGGCGCTGGAGATTGCCCAGTTAGGCGAGCAACTAGAAAACAATCTTCCAGATTATGAAGCTTTGTTGATTTGTCTAGATGATGAGCGACAAAAACTTTATGAGCGAATCAATCAGCGAGTAGATCTGATGATGGAAGCCGGACTTTTAGAAGAAGCTCGTTGGCTTTATGAACAGGCTCCGACCAGTCAAGCTAGTAAGGGTATCGGCTACAAGGAACTTTTCCCCTACTTTGAAGGTCAGATAAGTCTTGAAGAGGCGGTGGACAAGCTCAAGCAGAACACCCGCCGTTTCGCCAAGCGCCAGCTGACTTGGTTTCGCAACCGGATGTCAGTGACCTTTTATCAGGTGGGAAATCCAGACTATAAAAATCAGGTCATGGAAGACATCAGGAAGTTTTTGGACAAGTAACTGGCTGACCAAGTCTTAGTAAGGATATGAGATGATAGAAACAGAGAAAAAAACAGAGCGAGTCTTTCTGGTCGGTGTTGAGCTGGCAGGCACAGAGAATTTTGACCTATCTATGGAGGAGCTGCAAAGTCTAGCTAAGACTGCAGGAGCTGAGGTAGTTGGCTCCTATAGCCAGAAACGTGAAAAGTATGACAGCAAGACCTTTGTCGGTTCTGGTAAGTTAGAAGAAATCCGACAAATGGTTGATGCCGAAGGGATTTCGACCGTCATTGTTAATAACCGTCTGACACCTCGGCAGAATGTCAATCTGGAGGAAAGCTTGGGTGTCAAGGTTATTGACCGTATGCAGCTAATTTTGGATATTTTTGCCATGAGGGCTAGGAGTCATGAAGGAAAGCTCCAAGTTCATTTGGCCCAGCTCAAGTACCTCCTGCCTCGCTTGGTTGGGCAGGGCATCATGCTCAGCCGTCAGGCAGGTGGCATTGGCTCCCGCGGGCCTGGTGAAAGCCAGCTGGAGCTCAATCGACGCAGTGTCCGCAATCAGATTCATGATATTGAGCGCCAGCTCAAGGCAGTGGAGAAAAATCGGGCAACCGTTCGTGAAAAGCGACTGGAATCCAGTATTTTCAAAATCGGCCTCATCGGCTATACCAATGCTGGAAAGTCTACGATCATGAACTGCTTGACTAGTAAGAGTCAGTATGAGGCCGACGAACTCTTTGCGACGCTAGACGCCACGACCAAGAACATCAACCTCAGTGGTCAGCTCAATGTCACGCTGACAGACACGGTTGGCTTCATTCAGGATTTGCCGACAGAGCTAGTATCTAGCTTTAAGTCGACTCTGGAAGAGAGCAAAAATGTTGATTTGCTGGTCCATGTCATTGACGCTAGCGATCCTCATCATGAGGATCATGAAAAGACCGTCCTGGACATCATGAAAGAGCTGGATATGCTGGATATTCCCCGGCTGACTCTCTATAATAAAGCAGACAAGGCAGAGGATTTTACTCCAACCCTGACTCCTTATTCTTTGATTTCGGCTAAGGCGGACAATAGCAGAACTCTTTTGCAGCAAGTCCTGCTGGAGCGAATGAAAGAGCTCTTTTTGCCTTTTACTATCAAAGTAGCTCCGGCGAAAGCCTATAAGATTCATGACCTAGAGAAGGTAGCTATTATCGGAAATCGGGAATATACAGACGATGTCGAAGTCATTTCAGGCTGGATTGACGAGAAAAACAAATGGAAACTGGAAGAATTTTATGACTGATTATATAGATTTGGCCCTGAAATACGGCGGTTTTACGAGTCTAGATAGGGTCTACTTAGAGCAAGTCTTGGCTGGCCTGACAGAGGAGCAGAAGCTTAGCTTCATCACACCGCCACCCAGCGTTATCAATGCTTACTTTGCTGAGCTTTATCAGAAGAAAAGTCCAGAAGCCGCGACAGCCTATTTTTTAGAAATCAGTCAGGCGCTGGACTTGTGGAATGCGAATCCAAGTTTTTTAGAAAATAAACCTTTTGTCCGGCTTAATCTTTCTGGCAAGTCCTATGGATTTTGCTATGAGAGCGAGAAAGTCGGCTTGGTCTTCCCTGAAAAGCCAGAGCAGGTAACAACTGACTTGCTCTTTGAAATCGCTCAAGTCTTTCCACAGTACTTGGTTTACGAAGAAGCTGGGAGAATAAAAATGGTACCTCTCAAAGCTGAGTCTCAAGTCGTGGACAGTCAGGCTCTGACTGCTTTGACCGATTGGCAGCAGCTAGCAGATGGCAGCCAGAAAGTTCTGGGCTACAATCAAGATGAAGTCAGTCAGCTTGCTCAGTCCTATGCTGGCAGAAAATACTATCACTCGCAGAATCGCTCTGCCATGATTTATATCATTTAGAAAGAAAAACATGCAAATACAATTTTTAGGAACCGGAGCCGGTCAGCCCTCCAAGGCTCGCAATGTGTCAAGTCTTGTCCTCAAGCTTTTGGAGGAAATCAATGAGGTCTGGATGTTTGACTGCGGTGAAGGTACCCAGCACCAGATCTTGGAGACGACGATTAAACCGCGCAAAATCAGCAAGATTTTCATCACGCATCTGCATGGCGACCATATTTTTGGCTTGCCGGGCTTTTTATCCAGTCGTTCTTTTCAGGCTAATGAAGAGCAGACGGACCTAGAGATTTTTGGTCCTAAAGGCATTAAGAATTTTGTCCTGTCTAGCCTGCGCGTGTCTGGATCTCGTCTGCCTTATAGGATTGATTTTCGTGAGTTTGATGAAAACAGTCTGGGCAAGATTCTGGAAACGGACAAGTTCACTGTTTATGCGGATAAGCTGGATCACACGATTTTCTGTGTGGGTTATCGGGTGATGCAGAAAGATTTGGAAGGAACGCTGGATGCGGACAAGTTACGGGCAGCGGGCGTTCCCTTTGGTCCCCTCTTTGGTAAAGTCAAGAATGGTCAGGATATCGTCCTAGAAGATGGAACCAAAATCATTGCAGCTGACTATATCTCAGCCCCTCGTCCAGGTAAGACCATTGCTATTCTAGGTGATACCCGTAAGACTGCTGCTAGCGTCCGCTTAGCTGTGGCAGCAGATGTGCTTGTACATGAAGCGACCTATGGCAAGGGAGACGAAAAATTGGCCCGTAATCACGGTCATTCTACCAATATGCAAGCCGCAGAAGTAGCTAAGGAAGCTGGCGCTAAGCGCCTCCTTCTGAATCATATCAGTGCTCGCTTTCTAGCTAAGGACATCAGCCAAATGCGCCGCGATGCAAGTAGCGTCTTTGACAACGTCCATGTGGTCAAGGACTTGGAAGAGGTGGAGATATGAGAACCATCATCATCACAGGGGCTAGCGGTGGACTGGCCCAGGAAATGGTTAAGTTCTTGCCCCATGACCGACTGATTTTAGTTGGCCGGAGCAAGGACAAGCTGGAAGAACTATATGGAGGAAGGGAAAATCTTGACCTAGTGGAGCTGGATATTACAGACAACTTAGCTTTGGAGAGATTTGCTGATTGGATTGACAGTCAGTATGGCCACGTAGATGTCCTAGTCAATAACGCTGGCTATGGAATTTTTGAAGAATTTGACAAAATTAGCTCAAGCGATATTGAGGCCATGTTTGAAGTCAATACCTTTGCCCTGATGAATCTGTCCCGTATCTTTGGGACTCGAATGAAGCAGGAAGGTCAAGGACATATCGTCAATATCGTTAGTATGGCTGGCCTCATTGCAAGTGGCAAGTCCAGTCTTTACTCAGCGACCAAGTTTGCTGCTATTGGCTTTTCTAATGCCCTGCGTTTGGAACTCCTGCCTTTTGGGGTTTATGTCACGACAGTCAATCCTGGACCTATCAAAACAGCCTTTTTCGATCAGGCAGATCCTGACGGTTCCTATGTAAAAGCAGTCGACAAGTACATCCTTGAGCCTGACTTTGTAGCAAGCAAAATTGTCAGTTCCTTTGGCAAAAAGAAGCGGGAAATTAATCTACCTGGAATTCTCAATCTAGCCCACAAGCTTTATACCCTTTTTCCAAAAATTGCCGACAAGATGGCAGCCAATATGTTTAACTATAAGTGAGGTTTTATGACAGCTAATCTACAAGCCTACAAAGCTCATCTGCAGGCGCCTTGGGGCAAGCTTCAGTATGATATTGTTTTTGCTTTTCTAGAGTCGCTGAAGGGCCAGAAAATTCTTGATTTCGGTAGCGGTTTTGGGATTGTGGCTGATTTTCTAGCGGAAAAGAACCAAGTAACTGCCATCGAGCCGAACTCAGAAATGATTGCCGAGCGCAAGCAGGACTTTTCCTATGAGCAATTGCAAGGCAGCTTGGACCTTCTGCAAAATCTGCCTGACCAGTCTTTTGATATCATCATCTGTCATAATGTCTTAGAGTATGTATCTGACCCTGCTCTCTATTTGACAGAATTTTCCCGCCTCTTAAAAAAGGACGGCAAAATTTCTCTGGTCAAGCATCACGAGGTTGGACGCATTATGCATACGGTGGTTTTTGAAAATGACCCAGAAAAAGCTCAGCATTTTTTGGAAGGTCAGGAATATCAAACCCACAGCATGGGGGCTGCTAAGGTCTATCAGGTTCAGGAAGTGATTTCAGGTCTGCCTTTAGAGGTTCAGGATTATCAAGGGATACGGATTTTTTACGGGCTGCAATCCAATGACTATAAAACTGCCCCTGGCTGGGCTGAAAAGATGCTTGAGATGGAGCTGGCTGTCTGCAACCAATCTCCTTATCGGGACATTGCTGCCTTTCAGCATGTTTGGCTAGTCAAGTCCTAGGTCAAAGGAAAAAAGTGCTCATTTACATCTTAAACAAACCTCATAAGGAGAAAGCTCGATGCAAAGGAGAGAAGTCATAGAGCCAGAGCAGCCAGTCAATTATGCCCTGCTCAGCCTTTTTCAATATATCGCTTCCCTTTTGGTAATTCTGGTTCACTGTCAGAGACTTTTTGAACATGAAGCCCTGCATTTTATTCAGAAGAGTATGTTTGGCCGCATGGCAGTCCCTTTCTTTTTAATTTCTTCAGTCTATTTTTTCCGATTACGCTGGAAGCCAGAGCACGGTTCTACGAAACTGACTCTGTATATCAAAGGCATTTTAAAGGTCTATTGCTTTTGGAGTTTGGTCTATCTTCTCTATGCTTTGACTTACTTCCAATCTCTGCACTTGCCTCTCTACCTAGCTCCGCTGGCTATTCTAGCAGCGCTCTTCTACATCGGAATGAGCTACCAGCTTTGGTATATTCCTGCCTTTCTCTTAGGTTTATTGCTGGTCCATTTTTTGTATAGGAAGTTGGGTCCCAAGAAAACATTTGTTCTTTTACTGGTTCTCTTTGCCTTAGGTGCTATTGAGACTTATCACGCCTACCTGGCGCCTAGCCTGCTGACGGACTGGTACGATGTCTATGCCAAGCTCTTTTTCACTAGCAGGAATGGCCTCTTCTATACGCCCATTTTTATCTATTTAGGCTACTTTCTAGCTGATTACGAGCAGATAGCATTATTTCAGAAAAAACGCTGGCTGCCTCTTCTGTTGGCGAGTCTTTTCCTAGTAGGCGAAGGAGTGCTGGTTTACATCAGGCAGGGACTGGATAAAAACTTTTTCTTTGTTCTCATTCTCTTTACGTTCTTCTTATTCAATCGGCTGTTAAAAACACAGTGGAAGCGCGAAAAGATTGGCGACATTTAAAAGATCTAAGTATCCTTTATTTCTCCCTCCATCCTATCTTTATTGAGTTATCTTTCTTTCTGTTCAAATCCCAGCACCTGACCAAGTGGGAAACTGGCCGTTGGGCCTTCCTTCTGACGATTATCCTGACCCACCTGACGTCAGAGTTGGTGATTCGCTGGCGAGGGAAGAAAAACAGAAAAGAAGTGAAAGTTTAGTTTTTGAAGAAAATCATATAGAGCGTTAAGAGCAACTATCAATTTTGAATTGAAATAGCTATAAAAATATTTCAAAGGAGTTCCACATGCTTGAACGTCTACAACAGCAGCTGGCTTTTACCAATGAGCTGGAAAAACTCAAAGCCACTCATCGCAACAATCGAACCTTGGATGCCTATCGTTTCGAAAATTCTGCAGAGCATAGTTGGCAGGGTGCGCTCATGGCGCTAGTTTTTCGAGAATATATTCCCGAAGAAGTTAATCTGGAAAAGGTCATGTCTATGTTACTGATTCATGATTTGGGCGAAATATATGCTGGCGATACCTTTATCTTTGACGATGTAGGAAAGAGTGATTCTTATGATAGAGAGCTGGACTCCTTGAAAATCAGTTTGGACAAGTTGCCGTCAGATCAGCAGGATTCCTTTTTAGAGCTTTGGCAGGAGTTTGAAACTGGCATTAGCATAGAGGCTAAATATGCCCGAGTGTTGGATGCTCTGGTTCCTCTGCTCAATCACTTGGAAGTCGCTCAGCCCCATGACAACCCTCATGGCCTGACCAAGTCGCAGGTCATCGCTAAGAAATCCTTTATCCAAGAAACCTCTGAAACTCTTTGGGAATTGGCTCAGGAAGTTATTGACCAAAGCGTTGCTAAGGGTCTTTACCTAGATGAGTGAGACTGAGGGCCTTGCTCGTAGATAGAAAGTTTGAGACTGGTTGAACCAGTCTTTTCATGTTATAATATTCAGACAAGATTGAACGGAGAAAGTGTTTCACTCATCATGATTAGCTCAAAATACGACTGGCAGTTTGCCACTAATTTTATAGACGAAAAATTTTTAAAAAAGGCTAAGAAAGCTGGATTAGAACCTGCCGCTGCCAGTCTTCTTTACCAAAGAGGTGTGCAGACTGAAGAGGCTTTACAGGAATTTTTGGAGCCTGGTTTAGACCAGCTTCACGACCCTTATGACCTGCATGATATGGAGCGGGCAGTGGAGCGCATTCGCGCAGCGATTGAGAACTACGAGCAGATTTTGATCTATGGCGATTATGATGCTGATGGGATGACCTCAGCATCTATTGTCAAGGAAGCCTTGGAGCAGCTGGGGGCGGAGTGTCAGGTCTATCTGCCCAATCGCTTTACGGACGGCTATGGTCCTAATAGCAGTGTTTACAAATATTTTATTGAAAATCAAGGCATCTCGCTCATTATTACAGTGGATAATGGAGTGGCTGGCCTTGAAGCTATCGAGCTGGCCCAGTCTCTCGGCGTGGATGTCATCGTGACGGATCACCACTCCATGCCTGAGGAGCTGCCAAATGCCTATGCGATTGTCCATCCGGAACATAGCGGAGCGGATTACCCTTTCAAGCATCTGGCTGGCTGTGGAGTGGCTTTTAAGCTGGCAACAGCCTTGCTGGAAGAAGTCCAAGTCGAACTTTTGGACTTAGTTGCTATCGGTACCATTGCCGATATGGTCAGTCTGACGGGGGAAAATCGGATTCTAGTCAAATATGGTCTCTCTGTTCTCAAAAATACCCAGCGCGTAGGACTTCAGGAACTCTTCAAAATCGCTGGTATTCAGCCAGATGAACTGGATGAAGAAACGGTTGGCTTCCAGCTTGCTCCCCGACTCAATGCTTTGGGACGGCTGGACGATCCCAATCCAGCGGTTGAACTTTTGACTGGCTTTGATGACGAAGAAGCTCGTGACATTGCGCTTATGATTAACCAGAAAAATGACGAGCGCAAGGAAATCGTCCAGCAGATTTATGAAGAGGCACAAACCATGCTGGATTCTAAGAGACCAGTGCAGGTGTTGGCCAAGGAAGGCTGGAATCCTGGTGTACTAGGAATTGTCGCAGGGCGCTTGCTGGAAGAGCTGCACCAGCCAGTCATAGTGCTCAATATTGAGGATGGTATCGCAAAGGGCAGCGCCCGCAGTATTGAAGCGATCAATATTTTTGAGGCCTTGGACAGCCACCGTGACCTCTTTATAGCCTTTGGTGGGCACGCTGGAGCAGCTGGAATGACTCTTGAAGCAGACAAACTAGCAGAGCTATCTGTTATCCTGACAGCCTACATCTCAGATAATGATTTGGATTTGACTGGCAAAACAGCCCTGTATTTAGATGAGGAGCTGCACCTGCCAGAACTGACCCTTGACACACTTAAAAGCTTTGAGAGACTGGCGCCTTTTGGTATGGACAATAAGAAGCCGCTTTTTTACCTCAAGGGCTTTAAAGTGGATAATGCTCGGACTATGGGGGCTGGCAATAGCCATCTCAAGCTGAAAATTTCTCAGGAAGATGCATCTTTTGAAGTAGTAGCTTTTGGTCAAGGAAGCCTAGCGACAGAGTTTGCCCAAACCAAGAATCTGGAGTTAGCTGTCAGCCTCTCTGTCAATAAATGGAATGGACAGACCAGTCTCCAGCTCATGCTGGTAGATGCCCGTGTGGACGGTGTTCAGCTTTTCAATATTCGCAGCAAAAATGCGACGCTGCCTGACAAGGTTCCAGTCTTGCGTTTCACAGAGGAGTTGCCAGATTTGACAAATAGCAGAGCAGTTGTGGTTTATGACCTGCCCGATGATTTGCAGGTCTTGAAGACGATTCTTCAGTCTCAGGATTTTGAAGCGATTTACTTTAAGAATGAGATTGCTAAGCCATACTATCTGACCGGTTACGGTACCCGTGAGCAGTTTGCCAAACTTTACAAGACAATTTATCAGTTCCCTGAGTTTGACGTTCGCTATAAGCTTAAGGATCTAGCAGCTTACCTGAAAATCGACCCTATTCTCTTGGTCAAAATGATTCAGATTTTTGAAGAGTTGGGCTTTGTCAGCATCACGGAAGGCGTCATGAAAGTCAATAAAGAAGCAGAAAAGAAAGAAATTGACAGCAGTCGTGTTTATCAAGATCTCAAGCGCCTAGTCAAAGAACAAGAACTCATGGCTCTGGGCACCGTGCAGGAGATTTATGATTATTTGATGGAGAGATGAGATAATGAAGGACTAAGCCTAAGTCTCGCAAAGGAGAAAATTTTAGATGAATGGCATTATCTTAAGCGTCAAAACTGAATTTTTTCTCTCTGTTCGATAGATTTGAAATCATCTCATCTTCTATGAAACAATTTAATCCTCTCCATAAGAAGGAGAGGATTTTTAACTTTAACAAAAATCCTAATTAATTAAATGAATGAGGAATAGGCTTTTGTATGTAAATAATAGATGGCCTTAAAAAATAACTTTTCTATTACCTTTTGGATGAAAAAGTGATATAATAGAGAGTAAAAAATTTTTTTGAAAGAAAGTATATCATGAATTTAAAAGACTACATTGCAACAATCGAAAATTATCCTAAGGAAGGCGTGACATTCCGTGATATCAGCCCGCTGATGGCAGATGGAAATGCTTATAGCTACGCTGTTCGTGAGATTGTTCAGTATGCGACAGATAAGAAGATTGACATGATTGTTGGACCGGAAGCTCGTGGCTTTATCGTGGGCTGTCCAGTTGCCTTTGAGTTAGGAATCGGCTTTGCTCCAGTCCGCAAGCCTGGTAAGCTTCCTCGTGAGGTTATCTCAGCTGACTATGAAAAAGAGTACGGTGTAGATACTTTGACCATGCATGCGGATGCTATCAAGCCAGGTCAGCGCGTTCTGATTGTCGATGATCTCCTTGCGACTGGTGGAACAGTGAAGGCGACGATTGAGATGATTGAGCGCCTTGGCGGTGTAGTGGCTGGATGCGCCTTCCTTATTGAACTGGATGAGCTCAAGGGTCGCGAAGTTATCGGCGATTACGACTATAAGGTTCTAATGCACTATTAATGCATAGTTTCTAACTATATCTAGTTAGAGAAAAAGTATAATTGAAAACTATATCTCCTTTCAGTATAATGAAAGTACATTCTATAAACAAAGAATAGGCTGGAAATGTATTTCCAAGCCTTTCTAACGATTGAAGGAGATATTTTCATGCCAATTAAGATTGATAAGAAACTGCCAGCTGTTGAAATTTTAAGTTCTGAGAATATCTTTGTCATGGATGACGATAGGGCGGACCATCAGGATATCCGCCCTCTGAATATTCTGGTACTCAATCTCATGCCTCAGAAAATGGTGACGGAGACTCAGATACTGCGCCACTTGGCTAATACGCCGCTGCAGCTGACTATTGACTTCCTCTACATGAGCTCTCATCAGTCTAAAACGACACGTGCAGAGCATATGGAGACTTTCTATAAGACTTTTGATGAGGTTAAAAATCGCTATTTTGATGGCTTGATTATCACTGGTGCACCGGTAGAGCATCTGCCTTTTGAAGCGGTGGACTACTGGGAAGAGTTCCAGCAGGTGATTGAATGGTCCAAGACTCATGTCTTTTCGACTCTGCATATCTGTTGGGGAGCTCAGGCTGGACTTTATGCTCGCTACGGCGTGGACAAGCAGCAGATGACGCGCAAATTATCGGGTGTCTATAGCCAGTCAGCTGACAGCAGTAATCTACTTTTCCGTGGCTTTGACGATGAGTTTTATACGCCGCATTCCCGTCATACTGAAGTTCTAAAGGAAGATATTGTCAATCTGACTAATCTGGAAATTCTCTCGTATGGAGAGGATACGGGCCTCTCTGTATTAGCTAGCCGGGACTTGCGAGAGGTGTATAGTTTCGGTCACATGGAATACGACCGCGATACTTTATCTAAAGAGTATTTCCGCGATTTGAAGGCAGGGAAGAATCCACATATTCCAGAGAATTATTTCAAAAACGATGATGTCCATGCGACACCGGCCTTGCGTTGGAGTTCGGCCGCGGCACTCTTTTTCAGCAATTGGGTCAATTATGCTGTCTATCAGGAGACACCTTTTGACTGGGAAAGTCCTGAAAATGATGTATCGTTTTTTGCTTATCTATAAGAGGTGACATGACTTATTTATCAGCTTTTAAATCGGGCAATCTAGTAATCCCGAGTGCCCTTCTTTTACATTTTAAGGACATCTTTGATTCCAGCGATGATTTTTTGGTCTGGCAGTTTTTCTATCTGCAAAATACGACTTCCTTGGAAGAGTTGGCACCTAGTCAGATTGCGGAGCATATTGGTAAGACTCTGTCAGAAGTCAATCGCTCTATGTCCCATCTGACGGAGAAAGGTCTCTTGCAGTATAAGACCATTGAGTTGAATGGAGAGACAGAGGTTATCTTTGATGCTTCGCCGGCTTTGGAAAAGCTGGATGAACTGCTGGTAGCCAAAAGTGGTCCACAGACTGTGGCAAAGGCACCTCAGAATGTTTTGAAAGACTTGGTGGAGACCTTCCAGCAGGAGCTGGGCCGTCTCTTGACACCCTTTGAAATTGAGGATTTGACCAAGACTGTTCAAGACGATAAAACCAATCCTGACTTGGTCAAGGCTGCTCTTCGTGAGGCTGTGTTTAATGGCAAGGCCAACTGGAAGTATATTCAGGCTATCTTGCGCAATTGGCGCAAGGAAGGCATCACAACACTTGCTCAAGTAGAAGCTAAGAGGGAAGAGCGTGAAGCCGCTAACCCTCAAAATGTGACAGTTTCAGATGATTTCCTCAATGCCATGAATTTGTGGAAGGACTGACTTTATTTGATTTACAGCGGCCTGTTAGATACGACAGGCCCTTGATTTTATAAAAAAGGAGAAAAGTATGACCTATCAATTGCCAAAAGTCTGGTCTGCTGCGGACAGCGATCAAGGAAAATTTTCAGGTATCAATCAGCCTTCTGCAGGCGCGCGCTTTGAGCAGAAGCTTCCAGTCGGTAAAGAGCCTTTTCAGCTTTATTCACTTGGGACTCCTAATGGAGTCAAGGTGACGATTATGCTGGAGGAACTACTGGCAGCGGGTATCACTGAGGCAGCCTATGACCTCTATAAGATCAGCATCATGGACGGCGACCAGTTTGGCTCAGATTTTGTGAAAATCAATCCCAACTCAAAGATTCCAGCCTTGCTGGATCAGTTAGCTCATAAGCCGATTCCTGTCTTTGAGTCAGCCAATATCCTGCTCTATCTAGCAGAGAAGTTTGGAAAGCTGATTCCGTCAGATTTGGCTGGTCGAACTGAGGTGCTCAACTGGCTCTTCTGGCAGACGGGAGCGGCGCCCTTCTTGGGAGGCGGATTCGGTCATTTCTTTAACTATGCTCCAGAAAAGCTAGAATATCCTATCAACCGCTTTACGATGGAAGCCAAGCGTCAGCTTGATTTATTAGATAAAGAATTGGCCAAGAAAGCTTATATCGCTGGAGATGACTACAGTATTGCTGATATTGCTATCTGGTCTTGGTATGGGCAGTTAGTACAGGATAAGCTCTATCCAGGCGCAGCTGAGTTCTTGGATGCCTTCTCCTACAAACATCTATCTGCTTGGGCGGAGAAGATTGCAGCTCGTCCGGCGGTTCAGCGCGGTTTAGCTGCCGAGTATCAGGAAATCAAATAAACATGTGATGGGTAGGAACTTCCCATCATCAAGTGGCGAGACAAAATCAGTTTATCAACAGGCTGATTTTTCCTCCGCTGCTTTTTTTATACCTTTAAAAATGATATACTGAATAGAAGAATGTTTAGAAAAGAGTAAGCAATGCAAAAAAAGACTATTTCCCAACGCTTGGAGCGAATAGCTGCTTTTGTTCCGGATGGGGCAAAGTTGCTGGATGTTGGGAGCGATCATGCCTATCTGCCTATTTACCTGATTCAGCAGGGACGGATTGAGAAGGCTCTGGCCGGAGAAGTGGTAGAGGGGCCTTTTCAGTCTGCCCAGAAAAATGTTGCAGAACATGGACTGACGGAGCAGATTAAGGTTCGCTTGGCCAATGGTCTGGCGGCTTTGGAAGCAGAAGATCAGATTGACACCATCGTTATCGCTGGTATGGGTGGTCGCTTGATTTCAGAGATTTTGGAAAATGGCAGAGCGAAACTTGCGTCTATTTCCCGCTTGATTTTGCAGCCCAATAATCGAGAGGATGAGCTTCGCAGCTGGCTAGTATCTAATGGCTTTCACTTGCTGGCTGAGGATATCTTAGAAGAGGCTGGTAAGTTTTATGAAATTTTAGTGGCAGAAGAAGGTCAGCAAACTTTGACAGAGCAAGAAAAGCGCTTCGGACCTTTTCTGATGAAGCAACAGTCACCTGCTTTTCAGCTAAGATGGCAGAAAGAACTGAAGAAACTAGAAGGAGCTCTAGTCCATATCCCAGAAAAGAATGAGTTGGAACGCTCTGCTATGTTCCAAAAAATCGAAGGTATCAAGGAGGTGCTCCATGTTAGCAAGTGAAATCATAGCCCGTTATGAAGCCTATTGCCCGCAAGAACTGTCCATGGAGGGCGACATTTCAGGCCTGCAAATCGGAACTCTGGACAAAGAAGTGGATAAGGTTCTAGTGGCGCTGGATATTCGCGAGCAGACGGTGGCGGAGGCTATTGAGGCAGGTGCTGGACTGATTATCGTTAAGCATGCGCCTATCTTTCGCCCCCTCAAGGAGCTAGTGGCGGATAAAGCACAAAATCAGATGATTTTAGACCTCATCAAGCATGATATTGCTGTCTATGTCAGTCATACCAATATTGATGTTGTAGAGGACGGGCTCAATGACTGGTTCTGCCAGTTATTAGATATTGAGGAGACAAGTTTTCTCAGTCAGACGAGTCCAGATCACGGTATTGGCCGCGTGGGGAGGATTGCTCCTCAGACCTTTGGGGACTTTGCGGCTAAGGTCAAGGCAAGTTTTGGACTAGATAGTTTGCGTCTGGTTACTTATGAAGAAGCGGATCTCGAACGCGTGATTGAGCGTGTGGCTATTTGTGGCGGCAGCGGTCAGTCCTTTTATTCAGAGGCTATTACCAAGGGAGCGCAGGTCTACATTACAGGTGATATTTACTATCATACAGCTCAGGAAATGCTGACTGAAGGTCTTTTAGCGCTGGATCCTGGACATCATATCGAGGTTCTATTTACGGAAAAATTAAAAGAAAAGCTTGATACTTGGAAGGCAGAAGAAGGATGGGAGATTGAGATTCTAGCTAGTCAGGCTTGGACCAATCCTTTCCGACATATTTGAGAGGGAGCGACATGAAAAGAGTAGCAGTGATTGGAGCTGGGATTGTCGGCTCAACAGCAGCATACTATCTTTCAAAATCCCCAGATGTGGAAGTGACTGTCTTTGATGACGGCAAGGGGCAGGCAACCAAGGCAGCCGCTGGCATTATCAGTCCTTGGTTTTCCAAGCGACGCAACAAGGCTTGGTATAGGATGGCGCGTCTGGGCGCTGATTTTTATCAGGACTTGATTGCGGAACTGAAAGATGCTGGAATCCAGACAGACTTTTACCAACAGACAGGTGTTTATCTGCTGAAAAAGGATGAGAGCAAGCTGAAAGAACTTTATGATTTAGCTGCTAATCGTCGGGAAGAGTCGCCGTTAATAGGGGAGGTGAGTCTTCTCAGCCGTCAGGAAGCCCAGGAGAAATTTCCAGACTTGCAAGGCTTTGCTCAACTTCTTTATGCTTCCGGTGGTGCCCGTGTGGAGGGAGCACTCTTGACGGAGACGCTTGTGAAAGCAAGCAAGGCAGAGTTGGTTGAGAAAAAGGTAAGCTTGACAGTAGAAGGAGAGCAACTTCTGGTGGATGGTCGTAGCTTTGACTGTGTCATCTTAGCTGTTGGGGCTTGGTTGGGAGAAATCTTGCGGCCGCTGGGCTATAAGACAGATGTTCGGCCGCAAAAAGGACAGCTACGTGATTTCAGGCTGGCTGAAAAGACGGATGACTACCCAGTTGTTATGCCTGAGGGTGAGCTGGATATCATTCCTTTTCTGGCAGGCACGGTCAGCGTCGGTGCCAGTCATGAAAATAATCAGGGCTTTGATTTGACGGTAGATAGGACAGTGCTGAATCAGTTGCAGCAAGAAGCGGAAACTTACTTGCTAAGGCTGTCTAAAGCAGAGATTTTAGGCGAGCGCGTGGGAACACGGGCCTATACCAGCGACTTTGCTCCTTTCTTTGGAGCTGTGCCAGACTTACCGTATGTCTACGCTGCCAGCGGATTAGGCTCTTCTGGTCTGACAACTGGTCCGCTTATCGGACGCCAATTGGTCCAAATGGCTTTAGGAGAAGCAGTTGTTCTGGATCCAGCGGACTATCCTATTGAGCGGTATGTAAAGAAGGTTTGATATGACAGAAACTATTTTGAATTGGGTCAATATTTGTGTAAAAAAAGATGAAGAAATCCTACTACTTAATCGCCAGCATGATAACTTTAAGGGATGGATACAACCAGGTGGGGAGGTAGAGTTTCCAGAATCTTTTTTCGAAGCTGCAAGGCGCGAATTAAAAGAAGAAACGGGGCTGACTGCTCTAAACTTGGAATTGAAGGGGATTTCAGGCTTCACTAATCCAAGTAAAGAAGAACGGTATGTATATTACGATTTTCTTTGTACTGCATTTGAAGGACAGGTCAGGGGAAACGATCATGAAGGAGAGCCCAAATGGTGAAAGATTTCGGAACTTGGCCAAATAGATATGCAGGATGACATACGTGAACGTTTGCCTCTCTACTGGCGGAAAGGCTCTTTCGAGCGGATTCATTACTGGAATGAGGAAAAACACTGTATAGGGGAAACCAAGACGATTTTATATGATTGATTTTAGAGGATAAGGAGAAGTTATGGATTGGTTACGAACGCAGCCTGTGGTTATGCAGGCTTTCTTGGCTGGGCTTTTTACATGGGGGTGTACCATTGTAGGCTCGGCTGTTGTATTTTTCTTTAAACAGGTCAGTCGTAAGCTGCTGGATATTATGATGGGCTTTGCGGCAGGCGTTATGATTGCGGCTTCCTTTTGGTCACTTCTGGCACCGTCGATTGAGTATGCGCAAAGTTCTTATGGCAAGCTATCCTGGTTGCCAGCAGCGATTGGCTTTTTAGTGGGCGGTTTTTTCCTGCGGCTGATTGATGCGGTGGTGCCTCACTTGCACTTGAGCAAAGACATTTCGGAGGCAGAAAGTGTTCCTGAGCACAGCCGAAAGAAGCTGTCCAAGACAGCCCTGCTCTTCTTAGCCATTACCATTCACAATTTTCCAGAAGGTTTGGCAGTCGGAGTAGCCTTTGGTGCTTTGGCCGCCAATCCTAGTCCGGAAGCCTTTGTCGGCGCGATTGGCCTAGCTTTGGGAATTGGCCTGCAAAACGTCCCAGAAGGAGCGGCTCTGTCCATTCCGATTCGGACGGACGGTAAGTCTCGGCTTAAAGCCTTTTACTGGGGCTCCATGTCTGCTATTGTAGAGCCAATCGGAGCGGTTCTGGGGGCAGTTGCTGTTATGGCCATGACGGCGATTCTGCCCTATGCCCTTTCCTTTGCGGCAGGAGCTATGATTTTCGTGGTGGTAGAGGAACTGATACCGGACTCGCAGACCAATGGCAATACCGATGTGTCGACTTTAGGTCTCATGGTGGGCTTTGTTCTCATGATGGTTTTGGATGTGGCTTTGGGGTAATGCCAACTTAGAATCAAAGAGCGGAAGAAAGCGGAATTTCCGCTCTTTTTCTTTTATTTAAGGCTAGTGAAAAGGATGACATCCGCTTTCAAAAATGGTAGAATAAGGAGAATACATTAAGAGAGGAAACTCATATGAAAGGTATTATTCTTGCAGGTGGTTCTGGTACACGTTTGTATCCATTGACCCGCGCTGCGTCAAAACAGCTCATGCCGGTTTATGACAAACCCATGATTTATTATCCACTGTCAACTCTTATGCTGGCTGGTATCAAGGACATCTTGATTATCTCCACTCCGACGGATCTGCCTCGTTTTGAGGATCTGCTGGGAGATGGATCTGAGTTCGGTATCAAGCTTTCTTATGCAGAGCAGCCAAGTCCGGATGGATTGGCACAAGCCTTTATCATTGGGGCTGATTTTATTGGAGATGACCGCGTGGCGCTGATTCTTGGGGATAATATCTACCATGGACCAGGTCTGAGTAAAATGCTCCAAAATGCTGCTGCTAAGGAAAAAGGAGCAACTGTTTTTGGCTACCATGTTAAGGATCCAGAACGCTTTGGTGTTGTAGAATTTGATGAAAATATGAATGCTATCTCCATCGAAGAAAAACCGGAACAACCGCGCTCTAACTATGCAGTGACAGGACTGTACTTCTACGATAACGATGTCGTCGAAATTGCCAAGAACATCAAACCAAGTCCTCGCGGTGAGTTGGAAATCACAGATGTCAACAAGGCCTACTTGGATCGTGGTGATTTGTCTGTTGAGCTCATGGGACGTGGTTTCGCTTGGTTGGATACAGGAACTCACGAAAGTCTCTTAGAAGCCGCTCAATATATCGAAACGGTTCAGCGGATGCAGAACGTTCAGGTGGCAAATCTGGAAGAAATTGCCTATCGTATGGGCTATATCACTAAAGAGCAAGTGCATGAATTGGCGCAGCCATTGAAAAAGAATGAATATGGCCACTATCTCTTGCGCTTGATTGGAGAAGAATAAGAAGATGACTGAACAATTTTTTGATAAGGAATTAGCAGCGCGTGAGGTTCCTGGAATCCCTGGAATGCTGGAATTTGATATCCCTGTACGCGGGGACAACCGAGGCTGGTTTAAGGAGAATTTCCAAAAGGAAAAAATGCTGCCGCTAGGCTTTCCTGAAAGCTTCTTTGCAGAAGGAAAACTGCAAAATAATGTCAGCTTTTCTCGTAAAAATGTCCTGCGAGGTCTTCATGCTGAGCCTTGGGATAAGTACATCTCTGTTGCAGATGACGGTAAGGTGCTGGGGTCTTGGGTCGACCTGCGTGAGGGTGAGACCTTTGGTAACACCTACCAGACCGTAATCGATGCCAGCAAGGGGATTTTTGTGCCACGTGGCGTCGCCAACGGCTTCCAAGTCCTTTCTGATACTGTTTCCTATAGCTATCTGGTCAATGACTATTGGGCTTTGGAACTCAAACCCAAGTATGCCTTTGTTAACTATGCAGACCCAGCTTTAGGCATCCAGTGGGAAAACCTAGAAGCAGCAGAAGTCTCAGAAGCAGACAAGAACCATCCGCTACTTAAGGATGTCAAACCTCTAAGAAAAGAAGATTTGTAAAAAAGAATTCTTTTCTGATTTATTAATTGATACTGAAATATATGATTTAGCTCAGCTCCTATCCGAGCTCAGCGAATGGAAGAAATGATTGCCGCTGTGGTGTAAGTCATGTAAAAAATTATGTAGTTTGTTACATGACAGGGGATTTTTGAGACATTAGGCTCAAAAATAAGCAATGAAACCGAAGGTTTGCTTGCGTCCCTACCACTTAAGGCAATTATAAAAAAGTTAAGGAATAAAAATGACTGAATACAAAAAAATTATCGTGACAGGTGGAGCTGGTTTTATCGGTTCTAACTTTGTCCACTATGTTTACAACAACTTTCCAGATGTCCATGTGACAGTGTTGGACAAGCTGACTTACGCGGGGAATCGTGCTAATATTGAAGAAATTTTAGGCGACCGTGTTGAGCTGGTTGTTGGAGATATCGCTGATGCAGTCTTGGTAGATAAGCTGGCAGCTGAAGTGGATGCTATCGTTCACTACGCAGCAGAAAGCCACAATGATAACTCGCTCAATGATCCGAGTCCATTCATTCATACCAACTTCATCGGAACTTACACACTTTTGGAAGCAGCTCGTAAATACGACATTCGTTTCCACCATGTCTCAACTGATGAAGTTTATGGCGA
Organism: Streptococcus sanguinis; assembly: GCF_900635155.1. NCBI lineage: Bacteria > Bacillati > Bacillota > Bacilli > Lactobacillales > Streptococcaceae > Streptococcus > Streptococcus sanguinis. The sequence continues at coordinate 918,265 of NZ_LR134002.1, forward strand.
CCTGCCTCTACGCGAAGACTTGCCAGGTCATGGAGAAGGACCAGGCGAGAAATTTACGGCTGAAACAAAGTACAATCCAAGTTCACCTTACTCATCTACCAAGGCAGCTTCAGACTTAATTGTTAAAGCTTGGGTACGCTCGTTTGGTGTCAAAGCGACTATTTCTAACTGTTCAAACAACTATGGTCCTTACCAGCACATCGAGAAGTTCATTCCGCGCCAGATCACCAATATCCTGAGTGGTATCAAGCCAAAACTCTACGGTGAAGGGAAAAACGTCCGTGACTGGATTCATACCAATGACCATTCATCAGGCGTCTGGACAATTCTGACCAAGGGTCAAATCGGTGAAACTTACTTGATTGGTGCTGATGGTGAGAAGAATAATAAGGAAGTGCTGGAGCTGATTCTCAAGGAAATGGGACAGCCAGCTGATGCTTATGATCATGTGACAGATCGTGCCGGCCACGACCTCCGCTATGCCATTGATGCCAGCAAGCTTCGCGATGAGCTAGGATGGAAGCCAGAGTTTACCAACTTTGAAGCAGGTCTCAAAGAGACTATCAAGTGGTACACGGATAACCAAGACTGGTGGAAATCTGAAAAAGAAGCAGTCGAAGCCAACTATGCTAAGACTCAGGAAGTGATTAAGTAAGAATAGGCTATCTATGATGAGCCTTGTAAAACTAGCGCTATGAGATTGAGAGGCTGGGATTATCTGTTCTAGCCTTTTCTCACAGGATTGTTAGCTTTTTAATATGTTTGTTACAGAAAATTATGCAAAAATAGTGTAAAATAAGATAAATCCTTTCTGTGTTTTTAGCTAAAGGGATTTTCTCAAATTAAAGGAATACAAACATGAAAATGGTAAAAAGAGTAGTGGGAATTGGTTTGGTGCTGTTGCTTGCAGCAGTCCTGTTTCTGGTTCCTGCATCTGTTAATCAAAGTGAACAATTAAAGAATGTTCAAGGCAGTGCTTCCTGGATGAGTATTATTGAGCCAGCTTTGAGCAATGCCAATGTGACGGCTCAGGGAGTCAGCACGGAAGTTTCTCTCAATAGCGTCCAGCTTAATCAGGTGCTCAAGTCTTTTCTGGCTGACTCTGAGAATCAGGAACTGTTGAACAGTGTTTACAGTATTGAAGGCAATAAGCTGCGCATCCAGTATCCAGTCAAGCTGCTCTTCATTGACAGTAAGCTGGACCTAGAGGTGGATGTGACGGTGAGGGATAATGTCTTGCACATCACAATCGATAGTGCCAAGCTGGGCTCTCTTCCTATCCCTAAATCTTGGGTGACAGGCATGCTGAAGCAACAAATGCAGGCTTCAAATTCATCTATCACGACGGAGGGAGATAGTTTCCTTCTAGCTCTGCCGCAGAGTCAATACAGCATTAACAAAATCAGCTTCCAGAATGGAGCTGCTAAAATCCAGTTCAGCATGGGTTATGGAATCTAAAAAAGAAAACTTCATTTGAGGAGGAGTCCTTCCGAATCAAATGGAGTTTTTATACTATTATTTGAACAATAGCATTGTGAGGTAGAAAAGATGCCTACAGAACCGCATCTTGTCCAAGGAAGACTATCAGACCAATTGGCTTGATTGGTGTAAGAGAGAAGCTGAAAGATTTGATAAGAGCTGATATCACGAAGCTCTTGTGTTATAATAGATAAAGGAAATCAATATATTAAATCAGAGGTGAGATGATGCTTTATGAATTTTGTGCGGAAAATGTAACCTTGTTAGAAAAGGCTATGAAGGCGGGAGCCCAGCGGATTGAGCTCTGTGATAATCTGGCTGTCGGTGGTACGACGCCCAGCTATGGCGTAATTCAAGCAGCAGTTGACTTGGCCAAGCTTTATGGTGCGACTGTGATGACTATGATTCGGCCTCGGGGCGGTGATTTTGTTTACACTGACCTTGAGATTGAGATTATGCTGGCTGATATCCAAAAAGCCAAGGAAGCCGGCAGTCAGGGAGTCGTTTTTGGTGTCTTGACGGAGAAGAACGAAATAGATGTTCCGAAGATGCAGCGGCTGCTAGAGGCTTGCAAGGGACTCGAAGTAGTCTTTCACATGGCTTTTGATGCGATACCGGCTGAATACCAGTTTGGCGAAATGGATTGGCTGATTGAGAATGGTGTCCAGCGAATTTTGACCCACGGAGGTCCTGCTAGTGAGCCGATTGAGGAGCACTTTGCTTGGCTGGACGAATTAATCGAGCATGCTGCTGATCGGATTGATATCATGCCGGGTGGTGGCATTCATTTGGGCAATCGTCAGGAAGTTATAGATAGTCTGGCAGTAGACCAGCTTCATGGAACTAAAATTGTATTTTAAGGAGGGAGAAGCTGCGCTAGCAGCGGCTAAGTAGATGTTGGAACTATTTGAAAAATACAAGGCTAATCCAGACAAGCTTCAGACTTACGGCTTTAAGGAGTCTGATGGAGCTTACCGTTTCTCGCAGAAGATTATGAAGGGTGACTTTCGCTTGGAAATAACTATCAGCGATGGGAAGCTAGACTATCAGGTCTTTGACTATGATACTGATGACGCCTATCTGCAGGTCAAGATGGAGCAAGTGACGGGTGAGTTTGTCGGTCAAGTTCGTGAAGCTTGTCAGGCAGTACTGCTGGCTATCCGTCAGCACTGTTTTGATGAGGTTGGCTTTCTCTATGAGCAGAGTAAGCGACTGCGGGATCATGCGGCTGAGGTTTATCAGGGGCAAATAGAGTACCTCTGGGAGAAGTCGTCCAGAAAGAGCTCGACTAAAGCAGGGGTTTTCCGCCACCAAGACAGTAAAAAGTGGTATGGGGCTTTTCTGACCACAGACTGGTCTAAGTTTGAAGCAGAGCGAAGCGGCGCTATTGAGGTGCTGAATGTTAAGAATGACCATGTGGCAGAGCTGATTCAGAAAAAGGGGATTTACCCGGCCTTTCACATGAATAAGAAATATTGGCTCAGTCTGCCCTTGGATGATAGCCTGAGCGATCAGGAAATCTTTGATTTACTGGCTGTTAGTTACCAGCTGACCAGTAAAAAATAGAATCGAAGCACAGCGCTCCAATCCGCTGTGTTTCATTTTTCCTCAAAAAACAGTATAATAAAAAGACTAGTAAGAATAGGAGAAATTATGAACCTTATTAGAAAATTAGCCTGGTTTTTTAAGTTGGAAAAGCGGCGCTATATCATCGGTATCTTGGCCTTGTCCTTGGTCAGTGTCTTCAATCTGATACCGCCCAGAGTCATCGGTCAGGTTATTGACCGAGTTGCTAGCAAACATCTGACTTCTCAAGAGTTGCTCTTTAATTTGCTGTTGCTGATTGCTTCAGCTTTTATCATGTACGGTCTGCGCTATGTCTGGCGCCTTTATATCTTAGGGACATCCAATAATCTGGGACGGAATCTGCGCTCTCGATTGTTCGAGCATTTTACTCACATGTCTCCCTCTTTTTATCAGAAATATCGAACAGGGGACTTGATGGCTCATGCAACCAATGATATCAATGCGGTTGTCAGTTTGGCTGGTGGCGGAGTCATGTCAGCTGTGGATGCTTCTATTACAGCCTTGGTGACCCTGCTGACTATGTTTTTCATTTTGGACTGGCGGCTGACTTTGATTGCCATTGTGCCCATGCCTTTCTTGTCCTGGGGAACGGGCTTGATTGGCCGAAAAAATCATGAAAGTTTTAAGGCTGCTCAAGAGGCTTTTTCGGATTTGAACAATAAGGTTCAGGAGAGCGTTTCAGGGATTCGAGTGACCAAGTCCTTTGGCTATCAGGAAGCGGAAACTCAGTCTTTTGCACAGACCAATCAAGAGGTTTACGAAAAAAACGTTTTGGCTGCCAAGTACGATTCACTTTTTGACCCCTTGGTTTTGCTTTTTATCGGCCTTTCTTATGTTTTGACCTTAATTTTCGGTGGAATTTTTATCTCCCAAGGGCAGTTTACCATAGGAGAGTTGGTTACTTTTATCACTTATCTGGATATGTTGGTTTGGCCGCTGCAGGCTACAGGCTATCTTTTTAACATCGGCCAGCGAGGGGCTGTTTCCTATGAACGGATTGAGAAACTGCTGACTCAGGAGTCAGATGTCAAGGAAGTTGAACAACCCCTTTCTCATGCGGAAAATGGTCGATTGGACTATGACATTCAGAAGTTTGCTTATGCAGAGGAGACTAGTTTATCGGATATTCATTTTTCCATTGAGCAAGGACAGACACTGGGAATTGTCGGACAGACGGGCTCAGGGAAGACCACTCTTCTGCGCTTGCTGCTGCGGGAGCAGGATATCCAGGAGGGGGCTATCTATCTGAATTGCCATGATATCCGAGAGTACCGCCTCAAAGACCTGCGTCGTCTTATCGGCTATGTACCACAGGAACAGATGCTTTTTGCTCTGTCCATTCGGGACAATATCCGCTTTGCTAATCCCCAGCTGACAGATAGTCAGGTTCTAGCTGCCGCTCAACTCTGCGGTGTTTATGAGGATATTCAGGCTATGCCAGAGGGGCTGGATACGGTTGTAGGCGAGCGGGGCTTGTCTCTATCGGGTGGACAGAAGCAGCGCTTGGCGATGAGTCGGGCTATTATTACCAATCCTGAAATTCTGATTTTGGATGACTCCCTGTCGGCTGTTGATGCCAAGACGGAGCACCTGATTTTGGAAAATCTAAAGTCAGAGCGTGCTGGCAAGACAACCATCATCACAGCTCATCGGCTGTCGGCCTTGGTGCATGCAGACCTGATTTTGGTTATGGAAGAGGGACGGATCAAGGAGCGGGGTACTCACCAAGAGCTATTGGAGCAAAAGGGCTGGTATGCTCAGACATACCATAATCAGCAGTTGGCAGAGAGCTTGAAGGAGGAAGATTAACATGAAAAAGAAAGCAACTTTTCATCGCCTCCTAGGCTATATGTGGCGCTACAGGATAGTGAGCAGCATGGCCTTGACCTTCATCCTGCTGACGACTCTGGTCACAACGGCATTGCCGCTCTTGGCCCGCTATTTTATTGATCAGTTTATCGGCCGTAATCAAGCTTGGGCTGGCCTGCCTTTCCTGGCTCTTTACTATGGTCTTTTCCTCTTGCGGGTACTTTTTACCTTCTTGGGAAAGTATTTCTTTGCGCGTGTGGCTCAAAGTGTGGTTCGGGACCTGCGACAGGAAAGCTTTGCCAATATCCAGCGTCTGCAAATGGCTTATTTTGATAAAACGCCAGCTGGTGCTATCGTTTCCCGCCTGACCAATGATACTCAGGCAGTAGCAGATATGTTCAGTGAGATTTTTTCTAATTTTTTGAGCTCTTTGCTGATTTTAGTTGTTACTTTGAGCGCTATGTTTGCCCTCAACTGGCAATTGACCTTGATGATCGCTCTCTTTTTGCCTCTGATGGCAGCATCTATCTTGCTCTATCAGCATTTATCCAATCGTCAGCTCAAGCAGGTCCGTAATAAGCTCAGCGATTTGAATGTCAAGCTATCTGAGAGTATCGAGGGAATGCGGATTATTCAGGCATTTGGGCAAGAGAAGCGCTTGCTGAGAGAATTTGAAGAAATTAACGGTCAACATTTAGGCTTTACCAATCGCTATCTCAATATCAACAGTCTCTTTCTGAGACCGGCCATGTCCCTACTGAAAATCTTGGCTTATGGAGTGATTCTGACTTACTTTGGCTTGACTTGGCAAGTGGTGGGAATTACGGCTGGTATTATGTATGCCTTTATCCAGTATGTCAATCAGCTTTTTAATCCTTTGATTGATGTTATGCAGAATTACTCTGTTTTACAGACATCTATGGTTGCTGCGGAACGGGTTTTTGAAATTATGGACCGCACTGACTACGAGCCTGAGCAGGCTAATCAAGACCTGCAAATCCAAGATGGCAGTATCGAATTCAAGCATGTTTCCTTTTCTTATGATGGGAAGCGTGATGTTTTGCAGGATATCTCCTTTTCTGTCAAAAAAGGCCAGACGATTGCCTTTGTGGGCTCGACTGGCTCTGGCAAGTCCTCTATTATCAATCTTTTCCTGCGTTTTTATGAGTTTGAGCGGGGACAAATTTTGATTGATGGCCGTGTCATTAAAGACTATAGTCAGGCGGAGCTGCGACGAAAGATTGGCCTTGTTTTGCAGGATCCCTTCCTTTATCACGGCACCGTTGCTTCCAATATTCAGCTTTACCAAGAGCAGCTGATGCGAGAAGACATCATAGAATCGGCTAAGTTTGTAGATGCTCATAGCTTTATCAGTCAGCTCCCTCAAGGATATGACGCCCCTGTGACTGAGCGGGGAGCGACATTTTCCAGCGGTCAACGGCAGCTTCTAGCCTTTGCTAGGACCATCGCAACCAAGCCTAAAATCTTGATTTTGGATGAGGCGACAGCCAATATTGATTCAGAAACAGAGGAGCTGATTCAAACCTCACTGAGAAAGATGCGGCGGGGACGGACGACCATTGCCATCGCCCACCGTCTGTCTACCATTCAGGATGCCGACTGCATCTATGTCTTAGATAAGGGGCGCATTATCGAATCCGGCAGCCACGAAGAATTATTAGCTCAAGATGGAACCTATAAGAAGATGTACCAACTGCAGGCTGGAATGATGGAGTCTTGAAAAGCCTGATTATAAATGAAAGGTGTAGAATTCCAAATGAATTCTACACCTATTTTAAATAGTCTTTTAATTTCTCTATATTTTCTTCTAAGTTATCGTAAGGCAGCTTAGCATACTGGTAAGGGCAGCTAGCAAGGTAGCTCTGTTCAAAGAAGTCAAGCGACAGGCTGCTGTGTTTGAGAGCACTGACGGAAGAAAGTGACCTCAAGTCTAACAGAATGCCGTCCTTGGTCAGATAGCTGGCTAGTGGCAGCTGAGCTTGCTCCAGTAGTATTTGGGCTTTTCTTGCTTCCTCTTCTTGAAGCTGCAGCAGCGCCAGCCTATTTTTTTCAAACATGAGACTGTCGATGTAAAGCGATAGGGCCTTTTGCATGATGAGGTTGCTGTCGTAGTCCACGGCGCTTTTGTAAGCGATGAAGGTCTTTTGAATCTGAGGCGGAAGGAGCAGGGCGGTAATCCTCAGGGCTGGGAAAAGGCTGGTAGAAAAGGACTTGATGTAGATGACCCGCTGGCTATTGTCTAGATAATGAAAGGTTAACTCCCGCCGGCTATCAAAGTCTGATAGGTAGTCATCCTCTACAATATAGACATCATAGAGCTGGGCTAGCCGAAGAATCTCTTCCTTGTCCTGCCGAGTGTATGAGTGGCCCAAGGGATAGTGAAAGCGAGGAATAGTGTAGAAAAACTTGATCTTTCCGCTTTGAAAAATCCTCTCAAGTTCTTGCAGATTAATTCCTTGCGGTGTTCTTTCAATGGTTTTATAAGGAAGTTTTTGCGCTAGCAGAAGATCATTAATCCGATGGTAGGTCGGCTGCTCCACCAAGATACGCTCTTTTTGATTGGGAAATTCAATCTGTGAAAGGATATAGAGAGCCTGCTGGGTACCGGAAGTCAGTACCAGCTGATCCCTAGAAGCATAGACAGCAGAGTCCAGCATTAGCTTTTGCACGGAGCGACGCAAATCCTCCAGTCCTTCCTGCTGAGGGTAATAGTTGAAGAGATAATTTTCCCGGCCAATCAGAGTTTCATTCACACAGAGTCGGAAATCCTCGTAGGCTTGGTGGCGATCATCCCTCACAGGCAGCTCCAAATCCTGCTTTTCTTCCTGAGCATTTTCCAGTACATAGTAGCCGCTTTTGGGAACGGCATAGATGTACTTCTGATACTTGAGCTCAATCAGAGCCTTTTGCGCGGTATCCTTACTGCAGTGATAACGCTCTGCCAGCTTGCGGACAGAAGGGATTTTCTGACCAGTAGCCAATTTTCCCTCTTTTATATCTTTAGTAATCTTATCAACGATGCGTTGGTATTTTGCTTTAACCATAAAACTGTCCCCATACAGATTTAATTTTTTCATATTGTAACTCATTTTCAGATATTTTACAATAGAGAACAAGTAGGAGGAGTCATGAAAACAAAAACAGTCATTCTGGCCACAGATATTTCTGGCTTAGGTAAGGTTGCCGCAACAGCTGCCCTGCCGCTTTTTGCAATTTGCCAGCTAGAAGTCGCCCTGTTGCCAACCATGATTTTGTCGTCCCATACAGGTGGTTTTTCAAATATCTATATAGATGATTACACGCATGGGATGCTTGCTTTTTTGAAACAATGGCAGAGCCTAGAGTTCAACTTTTCAGCTCTGATAACAGGATATTTGAAGTCTGATATTCAGGTGGAAAATTTGCTGCGCTTTAAAGAGGAAAAAAGCTTGCCCCTTATCGTGGATCCTATCATGGGGGATAAGGGAACTTTTTATCAGGGATTTTCAGATGCCCATCTAGACCATATGCGTCGCCTCTGCCAGCATGCTGATTTAGTTTTGCCCAATTTGACGGAAGCCTGTTTGTTATTGGAAGAACCCTACGAAGATAGTTTATCAGAAGATAGATGGGAGGACTACTGCAAGCGTTTGGCTGAGTTAGGACCGAGCAAGGTCTTGCTAACTGGCTTGCCCATGAAAGAGAATCAGATTGGTGTGGCCTATTTTGATGCGGGAACAGAAGGGTTTAACCTCTTTTCCAGTCCATCTCTGCCCCAGCAATTTTTTGGAACGGGTGATATATTGACGACACTTGTGGCTGCGGCTTTTGTTCAGGAGGTTGATATCAAGCAAGCCCTGCCTGTGATTTTGAAGTTTATTGAAAAGAGCTTGGAACTTAGCTTTAAAGAGCAAATAGATCCAAAGAAGGGCGTTTTTTACCAGCCCTACCTAGGAGAGCTTTTTGCTGATTTTCAAGCCTTGATGGAGGAAAAAGATGAAGAAACAAACACTCGATTTGCAAACCTTAACCATGATTAGTTTATTTGCTGCTTTGATTTTTCTGAGCATTCAGTTTTTTAAAATTCCTGTCGGAGCTCAGTTTATTCACTTTGGGAATGCACTGGTGGTAGTGGGCTGTCTGATTTTTGGTAGTAAACTCGGCTTTTTAGCAGCCGCTATCGGATTGGGAATATTTGACTTGCTGAATGGTTACGCAGCGGAAATCCCAATTATCTTGTTAGAAGCACTTGCGGTGGCCGTGGTGATTCATTTTCTGTATGAAGGACTCTTTCAGAGAAAGGATAAACTAAGAAATATTCTTGTGACAGCAGTAGCTGCAGCTTTGGTGAAAATTGTGCTCAATATCTTCAAGTACACTCTGACAGGAACACTGTTTGGTTGGAGTAGCTTACCAGCAGCATTTTTGCTGGCAGTAGCTAAGATTACTGGTACATTTGGCTCCAGTCTAGCGACAGTCATCGCTGTCCCAATCTTATATCCAATCTTTCAGCAAGTTAGAAAAGCACACAAGCAAAGAAAGACTGTAGAAAAGCAGGGATGAATCAACAATCAGCATAAACAAAGAAACCGTCTGAAAGTCCTCAGACGGTTTTTGTGTTTTTCTCTTACATAAAATAAACGATAGCAAGGTATTGCAGGGCGGAAGCAGCTAGAATGAAAAGATGCCAAATCATGTGGAAGTAGGGCTTCTTTTGAGCATAGAAACCAGCTCCTACAGTATAGCAGAGACCACCAGCCAGCATGAGTCCCCAGAAGATAGGTCCAGTTTGACCGATAATCTGCGGAATGATAAAGACAACCAGCCAGCCCATAATCAGATAGAGAGCTAAGCTGAATTTTTCATTGACCTTCTTAGCGAAAATCTTATAGAGAATGCCAAAAATGGTCGTGCCCCACTGGATGGCAATGATGAGATAGCCAAACCAGTTATTCATCAGCGACAGCACGACTGGCGTGTAGCTGCCAGCGATAGCGATGTAAATCATGGAGTGGTCGATAATGCGCAAGATATACTTATGGGTCGAGCCATAGGACATTGAATGGTAGACAGTTGAAGAGAGGAACATAAGAAAGAGGCTGATAACAAAGATAGAAGTTCCGACAGCAGCCACCAATCCGTGCCCTTCATAGCTATAAATAGCTGAGATAGGCAGCAGAATAAGCATCAGAACAGCCCCTACCGCATGGGTAACAGCGTTAGCAATTTCCTCTCCGAAGGATAGTTTTTTACTGAGTTTAAGCGCGTAGTTCAAGATTTTCTTCCTCCTCATTTGGTACTTGGATTAGGGATAAGGTCTTTTGATAGAGTTTGACCGTCTGGCAGGCAGTGGAAATGATGGGTGCCACGTCTAGCTTGCTGCCATTCATGTAGTCAACGAAGTCATTATAGAGATCTTGCGAATCTGCTGATTTATGTAGCATATTTAAAGTAGCAGAAATTTCCTGGATAGAAAAGACCGTTTTTAAGGTCGTGATAGCAATCAAGCGAGCTACCTGGCGGCGTTGATATTTTTTCTTGACTGGCTTGGCAATATAGCCATGCTTGACATAGTTGTTAATCATAGAAGCGGTCAGTCCCTTGTCAGCAGCTGAAATAGAAGAGCCACAGACATTGTTTACATAGAGCAGAACTTGGTCCAAATATAGGTCTAGTTCTGGTAATTCGTCCCACTTGGGAAAAACTTGTTGAGAGTTCAAATCTTTATCACTTTCTTATCTAGTCTTTATAACTAGATGATAACATCTCTGTAAAACAAAGTCAAGCAAAAAATAGAATGTCCCATTGAAATTTGATATAATTTTAAAAAGAAGAAAGGGAGCTTTCAGATGAAAAAACAAACAATCTTTGATATGGCAGCCTTCCTAGGCAGTCTGATTTTTTGGTCTTGGCTCTATATGCGCTTTTTTTATGCCTACGTAGCCGTCGTCTTTTACAAGAATCAGCCAGAATGGAACCTGCTGATACCAGCTTCTATCATCCTGACTCTGACAGCCATTACCTCGCTTTTTATTCGTGGTCTCTACAGTCGGCACATTCCCCGTTGGCAGGTAGTGGCTAGTTACACCCTCTATTTTCTCATTCTATTTTATGCCCTCTTTTTGAAAAATATCGGCAGGCAGGGCTTCAGTCTGGACCTGCAGTCTTTTACCTATAATTGGATTTATGGAGATAAGCTGGTACCAACCATGAATATCATTATGTTCATTCCGCTGGGCTTTCTCTGCAAGTTGTCATGGAAACATGTGGCTTATTTTACCTTAGCTATCGGTCTGGTTGAGGGGAGCCAGTATCTCTTTCACCTTGGCATTTTTGACTTGGGTGATATCTTGACCAATCTGCTAGGCTTCATCATCGGCAGCTATCTACTAGAGACAGCCTTAGGCAAATGGGTTGTCCGACACATTCACTAAATGAAAGAAGGAAACTATGAAAATTCTTATCCCAACTGCGAAAGAGTTGAATCTAACTGCGCCATCTGCAATCCCAAATCCACTTTCAGCACAAACTCAAGCTGTGTTGAATGAGTTGGCAACCATGTCAGTAGCTGACTTGGCATCTTTTTATAAAATTTCCCCAGAAAGAGCGGAGATAGAGCGGCAAGCCATTCAGGCTTTGCGAGAAGGAACTGCTCAGCATGCTCCAGCCCTCTATCTTTTTGATGGCCTTATGTACCGCCATATCAAGAGGAGGGACTATACCAAGGAGGAAAGTCAGTATATCGAGAAGCATCTTGCCATCACATCAGCGCTTTACGGTGTCATCCCAGCCCTGGAGCCTATAGCGCCTCATCGCTTGGACTTTATGATGCCACTCAAGTTAGATGGGAAGAGTCTCAAGGCATTTTGGAAAGAAGCTTATGACAATGCTCTGGCAGAAGATGAGATGATTTTCTCCCTCCTGTCCAGCGAGTTTGAAACGGTCTTTTCCAAGGAAATCCGCCAGCGCATGATAGGCTTTAAGTTTCTGGAAGATCGAGACGGCCAGCTGAAAGTCCATTCGACCATCTCTAAAAAAGCGCGTGGTGAGTTTTTAACAGCTCTAATAACTAACCAAGTAACAGAAGTCGAACAGATGAAAAAATTAAGCTTTGCAGGCTTTACATACCGACCTGATCTGTCCAGTGACCAAGAGTTAGTTTATGTCAAGGAAGTATAAAAAGGAAAAACCGGTCCTTGTAACACTTTTGTAATATTTCCGTGATAAAATTGTTATAAAATAAATGAAGTTTCTAAGGAGTTTTAGAACTATGGGAAAAATTAAGTCGAGTACTATCTCTGCTCAGAATGTTATCAGTGAATTGGTTGGGGTAGATACAAGTGACAAGCAAAATCAGCAGGTAGAGTTTAGCTATACAACAGAGATTGCTGGGATGGAAGCAGGCCGCCAAGCATGCAATCAAATGCTGCAGGCTGTCAGTGACTTTAGCGTAGCTGTCCTGGCTCAGGCTAATAAATTTCCTGATATAGCTTATAAAATTGAAAAGCGTGATGTAGAGCAGGCGCAACGTTGGAGCAACTGATGATAAAAGATAAAAATCAAGAAAAACGTGAGCAATTACATAAGCAAATCATTCAGCTTGAGAATCAAGAAGAAGATCTTTTAGTTCTCAAAAGGCGTTATGAAGAGAAGGTAATGGATTTTCGTACAGATATTTGGACGATGAATGCCCAAATAGAAAATTTGATAGATCCCGTATCAGAGACTAGTTCTACAAATCGTAAAATATGGGAAGAAAACCAAGCCTTGCAGCAAACAATAGATAGCTACGTAGAGCAGGAGTTGGACAATGTTTCCAAACAAACAAGGAAAGTTCGGCAAAAATTAGATGAAAATCGAGAAAAATTGACGAAAGAAAGGAACTCTTTACCATGGGAGTAAAGTACAGTTCATCAGAGTCTTCACAGCTGATGGAGGCCATGGCTAATAATATTCAAGTGGCCAATGAGGTGACAGACCGATTGTCTCAGGGCTGTGACCACCTAATAGCTACCCTAGACTCAGGAGAACTCATGGGAGCTGCCTATACAGCAGGGAAAGGCCTCTTTTCAGAGATTATCATTCCTGCCATAAAGAAGCTACAGGCTGCAGTGGACGACATTCAAACGGAGTTAAATTCATACAGAGCTGCAGATGCTCAGGTAGCTGAGTACGGAAACCTCGACCTGGATCAGCTGAAGAAGACAAAAGAATTGAGAGAGCAGCAGCTAGCCTCTGTCAAAAAGGCTATTGAAGCCAAAGAATCTTTCTTAGAGCGTATGAAGTCTATTGCTACATTTAATATCGTTTCTCACATGCAGTCTCTGGTGATTCTTTCTAGTGCAGAGTCTCAAATTGAATCACAAATCAAAGAATTGGAAGAGAAGATTGAAAAGCTGGAGTTCTTTGTCGCTCAGGTTTCTCAATATTTCAGCGATAGTCTAGAAGTCCTCCGTCTAGCTATCCAAGGAGCCAGCCAGCTAAGCCAAGTCCTAGTAGACAGCAACGGTAATCACTATGTTGATGGAGTGGACATGAGCTGGGTCAAGAAAATGCAAGGACAGAAGATTGAAAGTATAAAATATGATTCTTCTAAGAATGCTAAGTATTTGGTTAAAGAATATGGAAATACTTTGAATAAGATAGAAAAAGCGTCTACTATTAGTGAAAAGAAATCAGCAGTAGAAGAATTTTTAAATAAGAATTTTCCAGATCTAGACAAAGAGGTTCGGGATAACCTAATCAGTGAAATAGTAGAAGGAGTTGATAAACAGTTAGCTAACAATCCAACTGTGATCAAAAATTTACAGAAAGCTGGCCTTACCTGGGAGATGATTAAACAACTTAAGGCCTATTCACTTGGTTTAGATAGTCCAAATGTAGGCATTGGGTCAAATTTTGTAACGACAACAACTGAAGTTGTTGAGACTGCAAATGGACCTGAATTACAAACTAATTCCACTATCTTTGGTGGATTGCTTTCTAGAGGCGTTAACGCTGCTTTAGTTGCTTGGGACTATCAAAGTCAGATTGATGATGGAGCTGACATTGAGGATGCGGCTCTTAAAACGGCGGGACATTTCGGTATAGGACTGGGAGCTGGTAAAATTGGAGCTGCAATTGGAACAGCGCTTTTCCCAGGACCAGGTAGTATAGCTGGTTTTGCAACTGGCTTTGTAGTAGGATCTATCATTAGTGTAGCAACTAATAAGTCTTTTGATGATGTTTATGATAAACATATAGAACCAGTTGTTGAAGATGCAAAAAATTATTTGTTAGATAATAAGAAAGAAAATTCAGGCTCTAAAGGTTACTTAGATAAAATTGGACTTGAGCAGTAGCTTAATTTACTTTGAATAGAAAGGTATTGAAAAATGAAGAAAACGAAATCTATGATTATCATAGGTGGCTTTCAAGGTCGAAACATCTTTTATGATGTGAAAAGTAAAAAAGTATATTCAAATAAAGTAAATGAGAGAGTTTTTCCTAATCTCAGATGGTTAGTAGTAGCGATTGGAATTTTGGGAAATGCCTTTCTCGTTCAAGTAAACAATATAAAAATTGAATCGCCTATTTTCAAAGTAATTGTTTTGAGTGCGTGTCTTATTCTTATATCTTTGGTTTGTCACTTTGGATTTAAAGATGAGTATTTAGGGCAAAACGTTGAGGCGTTTAATCCCAAATTATATGAACATGTTGGTTGGTTGAATTTTTTAGAAGAAGAGAGAAACCGATTATATATTCTTCTTATTACATTTGCAGTGAGTTCTTTCTTAACTGTTTTTCAAATGAGAGAATATTTGACCGCTCCTACCATGACAAACTTAATAGAAGTTATTGCCTTTTATTTTATATTTTATATGGTAACAGCAAAAAGCAATTTTATGAAAAGAATGACGGCAATAAAGCAATTGATAAAAAATAAATAAAGAGCTTTAGCTTATAATCTATGGATCAAGGTAATGTATGACCAATTACTTACTGAATGGAAGTGCTATGATTATGAACCGTTGTTACTTGGAAGAAATCAATGAATAAGAATGTATTTTGGTTGGGTAATTTCAGAGATAAAAATATTTTTTATGATAGAAAAACTGAAGAACTTTACTCTATAGATAAGAAAGAAGAGAAAGTTCCTAATCTCACTTGGGCTATTCTGCCTGCTTCCTTTCTTTTACGAAACATTTATTCAGAAGCAACAGCACCTCAGGTTGCCAGTGTGCCTATCAGAATATTTATTTTGTGT
This sequence comes from Streptococcus sanguinis, assembly GCF_900635155.1. NCBI lineage: Bacteria > Bacillati > Bacillota > Bacilli > Lactobacillales > Streptococcaceae > Streptococcus > Streptococcus sanguinis. The sequence continues at coordinate 933,386 of NZ_LR134002.1, forward strand.
TCGACTGTTCTCTGCGTTCTAGTTTTGATAATATTTGTTCTAAGAAATATTAGAAAAGGAACTATGAAAAATTTTAATCAGAAACTTTATTTTGACTGGTCTAATTTTCTTTATAACCAACAAATGCAAAGTAAAGGAATATTGTTTTTTGGGACTATACTATTTTTTACGTCAATTAAATTTATTATTGATTATTATTTTTCAGGAAGCTTCCTTTCTTTTATGGGTATAATTGGTTTTCTCCCGGCATCTGGGCTCATGTTAATAGGAAATAGACCGTTAGAGAAATTGATTATCCTTAAAAGACTGGAAAAGCAATTAAAATGAAGAAAAAAGAATATTTAACCGAACTCTTAGCTTTTCAGGGTAGAAACTATTATTTTGACCCAAAAACTAATAAAATCTATGTCAATGTAGATAGACCAACATTCCATCTGGATCTCACGAATTATGTTCCTGCAGCTAGCATTCTGCTGCTTCATGGATTTACTTCTATTTCGAATAGCCAGTTTTCCTTCCTGTGGAAGTTGATTTCTCTAGTATTGGGTTATATTATTCTTGGGTATTTAGTAGAATTACTTGTGAGAACAAAGAAAGAACTGTCATTTAAAGAGTTTCGCTTTGAAACGCTTCCCATTAAGGACGAATTTTTATATATTTTTAGTCGAAATGTATATGCGAAGCTTGTATTCGGTTTGTTTTTTACCTTTTTTGCAATTTATCATGCAACTGAGTATCTAAGCAGAGGTGTCTATGTCTCTTATTTGTTAAGTGATATTGGCTTCTTGATTGTTTATTTTTGTCTCATAAGATCCCATTTATTCAAACAGATAAAAGTTCTAAAAAGATTAAAAAAGAAGAATACTTAGAATTCGAGAAGATTTTTAAAGGAGGTTTCTAATGTCCAAGTTACTACCGATAGGGAGTGTTGTCCAACTTAAAAATGGACAAGTAAAAATTATGATTATTAACCGTTATCCTCTATATAATAATAAGGGTGAAATTGGTTATTTAGACTATTCCGGTTGTGTATATCCTTTTGGTATGACGGATAATCAAGCTTGCTTTTTTAACCAAGAAGATATTGAAAAAGTTTGGTTTGAGGGGTATATAGATGAATCAGAAGAGAAAATGCTAGCAAAAATAGAAGATGAATTATCTCAAATTCCTTATCCTAAATATTCTTTAGCTGATTTATAATACCTGTTCCTGTCAGTAAAGCATTCTAAAAACCCCTCGCAATTATTTGCGGGGGGTTAGTGTCTTATAAGTTTTCTTTTCTTTTTTATAATCTTCTCTTTTTAGTTAAGGGCTGCTAAAAGAGCATCAGCCTGTGCTGAGAGTTCAGCAAGTTTGTCTTCTGCGACAGTCAGTTGACCAGTTCCCCATGCTTCTGGGTTGATACCAACACCTGTGAATGGTTCTACCACGTTCATACGGATGAATGGCAGCAGGCTGCGGTAGTGCTTGAATACTTCATCTGGTGATGTGCCGTTAGCTACAGATGAAACAGTAACAACCTTAGCATTCAGAGCAGATGGACCAGTCGGGTCTGACAGATCCAAAGCGCGTGAAGCCCAGTCCAAGAGGTTTTTCACTACTCCTGGAATAGCCCAGTTGTAGACAGGTGAGAAAATCCAGATAGCGTCAGCGGCCAAGATTTCTTCACGAACCTTAGCAACAGCAGCTGGAGCAGGACTTTCGATGTCTTGGTTGAAGAATGGTACATCTTTGTAATCAAGATATGAAACTTCTGCCTTGCCAGCCAAAGCTTTTTCAGCTTGCTCAGCCAATTGGTGGTTGAAAGAACCTTGACGAAGCGAGCCGACGATGAATAATACTTTAGACATTGCATTGTCTCCTTTTTTATAAAATAAAGAGAAATTTCTCTTGTTACAATATATGTTACAACATTAATCACTAGTTAGCAATTATTTAGCTCATTTTTTTGAAATTTTTTAAAATTCGAATCAAGTCTTGCTTATCGTCTTCTTCGAGAATGGAAAGAGCTTGCTGAATATTTTTAATATGATCAGGCAGGGCGGCTTCAATTTTAGCTCTGCCTTGTTCTGTCAAACCAATCAAAAAAGCCCGGCGGTCATTTGGGTCGCAGGTGCGGACAATCCAGCCGTCGCGTTCCATATTTTTGATGACAACAGTCATGTTGCCAGAAGTTGCCAATATGCGGTCAATCAGGTCCTGAATACGCAGTTCCCCTTTGCTGTACAAGGTTTCTAAGACGGAAAACTGAGTAGGAGTCAAATCATGCTTTTTAAAAATCTGGGCTTCAATGGCACGTATGGTTCTTGCTGCCTTGTGAAAGACAATCATGGTTTTCAAATCAAGCAGAGTTTCTTTGCTTAAATCGTCTGTAATCTTCATAATAATATTTTACCAATAAATAGTATCATATGCAAGGATATTGCTTTAGAATTTTGAGAATATTCTCATCAAAAAAAGATAGAAAAATAGGAGTATTTGTAGTATAATGACGGAGTGAAATATAAAAATAGAAATAAAGCCAGTTTTCCAATTTGGCAGTACCTTATCGGTATTTTTATCGTTCTCAGTGTTCTTGTCTTTTCATTTTTTGCAGTTTTGCAAGTATCTATGCAGCCGAGACAGTCGGCTAAGGAAGCAAGCAGCCGCTTGGCCAAGGAATACGCAGATCTTGAAAAAGTTGACTCATTTGCCTTCTACAATGGGCAGGAATCTTACTACAGTCTTCTTGGCAAGACAAGTAAGGGTGTCGAAAAAGCTGTATTGATTGCAAAAGATTCCAATGAGATTCGGGTCTATCGACTGGACCAAGGCGTCAGTCAGGCTGAGGCGAAGAGCATTGCCAAGGAAAATGGAGCGGGAACTGTTGATAAGGTGACCATGGGCTATTTTCAGGATCAGCCCATCTGGGAAGTCAAGTCGGGAGGCACCTACTACCTGATTGGTTTTGAAAGCGGACTCTTGGTCAGCAAGGAGGGACTATGAAATTATCAAATCGTGTCTTAAAGATGGAAGAAAGCGTGACTTTAGCAACAGCAGCGCGTGCTAAGGCTTTGAAAGCGCAGGGGCGGGATATTCTGTCTCTGACTCTGGGAGAGCCGGATTTTCCGACGCCTAAGAATATCCAAGATGCGGCTGTAGCAGCTATTGAGGATGGCCGTGCTAGTTTTTATACGGTGACTAGCGGTCTGCCAGAGCTAAAAGAAGCTGTAGTAGAGTATTTTGCCAACTATTACGGCTACACAATCCAGCCTAATCAAGTGACGGTGGCAACCGGAGCTAAGTTCTCCCTCTACACCTTCTTTATGAGTGTGCTTGACTCAGGTGATGAAGCTATCATTCCGACGCCTTACTGGGTCAGCTACGGGGACCAGATTAAGATGGCCGAGGGGACTCCTGTTTTTGTCCAAGCTACTGAGGAAAATAATTTCAAGGTGACGGTGGAACAGTTAGAAGCTGCTCGTACTGACAAGACTAAGGTCTTGGTTTTGAACTCGCCGTCCAACCCGACTGGTATGATTTATACAGCAGATGAGCTGCTGGCGATTGGAAACTGGGCTGTAGAGCATGATATTCTGATTTTGGCAGATGATATTTATGGACGTCTGGTTTATAACGGCAATAAATTTACGCCAATTTCTAGTCTATCAGAGGAGATTCGCAAGCAGACAGTGGTCATCAATGGTGTCTCTAAGAGCTACTCCATGACAGGTTGGCGGATTGGCTATGCAGTTGGTGAGCCAGAGATTATAGCAGCTATGAGTAAGATTGCAGGTCAGACGACTTCTAACCCGACAGCAGCGGCTCAATATGCAGCTATCGAAGCTCTGACTGGCGGTCAGGAAACGGTCGAGACTATGCGTCAAGCCTTTGAAGAGCGTCTGAATACTATTTATCCTCTCTTGGCTCAGGTGCCAGGATTTGAAGTGGTCAAGCCACAAGGTGCCTTCTATCTCTTTCCAAATGTCAAGAAAGCCATGGAAATGAAAGGTTATACAGATGTGACCGAGTTTACGACAGCAATTTTAGAAGAAGTTGGCGTGGCTCTGGTGACCGGAGCAGGCTTCGGTGCTCCAGAAAATGTCCGTCTTAGCTATGCGACAGACTTAGAAACTCTCAAAGAAGCCGTTGGACGTCTGCAGCAATTTATGGAGAGTAGATAGACCTCACAATCCGGGATTGCTTGCTAAAGATAATCTACAAAAATTTATAAACAATAGATAAGGACGGACTCAGAGTTCGTCCTTTTCAGTTCCTCTCAACTGCACTGGCAAATAGTTTGACAAAATGGTAAAATAATATAGAAAGAGATGGAAGCGTTTGTAACTCTAGCTAAAATTAGTAAGCTTTAGCATGGATAAATGTTAATTTGCTTCGCTTAGAATTCAGCTGTTAACGGATTTAAACAATAGTGGAAGGGGAACAATATGAAAGGTCGTTTGATTTTCTTATTCTTTCTAGGCGGTCTAGTCTTGCTAGGAGCTTATGTTTTCTTTGATTCAGAGCAGGGTTGGACCACTATTTCCGAATCCAATGGCTATAGTCTGCAAGCCAAAGGTCATCGCTACCGTATCCAATTTTATGAGAATGACTCTGCCCGAATAGACTGGTATTTGAACGATTATCAGCCAGAAATGAATTTAAATATGAGAATCTTAGAACGCCCAACTGCTCCTGGTTCTTACACTAAGGAGGAGATATCCGGACAGGGCTCTGCACGCTTTTTGATGGTTTGTAGAACTTGGGGTTCTGCAGAGAACAGTCAAAAGTTTTTAATTAAACGTGCCTATTATAAGGTTGATATTAGACTTAATAAAAAGATGGAGGTAGATACTGAGAAGAGCAGTATGACCTACTGGAAGACGGAAGAAGAGATAAAGAATGATCCGCCAATTGATTAAATAGCAGCTACCAATGCTAGATTAACTATGTATAAGTCACTTTCTGATAGGAATCACCAGACGACTTAAAAATTTGAGGAGTATTTAGTTGAAGACGATGGTGTTTCGGTGTATAATAAAAGAAGTCCATTTGGTCTAGCCCTGCATTCTATTGACTTGCAGTGTGTTCCTCATGGTCTTTTTACTTAAGTAATAATAGGGATGAAGATTATTTTGTACAAAAGGAGATAAAATGGGTTTTATCAGAAAGGAAATAGGGGAAAGAGAGAAGAAGCTTCTCGAGGATTTTTCTATTGAAGAAAAAGAACTGGCTTTGCCATTTTTACTAGAGGATGAGAAGAGAGGAATTTTTCTCTGCGTCAAGCAATTTCGTATAGGGGAAGGGAAATATCAAGTCTTAGCCATGATTCTCGGTGGCCACTTGCTTGAATTTCGCCTAGAAGAAGAGAGGGCTGATAGATATCCAGCCCGCAATGAAGAAGATCAAAGTGTAAAAGGTCTATCGACAGAAACAATCTCCCAGCTTGTTATTCCCAAGGTTTTAAAAGGACGAGAGGACAAGATCATAACAGTGATTCAACATGCCCTGTCGCAGATTAACCCTTATTATGATACAAAGATAAGGGAAGTAAACCACGTGGAGTACAGATAAAGAGGAGATAGGATATGGGATTATTAGAAAAGTGTCTGGATTTTTTCCCGACTAGGCGGGCTGTCAGTGATATTGAAGAGGATTTGACTTGGGAGGAGGAATTTACCCCTAAAAAAGTTCACCACAAAGAAGTCAGTAGTAGCCCTCAGAAGGAGACTGAGGGAGCAGTATCTCTTCCTCAAGAAGGAAGTTGGAAGTTTGTGCACGAGATGATTTCTGAAGAAGGGATTGAGCTTTTAAAGAAGGCTGGGATTGATGATGAGCTAGTCTTTGAGATGGGTGATTGGGTCGCAGACCATGATTTGGGGATTTATTTGGTCCTTTATCGCTTTGGTGGCAGAACCAACTGGAAGAAGACTTATAAGCTAATTTTGCAAGGACACGTGATTGAATTTAAGACCAAGACCATTTTTCATCAGCAGGATTTTTCTTATGAAGATGGGGAATTCACCAAGGGAGTGATTGTCAAAAATGTCTCCAATATGCTCCTGCCCTTGGCTTTCGAAGGTCAACAGCAGCGCGTGCTCCATATCATTCAAGCAGCTCTGTCAGCAGCTAGCCCAAGCTATGATACGGTCATTTACAGGGCGAACTTTGATTTGGTTTAGGAGGGGAAGATGATATATATTACAAGAGAAGATGTTTTGACTTGGCTGGACAAACATGAGCCAGTGGCCAATCGTCAGAAGGACATTGCGGCTTTTCATAAAGAACTGTCGTTTCGCCTGCAAAGAATGGACTTTCGACCGTCTACCAGTTCAAAAGATCCGCAGAGAGATGTTTGTGAAGACCCTGACCAAGAGCTCACTGTAGCCTTTACTCAGGATGGGGAGGGGAATTATGCGACGATTGACCAGAGTTCAGGAGGTCAGATTCTCAGCGATCAGCGTTTTAAGATGGCTTTGAAAAAAGTCTTGAACTATGATGATGACATGGTTGATCGCCTACTATATGGAACAAAAAATTAGTCCTCTTATTCAGAGAGAGTTAACCGCCAGCCTTTAGGAGGCTGGTTTTTTAATTTTTCTGAGATTTAGCCCCTTCAAGGATAGCTATTGCAATCGCTTTATGGTAAAATATAGAACAGATGTCCAAAAGATTTGTCTTGAAATAAATTGACATTTAGCAACCAATCTAGGAGGCAGATATGATTGATCATTTTGGAATTACAGTCAAGGATTTGGAAACCAGCAAGCTCTTTTATCAACAAGCTTTAGAGCCATTGGGCTACAAGATTGCCTTTGAAATTCCTCAGGCAGTAAGTTTTGCAGAACCTCGGACAGTTCCAGCTGGAGATTTTTGGTTAAGTCAGGGGCAATCAGATGCGTCTCATTTTGCCTTTCGTGCAGAGACTAGGGAGCAGGTGGATGCTTTTTATCAAGCTGGCCTTGCAGCGGGTGGCAAAGATAATGGCGCCCCAGGCATTCGTCCCCAATATCACCAGCCTTATTATGCAGCCTTTGTCTTGGATCCGGATGGTAATAATGTCGAGGCAGTCTGTCATAAAGAATAAAAAAATAGAAAAGAGAAAAAACGTGTCAAAGAAAATCGTAACAATTATTGATGTGAAAAATTATGTTGGTCAAGAAGTGACCATCGGTGCTTGGGTAGCCAATAAGTCAGGTAAGGGTAAGATTGCTTTCTTGCAGCTACGTGATGGTTCTGCCTTTTTCCAAGGGGTGGCCTTCAAGCCTAACTTCATCGAGAAATTTGGCGAAGAAGAAGGATTGGCGAAGTTTGATACGATTAAAAAGCTTAGCCAAGAAACTTCTGTCTATGTGACAGGGATTGTCAAGGAAGACGAGCGTTCAAAATTTGGCTACGAGCTGGACATCACAGATATCGAAATCATTGGCGAGTCAAATGACTATCCAATCACGCCAAAAGAACATGGAACGGATTTCCTCATGGACAACCGTCACCTGTGGCTGCGTTCTCGTAAGCAAGTGGCAATGATGCAAATCCGCAATGCCATCATCTACGCTACCTATGAATTCTTTGACAAGAATGGCTTTATGAAGTTTGACAGCCCAATCTTGTCAGGAAATGCAGCAGAAGACTCAACTGAGCTCTTTGAAACAGACTACTTCGGAACTCCAGCTTACTTGAGCCAATCTGGTCAGCTTTATCTGGAAGCAGGTGCTATGGCTCTTGGTCGTGTCTTTGACTTTGGTCCTGTATTCCGTGCTGAAAAATCAAAAACTCGTCGTCATTTGACTGAGTTCTGGATGATGGATGCAGAGTATTCATACTTGACGCATGATGAGTCACTCGACTTGCAAGAAGCTTATGTTAAAGCTTTGATCCAAGGTGTTCTTGACCGCGCTCCTCAAGCTTTGGAAACGCTGGAACGTGATGTAGAACTTTTGAAACGCTATATTGCAGAGCCTTTCAAGCGTGTTACCTATGATGAAGCGATTGACCTCTTGCAAGCTCATGAGAATGATGAAGATGCTGACTATGAGCATCTGGAACATGGAGATGACTTCGGTTCACCGCATGAAACATGGATTTCAAACCACTTTGGTGTACCAACCTTTGTCGTGAACTACCCAGCAGCCATCAAGGCTTTCTATATGAAGCCAGTTCCTGGAAATCCAGACCGTGTCCTTTGTGCAGACTTGCTAGCTCCAGAAGGCTACGGTGAAATCATTGGTGGTTCTATGCGTGAAGAAGATTACGATGCTCTCGTTGCTAAGATGAATGACCTTGGTATGGATACGACAGAATATGAATTCTACCTTGATCTTCGTAAGTATGGAACAGTTCCGCACGGTGGCTTCGGTATCGGTATCGAGCGTATGGTAACCTTTGTGGCAGGGACCAAGCATATCCGTGAAGCTATCCCATTCCCACGTATGCTGCATCGTATTAAACCATAAAACGAATCAAACGCCCATGGGGCGTTTTTTCAACATCGAACTATGAATAATCCAAAATATAGAATTTTAGAGAAAGAAGAGGTGGAGATCATGTAAACAGCGGATTAACAAGTGACAAAGGATAGAAATTAGAAAACACTTGTTAAAGGAGAAAGTATGTTTAAAAGAAGTTATCGGAAAAATATCGGCCTGATGGCTGGAGTTGAATTTTTTGCCTTTCTAGGCATTACTAGTTTTTGGATTTTATTTCTAAGTCAAAACGGCATGTCCCTTTGGCAGATTGGGCTTTTGGAAAGTATTTTTCATGCGACTAGTGTCATCTGTGAAATTCCTTCTGGGATGTTGGCGGATCGCTTTTCCTACAAGACCAATCTTTATCTGAGCCGGATAGCTGGGATTGTGTCTTCTGTTCTCATGTTGGCGGGGCAGGGGAACTTTTGGGTTTATGCACTGGCTATGGTGATTAGTGCTTGGTCCTATAATTTTGATTCGGGGACAAGTGCGGCCATGGTTTATGATTCTTCTGTGGAGGCCGGACTCAAGGAACGTTACTTATCCATCTCCAGTTTTATGTCTGGAGTGGCTGAAGCGACCCGGTCTTTGGGAACGGTCTGGGCTGGATTTTTTGTCCATGGACAATTGCATCTGACCTACTATATCATGATTGGCACCTCTATCATCGTTCTTTTCTTGACCTGGATGTTGAAGGAGCCAAGTGTTAAAGCAGAGAAAGCAGAACGTCTGACCATGAAAAAGATTATCTGGGCTGTCAAAGAGGAGTTGCATAGGAATCCCAGTCTTTTTATCTGGATGATTTTGTCTCAAATCATCTGCACCTTGATGTGTATGTTTTATTTTTATTATCAGAATCAATTGCCTGACTTAAAAGATTGGCAGATTTCGGTAGTCATGCTGATTGGCAGTGCTTTGAATATCTTAGCAGTCTATCTGGCGAGTGTGATTGGAAAGAAGTATTCTGCCCTAAAACTCTTTCCTTCAGTGGTTCTTCTTACTGGAGCAAGCTACCTGCTGTCCTATTTTGGAACGCCAATCATCTATATTTTGATTTATCTAATCAGCAACGCCTTGTATGCACTCTTTCAGCCGATTTTTGACAACGATTTGCAAAAGCAGCTGCCAAGTGAAGTGCGGGCGACCATGCTCAGTGTCTACTCTATGATGTTCAGCCTGAGTATGATTGTCATTTTCCCTGTGACAGGCTGGTTGATTGATTACTTTGGCTTTGACTGGACTTTTATAGTTTTAGGCGGCTTCTTATTAGCAGCGACACCTTTTTTGTATATGGGTCTAAAGAAAATAAGCCAGAATTTACAAGAAGTCTAATATTAATGTTCTCTTTCTGCTGGTCAGAAGGAGAATATTTTTTACCCTTTGAAAATTATGGTAAAATAAATACAGTTTAATGGAGAAGAAAGCAGTATGAAAGATTTATTGAAATATTTCAAGGGCTATATCAGAGAGTCTTTGCTGGGACCCTTGTTCAAGCTTTTGGAAGCCAGTTTTGAACTGCTGGTTCCGATTTTGATTGCGGGGATTGTGGACGAGACCATTCCTAGGCACGACAGCTCCCATCTCTACTGGATGGTTTTTCTTTTGATGGGCTTGGCTGCGCTGGGCGTGGTGGTAGCGGTGGTGGCCCAGTATTATTCATCAAAGGCAGCTGTGGGCTTTACTCGTCAGATGACAGGTGATCTCTATCAAAAGATTCTGCGCTTGCCCAAGGCCAGTCGGGATGAGTTGACGACTTCCAGCTTGGTGACTCGGCTGACGAGCGATACCTATCAGATCCAGACGGGCATCAATCAATTTCTTCGTCTCTTTCTGCGAGCCCCCATCATCGTTTTTGGCTCCATCATTATGGCCTTTACTATCAGTCCGGCCATTACCTTGTGGTTCTTGCTCATGGTGGCAATTTTAACGGCTATTATCGTTTTCATGTCTCGTCTGATGAACCCTCTCTATGCTAAGATTCGCCAGCTGACAGATCAATTGGTCAATTTGACGCGTGAGCAGCTGCAGGGGATGCGGGTCATACGTGCTTTTGGTCAGACCCAGCGCGAGGTTCAGACCTTTCGCAATCGCAACGAACTCTATAAAACCTGGCAAATTAGGACGGGAGCTCTTGCTAGTCTGATTAGCCCTCTGACCTTTCTTACGGTCAATGGTACCCTGATTGCTGTGATTTGGCAGGGGAATGCTTTTATTGGCAAGGGATTGTTGACCCAGGGGATGCTAGTGGCCTTGGTCAATTATTTATTGCAAATTTTGGTGGAATTGCTCAAGCTGGCGATGCTGGTCAATTCTCTCAATCAAAGCTATATCAGCGCAGGTCGTATCAGTCAGGTTTTTGAACAGAAAGAAGAAGATATCCTGCAGGAATTAGTGCAGGAAACAGCTCTGCCGAATCAAGCTATTAAAGTTCAGCAGGTCAGCTTTTCTTATCCAAATGCAGCTAGTCCAGCCCTGACTGGTCTGACTTTTGATTTGAAAAGAGGTCAGACTTTGGGGGTTATTGGCGGGACAGGTTCAGGGAAGTCAACTCTAGTCCAGCTCCTGGCTCATCTCTATCCAGTGGCTGCTGGTCAGTTAACCATCTTTTCCCAAGGACGCAGTCCTAAAAATCTCAGCGAATGGAGGTCCTGGATCAGTCTGGTGCCTCAGAAGGCGGAGCTTTTCCAAGGAACCGTCCGATCCAATCTGACCTTGGGCATGTCAACCAAGCCAACAGACGCAGACTTGTGGCAGGCTTTAGAGATTGCTCAGGCGGCGGACTTTGTCTCTCAGAAGGAAGGTGGCTTGGATGCGACTGTAGAGGCCTTTGGCCGGAATTTTTCTGGAGGTCAGCGTCAGCGTTTAACCATTGCCAGAGCTGTCTTGCGGAGGACACCCTTCTTGGTTTTAGATGATGCGACCTCAGCTCTGGACTATCTGACAGAGGCTAGACTGCTGCAAGCTATTAAGAATGAATTGACAGAGACCAGTTTGGTCTTGATCTCTCAGCGGACCAATAGCTTGCGCTCAGCGGACCAAATTTTAGTCCTAGATAAGGGAGAACAGGTGGCTCTTGGTCGCCATGAGGAACTATTAATCAGCTCCGCCATTTACCGAGAAATTCATCACTCACAGCATAGTCAAGGAGAGGAGGGAAAGCATGAAGCATAAGACATCACCTAGCAGCTTGAGGCGTTTGACTCGAGATTTGCTGCAGGCGCGCTGGCTCTTTCTCCTAGCTAGTCTGGGAACGGTGGCTCAAGTGGCTCTGACTGTTCTTCTTCCAGTTTTAATCGGGAATGCGGTTGATAGCGTCCTTCTTCCTCAAGCGGAGCAGCATGTGATGCCGATTTTGGGGCAGATGCTGTTGGTCATCTTAGCCAATACGCTGATTCAGTGGCTCAATCCCTTGCTCTATAATCAGCTGGTTTATCGCTACAGCCAGCAGCTCCGTCAAAGTGTCATCAAGAAGGTTCACTACCTGCCTCTGGTCTATCTAGACCGACAGGGAACGGGTGACTTGGTCAGTAGGGTGACCACGGACTTGGAGCAGCTCAGCAATGGCCTACTTATGGTTTTTAATCAATTTTTTGTTGGTTTGCTGACAATTTTAGTGACTATCATTAGCATGGCCAGATTGGACCTTTTCCTCCTGCTTTTGGTTCTGCTTTTGACGCCCCTTTCTCTTTTCTTAGCTCGCTTTATTGCTAGAAAGAGTTTTATCTTTTTCCAACGTCAGACGCAGGCGAGAGGGGCACAGACCCAGCTGATTGAGGAAAGTCTGACCCAGGAAAGTCTGATACAGGCTTTTAATGCTCAAGAGCAGTTTGATACAGCTTTTACTCGCAGCAATCAAACCTATGCGGACTATTCTCAGGCTGCTATTTTCTATTCATCAACGGTTAATCCTTCGACTCGTTTTATCAATGCCCTGATCTATGCTTTGATTGTAGGCTTTGGGGCTGTCCGAATCATTCAGGGAACAGGCTTTACGGTTGGGCAGCTGGTAACTTTTCTCAACTACGTCAACCAGTACACCAAGCCTTTCAATGATATATCGTCAGTCATGTCTGAATTGCAGAGCGCTTTAGCTTGTGCAGAGCGGATTTACAGCGTTTTAGACCAAGAAGAAATAGCAGAGTCAGGTCAGGAAATTCTTCAGACTGAAGATGTCAAAGGACAGATTAGTTTTGATCATGTGGCTTTTGGCTATGAGCCTGGAAAAGAGCTGATTCAGGATTTGAATATAAGGATTCCAGCAGCTAGCAAGGTCGCCATTGTCGGACCAACTGGTGCTGGCAAGTCTACTTTAATCAATCTCCTCATGCGTTTTTACAATGTTGATAGTGGTCTTATTTCTTTAGATGGTATTCCCATCACGCATTACACCAGAGCTTCTTATCGTCAGCAGTTTGGTATGGTGCTGCAAGAGACTTGGCTCAAGACGGCGACCATTCATGACAACATAGCTTTTGGCCGGCCAGATGCCAGCCGAGAAGAGGTCATTGCAGCTGCCAAGGCGGCCAATGCTCATTTCTTTATCCAGCAACTGTCTCAGGGCTATGACACCTACCTGGCGGATGCTGGGGACTCCCTTTCTCAAGGTCAGCGGCAGCTCTTGACCATTGCGCGTGTCTTCCTTGCAGTTCCTAAAATCCTAATCTTGGACGAGGCGACTTCCTCCATCGATACCCGGACAGAAGTCTTGATTCAGGAGGCTTTCAGCAAGCTCATGGTGGGACGGACTAGCTTTATCATCGCCCACCGCCTGTCCACTATTCAAAATGCTGACATCATCCTCGTCATGGTAGATGGTGATATCGTCGAACATGGTAATCATCAGGAGCTCATGGATGCCAGAGGTGTTTATTACCAAATGCAGACAGCGAAGGAGTAGAAGGGGAACTTTATTAAAGTTCAAAGATTGATGCTAAATGAAACTAAAAGAGTTGGATTTCCAACTCTTTTTGCTTATAATTCAACTTCCTCCAACCCTGTCTCCGTAAGTCGATAAATCTTCTGGCAGACTTCTTTGAGAAAAATCCGATCGTGGGAGACAGCGATAATGGCGCCAGGATAGGTCGCCAAAAGTTGGCGAACCTGAGGCTGAGAGGTGGGAGAGAAGTTGCGGGTTGGTTCGTCCAGAAGGAGGACATTGGGACGGTCTAAGACTAGTTTGAGCAGGAGGAGCTTGGCTTTTTGACCTCCGGAAAGCTGCCCAATCGGGTGGCGGGCCTCATCGCGCGTGAACTGGAGGCTGGCGAGATGAGTCAGGATTTTCTCCTCATGGGACTTGTCGCCAGGGGGAGCCAGAAAGTCCAAAGGACTGCTCTCATCAGCCAGCAAGTCTCCATAATGCTGGGGCATGTAGCTGACCCGCATATCTGTCCGCTCACGCAGAATCTTCCATATTTCTTTAAGCAGAGTAGATTTGCCTGCACCATTCGCACCAATCAGTCCGATTTTTTCCTGGCCGCAGACCTCCAGAGTCAGGTTCTTCGCCAGTTGTCGTTCGTCTGTTTCCAGTTTCATTCCCTCTAATTTCAGGATTCTTTTGGTCAATGGCAGAGCTTCTATGTCTGAGAAGTGAAGGCTGATGGCCTCTTCCTGTGTCGGGATTTCGGTCATTTCAGCGCCTGCCTTTTCAAATCGTTTGCCCTGCGAGAGGACGTTTTTCATCTTCTTGGCTACCAGTCGACCTGCAGTAGCGTCATGGGTGTTTCGTAAAGTATGCTCCACACTCTGCTTAACCCGTCGATGTTTTTCCATGGTCTTGGCGTGTTCTTCCCGCTCTTTCCGTGCCAATTGACCTTGTTTTTCAAAGGATTCCTGACGTTGATGGCGGTAATTTTCATAGTCCAGACTCTTGACACTGGTTCTAGCCTCCTGCTTCTTTTTGATTCGCTCCAGATGAACAATCTTGGTCGCAGCTTGAGCGAGAAAGTGCTCGTCGTGAGAGACGAAAAGGACCGTTCTCTGGCTGTGGCTGATAAAGTTTTCCAGCCATGTCAGAGTTTCGAGATCAAGGTCATTAGAGGGCTCATCAAGAAAGAGAATGTCCCAATCGCTGGCTAGTTTCTTGATAAGCTGGACTTTAAGCTTTTCTCCTCCAGATAGGCTAGAGAGCTGCTGCTGACTGGCAAAACGCTGGCTGTCAAAGTTGAGCTCTCCAGCATAGCGGTAGAGCTTGGCATAGTCCAGCTCTGTCTCAAAATCAGCAAAGAAATAGTCATTGAGCGTCAGTTGGGCATCCTCTGAAGGTAGCTGCTGGGGTAAGTAGACAGCAGCAGTATAGGACTTATCAATCTGTCCGCTGTAGCTGACATAGGAACTGACCAGTCGCTCGTCTAGCAGGAGCTTGAGCAGGGTGGACTTGCCATTGCCCTCCTCACCGATAATAGCGACCTTGTCTCCTTGATTGACAGTCAGTGACAAATCTTTGACTAACTCTTTCAGGTCTTTTAGGTGGGTGATAGTTAGATTTCTTATTTGAAGCATAGATGTCTCCTTCGTTTTTTAACACAAAATACAGCCCTGCTTTATTTAGCAGAGCTGTTGAGATTGCACAAAGCAGACACAGGAGTGTCTAAGTAGGATTATTCGTCTATAGGCTTCCAGCTTACACTGTCATAGGAGCGACAGGATTAATCTAAAGATAAGCAAATAGAAGCTAGAAAGCACAAAAAATGAACATCCCGCGGATATGCAGAAACATGACAAAATCTACTAAATAAAGTTTCCTTTAAAAAATAGACTTAATTTTTCATGTCTCCATGTACCTCCGAAATAGTTCTGCTTTAAGTCTAACAGAAGAAAGTAAATTCGTCAAGCGCTTTCAAATAAATAAAAATTTTTAAAAGATTTTTGGAGCAAATTTTTATAAACTCTCTAAGAATATTGATTTCAAGGCTTTTAAGCTGATTTTGATATATAATTTTTTAATTATATAAAAATTTGACATATACCAAAAAATTATATATAATCGTCTTGTATATAAAAATAATATATATAAAATGATTATACAAATAGGCCTAAAATTTGTAAAAGATAAGAAGAGCTGGAATGGGATAGGATAGATTCCAGTCGTCATTTTAAATTGTATCTAAGGAGCAAGAAACCATGCCAAAAACTTTATTTCTCTGGCTTTTAACAGTCCTAAGCTTAGGACTAGTAAAAACGCCTCAAGCTAAGACGATGGAGCAATCTTTGAAGTCTAACACGGCGGTCATTGAGATTAGCCAAAAAATTCAGGACTATGTCAAGAAAGATGAAGCGACAAGGGTGGCTGTAGAAACTGTGACCTTTGATTAGATGATGCAAATCATTGCGTAAGAAAGGAGAAAGCTATGTTAAGAATTTTTATCCGAATGGTATACAGAAGTATCGCCTATGCGATTGTTGAAGCTAAATAGAAAGGAAATATCATGAAAAAATCATTTATTCTAACGCTTCTAACGATTATAACTCTAGGACTCTTCCGGCCAGTTACAGCCTTGGCTGAAGAACAGAAGCTGCCGTCTGGTACGGACCGTGACAAAATCGGTCAGAAAATCCAAGACTTTGTCAAGGAACATGAAAAGACGACGGCCGGTATGGCAACAACCGTTTTTGACAAGGACGGGACTATTTACCAAGGTAGTTTTGGCTATATGAATAAGGAAAAAGGCATTAAAGCCGACGACAGTAGTGTCTTTGAATGGGGGTCAGTCGGGAAACTAGCTATCTGGGTCTCCGTCATGCAGCTCTGGGAAGAGGGCAAGATTGACCTTAACGAAGACATTCGCACCTATCTGCCAGAGGGATTTATGAAGACTTTGCGCTACGACAATCCCGTCACTATGACAGACCTCATGAACCATCAGGCCGGCTTTGGCGAGTCTACCCACGCCTATAAGGAAGATAAGGGCTTGTCTATTGAGGAGATTCTGGCAGTTAATCAGCCAGAACAGTCCTACGAGCCAGGCACCATGACAGCGTACTCAAACTTTTCTGCTAGTCTGGCAGCCTACATCGTTGAGAGAATCTCCGGTCAGGACTTCTCAGCCTATGTCCATGAACATATCTTCCAACCACTAGGAATGAAAGACACTGCTCTATCAGCTGACTTTAAAGAAAATCCAAAGATTTACCAGAAGCGGATGGAGCAAATCTCTTATCGGGCGGACGGGACATCTATGGGAACTAGCTATTTTCATTTAGGACTTTACCCGGCAGGGAATGCCGTCTCTACTCTGGCGGACTTCCAGAAGTTTGCCCAAGCGCTTTTGAAGAAAGAAAAGCTTTTCAAGCACGCTGAGACTTGGACAACCCTTTACACGGCAACATCGAATTATCCAGGAACGGATATGCCGCTCAATATGCACGGTTTTTGGACACGGGAGTACGGCACGACGCTTGTTGGCCATGGAGGAAACTCAACTGGCTACTCATCTTATATTCTGCTGGACTTGAAAAATGGTATAGGTATGACCATTATGACGAATCAAGATCATGAGTTGGTTTATAACTATGAAATGCCAGCCTTGGTTTTTGGACCTAAGAAAAAGACGGACTCAGCCACCTTTGACAAATTCCAGTCTGGCAATTACCGATCTGCTCGCTCCTTTGCCAGTGGTCCTATGTCTATCTCCAGAATCTTGCTTTACACTCAGTTTGTTGAGAAATCCAAGGACAATCCGCTTTTGAGTCAGAATTTTTCAGTAGTCAGCGGTAGTGGAGACGAGACTAAGGTAACAGCTTCCTATGGCGATAACTTCAGAGTCAAGGATAGCGAGTTCTTTACAGACTGGGCTCTGCTTATTTCAGCGGCAGTCGGAATTGTTTTCAGTATCATTCTCTTTTTGGCACGGGGCGGACTGGATCTCTTCCGCTTGGTCTTCAAAAAAGGTCAATCTAAAACACCAAAACCTCTTCGTATCTGGACTTACCTAACTTCCTTGGCTGGAGTAGGTGTGGCTATAAACTTCCTCCTCCTCTTCAACACATTTGCTACCAGTGATCTGACCTTTTTAGCTAGCTGGCGCTACATGGTCTTTGCCGGTCTGGGATTGATTCTGGCTGGCTGTGCAGTCTTCCCACTTCTGACCAAAGCAAGAAAAGGACTGAGCAAGAGCCGACTCTACCTGACGGTCATGACTAGTCTATCTGCGTTGGCAATCGTGGTTAATATCCTCTACTGGTCGCTCTATCAGTGGTGGGCATTGTGATTATTTTCCCGCTTTCTTTTTGGGAATGGACTGTCTCATGAGGTAAACCGTTTGATTAATTCTTTTTACAATCTTAAGGTTAGTGATTTTTCAACAGGAGCTGAAGTACGATAGCTGTCTTTTATACAGAGCGCGGCTAAACGAAGCAAAAAATCAAGGATCTTATCAGACTACAAAAAGCAAGCAGATAAAATCAAACCATTTAAAGGAGAAAATCAGATGACCAATGAAACAAGAAGCAAACCACAACCAAAACTAGTCTGGCCGTTCCTAGCTTGGAACTTCGGCTGGACTTGGGGATTTATGTTGCTAGCGATTATTCTCAAAAATCTCTGGCCGGAAAATCCACCCGTACTTTATCTGACTCTGGAAGGCCTCCTATCTAGTCTCAGTATGTTCGGACCGGTGTTAGCAAGCCTAATGGTGCTGAAAATAAAAGGCTTCAAAGCCATCTGTTCCTTTATCTTCTCAAGCAAGAAAGGGACTTGGCTCTATCTCCTACTCTTCAGTGGAGGTCTGGCAGTGACTTTTGCATTAGCTTCCGGAGGCAAGCTAGTAGACGGAGCTCTGCTTTCATTTATTGGATCCTTTATCTACCTCATGACCATGGCTGGTGGCATGGAAGAGCCTGGCTGGCGAGGCTTTCTGCAGCCGGCTTTGGAAAAGAAGTTCTCTATGCTTATCGCCTCCTCAATAACTGGACTAGCTTGGGCTTGCTGGCATATTCCTCTCTGGTTTTATGACCGCTTTTATGATCGGAGTCAGAATCCCTTTCTAGTCTATACCATTGTAACTATAATCCAGTCTATCTGGTTTGCTGCGCTGCATAAGAAGACGAAATCCGTCCTTGCCTGTATGATTTTCCACGCCCTGCTAGACATTCTGATAGAAACCTTTGTCGGCATCAACCTAGCTGATAAGTTTGATTTTTCTCAGGTCAACTCCCTCTTTTACCTTGGCGGCTTGGGCATTCTGACCCTTTACAGTATTTATCTCTGGTATCGGGCGGATAAAGAAGAGAAAAACTCATGACTAAAAAATAAGAATAAGCTGATTCTAAAATTAAAAGGAGACTGTACAATTATCTGACCTTAGCTCATGTGAATCTTTGAGTCGAACAGAAAGGAAATGCTATGAAAAAATCATTTATTCTGATACTTTTAACGATTATAACTCTAGGAATCTTCCGGCCGAGCGCTGCTTTAGCTGACTCGCAGAAGTTGCCGTCTGGCACAGATCGCAGCCAAATTGGTCAGAAAATCCAAGACTTTGTCAAGGAACATGAAAAGACAACGGCCGGTATGGCAACAGCAGTCTTTGATAAAAACGGAACCATCTACAAGGGAAATTTTGGCTATGTGGATAAGGAAAACAAAGTCAAAGTTGACGATGACAGTGTTTTTGAATGGGCTTCAATCACTAAACTGACGGTCTGGGTGTCGGTCATGCAGCTCTGGGAGCAAGGGAAGCTAGACTTAGAAGAAGACATCCGCACCTATTTGCCGGAAGGCTTTCTCCGCAATCTTCGCTACGATAAACCTATCACCATGCTGGATCTGATGAACCATCAGGCTGGCTTTGATGAAATGCCACTCTACAAAAAGGGAGATAAGAGCGACTTGGAAGAGCAGTTCCGCGATTACCAGCCTATTCAGTCCTTTGAGCCGGGTACGACGACATCATACTCTAACTACAGCACGGCTTTGGCATCCTATATCGTGGAGCGGATTTCTGGGCAGAAGTATGCAGACTATGTCCATGAGCATGTTTTTGAGCCGCTGGGCATGAATCGGACTGCTATCTTGCCTGACTTATCGGACAACGCTTACGTACAGGAAAAGCGCAAGGAGGATAAGGGCTATGATGACCAAGGTAAGCTCTTGGGAGATACACCATTTAAGCTCTGGATGTACCCAGTCGGAGGGGCTGTGGGGACTCTAGGAGACCTACAGAAATTCGCCCAGGCCTTGCTGGAACGTAAGGCGCTCTTTCATCGTCCAGAAACTTGGACCGAGCTTTACTCAACAACCTCTACCCACCCTGGTACGGATATTGTTCGTAATGCTCATGGCTTTTGGGCCAGTCACTATGGTGTTACCTTGCTGGGACACAGTGGTAATGCTGATGGCTTTTCTAGCTATCTTTACTTGGATCTGAAAAATGGCATCGGCCAAGTCATCTTAACCAATCAACTGTATGAACAAGTTTACAATGTTCAAATGCCGGAGCTGACATTTGGCAAGATGCAGACTGTCAGTGAAGCTACTAAAAAGCAGTTCAAGCCTGGCTCTTACCACTATCTGAGAAGCTATAATAGGGGGCCGCTGTCCTTCATGCTCATGATTCCCGGGGCAATCCAAAAGATTAACAAAGTCTCAGATCAGCCGGATCTGCAGAGCACTTTCTGGACTATTGACCGAAGCCAAGGTGCTGACCGCCTCGAATTTGGTGTCCTTAATGCAGAAAGGATTTCCGATTCAGTTCTCTTTAGGCATTATCTAGTCGTGTTTCTTGGAGGTCTGGCACTCGTGTT